>JBPOIR010000051.1:0-13146 GCA_052034335.1 Pseudomonadota bacterium | reverse complement strand
GCACGCCAAGCAACCGCTTCGGTAGTGGTGAGTCTAGACGACACAACCGTGTTGGTGACGGTTGATGGTTCGCGGGAACCTAAGCTAGGGCAAAGTGGTTTTCCGCTTCGCGTCGATTATCAGGAACGCGCGTATGCGGCTGGAAAAATTCCTGGCGGTTTTTTTAAACGTGAAGGGCGACCCAGCGAGCGCGAAACTTTGATTTCCCGCTTAATCGATCGACCCATTCGTCCACTATTTCCAAAAGGTTTTTGGAACGAAGTTCAAATTGTGGCGACAGTTATTTCCTTAAATCCAGAAATTGACTCCGATATTCCCGCTATGATTGGTGCTTCTGCGGCGTTAGCGCTTTCTGGTTTGCCTTTTAATGGGCCGATGGGTGCTGCTCGCGTTGCCTATGTAGATGGCCAATATCTTTTAAATCCCACGCAAACTCAATTGGAATCTTCCGAATTAGAATTAGTTGTGGCGGGTACTTCACATTCTGTATTGATGGTCGAATCTGAAGCGCATGAATTATCAGAGTCTGTTATGTTAGGTGCTGTGATGTTTGGTCATACGCAATTTCAGCCGGTGATTGAATTAATTAAATCGTTGGTAACGGATGCCGGTAAACCTGCGTGGGATTGGAAACCTGCTGTTCCGAATCTTGAATTAGCCAACGAAATTAAAGCAGCCTCTGTTGCGGCTTTAACAGAAGCGTATCAAATTCAAGATAAACAAGCACGATACCAAAGTTTAAAGAGCATTAAAAATACACTGATAGAAAACCATTCAGGTGGAAAACCTGATTCTGGAACGCCCGAATTAAAAATAGAAATTGCGAAGATCCTTGAAAATCTCGATCGTTCTATTGTTCGAGGGCGTATTTTAGCAAACCAGCCACGAATCGATGGTCGAAATACCAAAACGGTTCGTCCAATTACCATTCAACCCAGCTGGTTGCCGCGTGCTCATGGTTCTGTCGTATTTACACGAGGTGAGACCCAAGCCATTGTGGTGGTTACCTTGGGTGCAGGGCGCGATGCGCAATTAATAGACAGTCCTTTAGGTGAATACAAAGATGCATTTATGCTGCACTATAATTTTCCTCCTTATTCTGTAGGGGAAGTCGGTATGGTGGGTAGTCCTAAACGTCGTGAAATTGGACACGGTATGTTGGCTAAGCGTGCAATGCGTGCTGTGTTGCCTAAAGATGCAGATTTTCCGTATGTATTAAGAGTTGTTTCCGAAATTACAGAATCCAATGGTTCGAGTTCTATGGCCACTGTTTGTGGCGCAAGTATTGCACTTATGGACGCAGGTGTGCCGATTAAATCGGCAGTTGCAGGTATTGCGATGGGCTTGATTAAAGAAAATGATCAATTCCAAGTGATCACCGATATTCTAGGAGATGAAGATCACTTAGGCGATATGGATTTTAAAGTTGCAGGAACCGATAAAGGCATTACTGCTTTACAAATGGATATCAAAATCGATGGCATTACCGAAGAAATTATGCGTGTGGCTTTGGAACAAGCCAAAGAAGGCCGTTTGCATATTTTGGGTGTGATGAATCAAGCGCTTGCTGAACCGCGCGTTGAAATGTCTTCGTTTGCACCTCAAATTATTAGCTTTCAAATTAACCCTGAAAAAATCCGAGATGTGATTGGTAAAGGGGGCGCGACCATTCGTTCTTTAACGGAAGATATGGATGCAACAGTTGATATTGATGATAATGGAACTATTCATATTGCCTCTGCAGATAAAGCGGCGGCAGCTGAAGTGCGACGCAGAATTGATTTGATTACGGCTGAAGCAGAAGTTGGCAAAATTTATGAAGGTAAAGTGGTTCGGATTACCGAATTTGGTGCTTTTGTCAATTTCCTACCGGGTAAAGACGGATTAGTACACATTTCTCAGATTACCGATCGCCGTATTGAGACTGTGGATGAAGTTCTACAAGAAGGACAAACAGTTAAGGTTAAGGTTCTTGAAGTCGATCGTCAAGGTCGAGTGCGTTTAAGCATGAAAGAAGTTGAATCTGAGGATTCTGCTTCGGCTGCGTAAAAATTAATATATGGAGGCAGGGCGGACACAGAAGGTCCGCCCCTACAGGTGATTCGATACCCAAGACCTTCAAAAACACAATGGAATCATTCTGTAATAATCGCATTTTTCGTGGTTTGACTATCGGAATGAATGGTTTTATGTAGGGGCGGACCTCTGTGTCCGCCCTTTTATCGGTTTTAAACGCCGAAACGCCAGAATTTCAAAAAAGCATTCCAATACCCGTTGTTGCGGCCAATGCCAATGCACCCCACAAAGTCACGCGTAGCGTTCCCGTTAGTATATTGGAGCCGCCCGTAAAAGCGGCTAAAGCGCCTAGTAATGCCAGACTGAATAAAGATATGGCAGAAACAGCCGGGATCAGAGAGGAGGGCGCGATAATAACCATGAGCAATGGCAATGCCGCGCCCACAGAAAATGTAATGGCGGATGTTATCGCGGCTTGAAGCGGCCGTGCTCTGATTATTTCTGTAATCCCTAATTCATCGCGTGCATGCGCACCTAAGGCATCGTGTGCCATCAATTCTACAGCAACTTGTTTGGCAAGACTCGGTTGAAGTCCCCGAGAGACGTAAATATTCGCGAGCTCTTCGTGTTCATATTCTAAATTGTTTGCCAGCTCTATGCGTTCTCGTTCAATATCGGCTTGCTCAGTATCTAATTGCGAACTGACCGAAACATATTCTCCCGCAGCCATTGACATAGCTCCTGCAATTAGGCCTGCTACACCTGCAATCAATATGCTGTGATGAGGTGTATGCGCCGCGGCTATCCCTACAATAAGGCTTGCGGTAGAGATAATACCATCGTTTGCGCCCAATACAGCAGCCCTTAACCAGCCAATTCGAGCACTATGATGCTGTTCTGTTATGAATTTTGAAAAATACATTTAAAAGCGCTCTTTGGAATAGATTTTTACACGGACTTTATTTCAAGACTTGATTCCTAATTGTTCAATCGCATTTTCAAAATCTTCTTCTAGCCTTGTCATATGTATTGTTTTATCAATCAGTTTGTTGTTTAAGGTTTCTAATTTTTTATCTCTATTAATAAGCTCACGTTGCAAGATGAGATATTTTTCTTTGAGCGTGTTTAGTTCAGATTCAAGTTTTCTATTTTTTTGCTGTAATTTTAAGCGAATGGTTTGCGCAGAGACATTAGCTTGAGGAGTATCGTGTACATCACGATAAGTTGATAAAATTGCTCTAGCGCCATCCATTTCAATAGACATGATATACCTCGTTTTTGGTTAAAAAATGTATCTACAAAACCAGAATGTAAACCGATAATGAAATTAAGCTTAGTACATCTTTTAAAAAAAAATCAAGCCAATAAAATAAATAATTTTAGTCGGCTTAATCGTTTTAGGTCAAAAGGGGATTTAAGCAGGCTTTAGTCTTAAAATCGTTAATAGTTTATGTAAAAAAGCATATTTAGGGGTATTTTTTGCCTTATAGGGCTTTAGAATTTTCATAATCGGAATGTGTGCATTCCGTGTTGCCCATTCCAGCGGAATCATAAAATTATTATCCATACAATCCACGATAATATCAGGATGTGCTAGTAGGTCGTTGAGTATTTCGAGATGGCCATTTCGAGCGGCCCAATGGAGGGGCGTTAGACCATCCATATCTGGCAAATTAACTTCAATTTTTGTATTTTTCAGCAAAACATTGACGGCAGCTTCGTGGTTATAAATAACGGCTAGATGAATAGGGGTATGTTGTTCGTTATCGAGAATATTCACATCAATGTCCTTCGCGCTCAGCAAAACAGAAATAAGATCGGGATGCCCATTACGCGCGGCGAGATGTAAAGGTGATGTGTCGTTTCGATCTTTTAAGTTAACGTTTATACCGGAAGCTCCTAATAAGACCGTGACGGTTTCTGTAAACCCATGCCAAGCCGCCCAATGTAGGGCACTCCAGCCATCGCTATTCACAGCGTTTGGATCAATAATTGGCATTGTGAGCAGGGCATCGGCAATGTCAGAAAATCCGAGACGTGCTGCTATATGTAGTGGCGTCCAACCATTGTTGTTTACGGTGTTGAGTTTTATAAATGGAACTGTAAGCAATATTTTGACGGTTTCCGTTAAACCTGCCTGAACAGCAATGTGTAAAGGTGTCATGCCTTGTTCGTTTGGAAAATTAACATCGACACCATGTACTGAAACACATTTCAAGAGTTTGGAAATATTGCCTTCTAATACGGCTTTGTGTAATTCATGCGTGTAAACTTTTGCATTTTTAACCATGGGTTCTATACGTTCTTTTGGAATACCTTCTTCGCTAAATTTTTTTTCAAGACCATCGAAATAATGCGCGCTCATGATGACATTTCGTAGTGCACTCGAATGCACTACAGACTTTAAACGTTCGCCTTCCATAATCGATTTTTGAACCATAAACGTGTTGGGCAGTATAGCAGTTCTCGAATCTAACAAATGTAGATTGCTCAAAATATAATGTTTAATAAAACTCAGCGTGTCTATTTTATTGCTTTCTGATTGGGTGGATTTGGGCGCCAGTGTTTCTGGGTTGGTTAACAATTTTTTAAACACTTTTAAATCTTCTTGTACCGCCGGAGAGCAGATATTTTGAAAAGTTTCAATATTCGTGGTTGTCAAGATCCGAAGCCCTGCCTTTAAACGAAAGGGGTTGGCATGAGAGATATCGCGTAGCGCGTTGCTAAGGGTTTTTTCAATATCCGATTGTTCTTCTGGAAGTATTGCCATAAGGTTCAGTATACTATAGGAGGCAAAGGGGTCAAATCTGTGAGGGCAAAGCCAAAAGGGGTCTGACCCCTTTTGACCTACGAGAATATGAAAAAAGTTAATTCTAAAACTAATATCGATGATAAAACATTTAACCGAGCAAAGGCATTGCGGTCGGAACTTAACGAGCACAATTATCGCTATTATGTTTTAGATGCACCCACTGTTCCAGATGCAGCGTATGATATCTTATTTCAAGAACTACAACAGTTAGAATTGCAGTACCCTGCATTAAAAACCATGGATTCTCCGACACAGCGTGTGGGTGCGCCACCACGCAAGGATTTTCCTGAGGTTACGCATGTTGTGCCGATGTTGTCGTTGGATAATGCTTTTTCAGAAGAATCTGTCCAAGATTTTGATAAAAGAATTCATGCCCGCTTAAAAACAGAGGAGGTTATTCAGTATACCTGTGAGCCAAAGTTGGATGGCTTGGCGGTAACATTATTGTATGAAAATGGCATCTTTGTGATGGGTGCAACAAGGGGCGATGGAGTAAGCGGAGAACAAATTACCGAAAATTTAAGGACAGTTTCAGCTATTCCGCTAAAATTACAGGGAACAAAAATTCCGCTCTTATTAGAAGTGCGCGGTGAAGTTTTTATGCCCACAGCAGGTTTCGAGACACTGAATAAAAATGCAATCGCAAAGGGTGAAAAGCAATTTGCAAATCCGCGTAATGCTGCCGCAGGGAGTTTAAGACAATTAGACTCTCAAATTACCGCAAAAAGACCTCTTAATTTTTTTGCTTATGCTATTGCACGCGTCGAAGGATTAGATCAAGAATTTGAATCTCAAAGTGAAAGTTTAAACCAATTACACCAATGGGGTTTTCCGATTTGTCCAGAAAATCAAGTAGCACAGGGCGTTTGGGGTTGTTTAGCATTTTATCACGTATTAATGGAACGACGTCATTCATTACCGTATCAAATTGATGGCATTGTTTATAAAGTTGATAATCTGGACTTACAACGACAACTCGGTTTTGTTTCACGTGCCCCACGTTTTGCAATTGCGCATAAATTTCCTGCAGAAGAAGCCATTACTGAGTTATTAGACGTTGATTTTCAAGTGGGGCGTACGGGGGCTTTAACACCTGTTGCTCGGCTAAAGCCTGTGTTTGTAGGTGGGGTAACCATCAGTAATGCAACCCTTCATAATATGGATGAAATTGAACGTAAAAATATTTGCATTCACGATATCGTTATCGTGCGTCGTGCCGGAGATGTTATTCCCGAAGTGGCTTCTAGCATTATTGAACGCCGACCGTCTCATGCAAAACAAATTGCATTGCCAGCACAGTGCCCAGTTTGTGGCTCGGATGTTATCAGAGAAGCCGGGGAGGCAGCTGCTCGATGTATGGGCGGATTAGGGTGTAGTTCACAGCAAAAAGAAGCTATTTTACATTTTTCTGCCAGACGAGCAATGAATATTGATGGTCTTGGATCTAAAATTGTAGATCAACTGGTTGATGTTGGGCTTGTTAAAACAGTCGCCGATATATACAAATTGAATGTCGATGTCTTATCTCAGCTGGAGCGCATGGGGCTAAAGTCTGCTGAGAACTTAATTGAATCGATTAACAAAAGCAAAAAAACGACGTTTCCACGATTTTTGTTTGCCCTCGGTATTCGAGAAGTGGGCGAAACGACCGCACAGGTTTTGGCGAGTCATTTTCCGGATTTGGAAGCTATTAGGGTTGCAGATGAGGTAGTGCTGCAAGCAGTGCCGGATATAGGACCGGTGGTGGCAGCGCATATTGTGATGTTTTTTAGACAACCCGATAATCTTGAAGTTATTCAACAATTATGTGCTTCTGGCGTTTATTGGCCAGCGCCAACACGGAAATCAATAGCAGAACAACCTCTTAAAGATCAAACCTTTGTATTAACGGGGACTTTAACTTCCTTGAGTCGAGAGCATGCAAAAGAACGATTACAAGCATTAGGCGCTAAAATCAGCGAAAGTGTCTCAAAAAAAACAAATTATGTGGTCGTCGGGGAGTCTCCAGGCTCAAAATTGGCTAAAGCAGAATCATTAGGCGTTAAGATTCTGGATGAAGATCAATTTTTGGCTATACTTAATGAAGGATGAAAAAATATTTCGGTACAGATGGAGTCAGAGGTCGTGTTGGCGAAATGCCAATGACGGTTGATTGGATTCTAAAATTTGGATCGGCCGTGGGACATGTGCTTACTTTAGGTACAAGCCCTTCAACGCGAACTAAAGTTGTCATTGGTAAAGATACGCGTGTTTCTGGATATTTGTTTGAATCTGCATTACAAGCCGGTCTTACGGCTGCTGGGGTTGATTGTTTATTATTAGGTCCGATGCCTACCCCTGCAATTGCATATCTGACACGTGTATTACGTGCTTCCGCCGGTATCGTTATTAGTGCATCACATAATCCCTATTATGATAATGGTATAAAAATTTTCTCTCCTGAGGGGATAAAAATATCAGACGAAATAGAATTGACGATTGAAGAAGAGCTCACGAAGCCTATTATAACGGTTAAATCCGAATTTTTAGGAAAATCACAACGAATGCAAGAGATGAATGGCCGTTATATTGAATTCTGCAAGAGTACTTTTCCAAATGCACAAAGTTTAACGGGATTAAAATTAGTTGTCGATTGTGCCAACGGTGCAACGTATCGTGTTGCGCCTTATGTTTTTAGTGAATTAGGAGCAGAAGTCTACGAGATGGCGGCAAAACCCAACGGCTTTAATATTAACGAGAACTGCGGTTCAATGAGCCCCGATGCATTGGCTCAGCGCGTATTACAAGAAAAAGCCGATGTCGGAATAGCGTTAGATGGCGATGGTGATCGGGTTATGATGGTTGATCATTTAGGCGAAATCGTAGACGGCGATGAAATGCTATATATCATTGGAAAATGGTATGCCGATACGAATCGTTTAAAAGGGGGCGTTGTTGGCACATTAATGAGTAACTTAGGATTAGAAGAAGCATTAAAAAAAGAAGGCATTGCGTTTTATCGTGCCCCAGTAGGTGATCGGCACGTTATGGAAATGCTTGATAAAAAAAAATGGAATGTCGGTGGGGAACAATCGGGTCATATTCTTTGTTTAGATATCAGTACAGCAGTGGATGGTATTATTTCAGCTTTACGTGTATTAGGTATTGCACAGTCGACGGGAAAAACAATAGCAGAATTAAAACAAGGAATGAAGAAATATCCGCAAGTTTTAATTAATGTGCCGATTACGGATCCGCTTTATATCATGAACCATACGATGGTTAAATCGGCACTGGCAAAAATTGAAGTAAGGCTTAAAGGAAAGGGGAGAGTGTTGCTACGACCCTCAGGAACAGAACCGGTTATTAGGGTCATGATAGAAGGAGAGGATAAGGCTCTCATACAAGAATTAGCAGAAGAACTGAGGATGTTAGTAGGTCGCCTAGGCAAAGTTGTTTAATTTTGAGAGTAGACTAAACTAAAAAATAAGTTACTCAAAAAACAAAGCAACTTTTAATAGGTGCATGAGCATGACAGTACAGCAAAAAATTCATATCGCCTGCATAGTCGGAACTCGTCCAGAAATTATTAAAATGGCACCTGTTTTTTTTAAATTAAAGGCTTCTTCTTGGGCAAAACCTTTTCTGGTTAACACGGCACAGCATCGTGGACTATTGGATGGTATGCTGGAAACTTTTAAGTTAAAGCCTGATTTTGATTTTAATCTTATGCGTAAAAATCAGAGTCTTGCTAAGCTTGATAGTCATTTATGTATAAAACTGGATGATTTTTTAAGCAGGCATAAATTTCAAGCCATACTTGCGGTGGGTGATACAACAACGGTGCTTTTTTCAGCGTTGATTGCTTTTTATCACAAAGTTCCTTTTGGACATATTGAGGCAGGTTTAAGAACTTTTGATAAATATCAACCGTTTCCTGAAGAAATAAATCGAGTATTAGAGGCGCCACTTGCAACATGGCATTTTGCACCTACCAAAGATGAGAAAAAAAATTTAATGCACGAAAATATTGATAAAAATTCAATATTTGTTACAGGCAATACAGTGATCGATGCTTTATATTGGATACTTAAGAACAGCAAAAAAAAATCACTTCCTATTTCGTCTACCAGAAGACGCATGGTTGTTGTTACTACCCATCGGCGTGAAAATCATGGAAAAATTTTAGTTAATATTTGTAAGGCGATATTGATACTCAGTCATCGTTTTACAAATATTGATTTTATTTTACCAGTCCATCCCAATCCGAATGTGCAAAAAGTGATTGAAAAACATCTGAGTCATCAATCAAATATTCAGTTAATTGCGCCTTTAAAATACGATGCGTTTGCGCATCTTATGGAACGTTCTACTTTGATGCTGACAGATTCGGGCGGGATCCAAGAGGAAGCTTCGGCTCTGCATAAACCGGTTGTGATTATGAGGAACTGCACCGAACGTCCTGCGATTATTGAAAAAGGCCTTGGGTTGTTAGCCGGTAACCAGACTAAAAGCATCGTCGCTGCGGTGAGTAAACTATTGACGAATGCATCACTGTATAAAAAAATGATCGGGAAATCATCCCCTTATGGCGATGGCCATGCAGCGGAAGCGATTGTTGCAATATTGAAAAAATCTTTAAAAAATTAAACGCTATACGTTCCTTCTACCTTAGCCAGTATATGGCCAGCAATAAAACAGCCTGTTGAAACAAAAATATATTTCGCAACAACACTGGTCTTTATACTCTGTATACCAATACAACAATTCTTGCCTATTTTAATGGTGCCCGTTGATATGATAGGTCCTTGAATGGAACAATTGTCACCAATGGTGATGTTGTTTTCACAGATAACTGATCCTATAATCGTCGTATTGTCTCCAATCCTAACTTCTTGATAACACTTTATGTTACCAAATATTGAGCAATTATTTCCAATGCTTAACGTTCCTTTAGCAATAAAATTATAAATCATGGTGGTATGTTCGGGGATTTTAATATTTTCAAGCAGCAATCTTCGTGGAAGAGATCTGACGGCGATAACGTCGATAAAATGTTCGCCGGGTTTAAAAGATAACTCTCCAAATTCAATATTAGGGGAATGTAAATATTTAAATTGCGCGTTTCCTAAAAATAGAATTTTATTTTCAGCTCTTAAATATCCGCTTGTTTTGAAATTCTCTTTAATAACAATGGATGTTTTACTATAAACAAGTTTTTGAACAGAAACGCCTGCTTCTAATAATATGTCACCTTCTGCTATAAGCTCATTGATGGTTGAGAGGGATCCTATGTCTATTCCTTCACTGCTATATATTTTATTGCTAAAATTGATACCATTGGGTAGAACACTCTTTTGGCAAAGTAAGTATACTTTATTTGTTTTTTTGTTTTGGAGTTCGAAAGGAGAAAGTGCTATTGCGCCAGGGAGTCCAGTGACATGATATTCTGTACCATTTGCGAGTTTTCCATCATCAGAGTTCTGCAATTGGCTGTATTTTTCTAACATTGAGCTAAAATGAGTCTGTATGTATTCTCTAAAAATACGTATCGTATAGTCAACAATTGTTTTATCTGGAAAATCAACTTTAAAGGTTTCTGCATCTGTTTTATATTTCCATTCGTTCCATGCAGGAATAAAAGGCACTATAAAAAGTGTTACCGTAATAACAATTATTATTATCAGATAAAATACTGATTCCATATCCATCGAAAATCCTTTTCAAAAAATCATTTTTTATATTTTGTGTAAATTTGTTCCAAACTTACGCCATAAGCAAAAAGAGCAACAGCCGCAAAAATATTCATCATAAGTCCAAAATAGACATATAAGATTGGCATTAGTGCAAGCGAATAGAGATGAATCAAACAGGCGTTTATCATATATTGAAATGGCGCCAAGATGATAAAATAAATCAAAGTTACGCTGGTTATGATGATTTTTCGCTTCATTCTATAGCCAAACATATAATAGGTAAAACAATAAATCCAGGGGGTTGCAAATAATAAAGAAATGTTTTGTAAAAATCCCGTTTTTGTAAATAATGAAATTTCGTAAGGAAACCTCGCCGGGAAGAAAAAGAAAAAGATTAATATAAACCAGAGCATCACGCAAAATGTTCTTGTGTAATAGATCAGCGGGGTATATTTATCAGAGATTAAAAAGGATAATAAAAATACAGCAACCGATATTACAAGGTAAGACCACCAAGTTATAGCGTCCGGCGGAGAGGCTGCGAGATTAATAGAGGGTACCAAAAAAGAATAATAAAACAGAAAATATTTTGTATAGAGAACGCTAAATTCAAAAGATAATTTAGTCAAAAAGAAATTAATAATTACACCCCAAAATTTTGCGATAATATTGAGAGAGAATAAGGTTGCCAGATTAAAAACAAGTGGGATTAAAAAGAAAATAAATAAACGTTGATTAAACTCTTGGTTATGGAAGGCTCGAAAAGGAAAAAAAATTGAAATGCCCTTTTTTTCCATTATAAGAAATCCCTGAACAGTCCAACCGTTATGCCATAACGTTCATAAAATGGATTTTTATACGCTTCTGCAGTAATATTAAAGCCCCAATATTTGTCTATCCATTGCCGCCAAGTTGCCGTGATATCGGTGCTTGAGTAATTGGTCAGAGCAGGAGTAGCTGTGCCTATCGTTTGATAGGCTTCCCTGCCAAAATTATAACGCAGCGTGTATAAATGATCTTTTTCTTTACCTTGCGCAACTGAAATATAGTAGCTTTTAGAAAAAATAGCGCCGGGCATAAATCGACTAAACAATACACCGCCTTCTAGTATCCAGGGACTTTCGAAATAATAGATGAGGCCAGGATTAAGATCTTGTGTCGTTGTTGGGCTTGGTCTCCACCAGTATGCGTGTCCACCCAAATACGCAACTAAGTTTTCTTCTTTTAAAAGTTTTCTAGAAATCGTCGTTCCAAAGAAATATTTGGGAACAAAAATAGAATTGTCACTCAAGCCCAAAGCCACATTACTAAACCATTTGTCATTGATGATATGGGTATTATCAATTTCTCCATAGAAGGCTTTTTCTCCAAACTCAAAATCATGTTCTATTGCTGCCGCCCAAGTGTTGTTAGGATCTGTTTGTAAAGAGCTTTTTATATATTGATTGTTCCAATGACCGTTCCCTGCACTTAAGTGGTCACACTCAAATCCGCCTTCAATATAACCCGCACCTGTACGATCCGCCGGATTAGTGGGTGGTGAAAGAACATTGTTCCGTTTTGGTGTTGTTACAGAAGCAGTTGTGGTTAGAGGCTTTCTTTTCGGCGCCACGCCTAAAGAAACGGGTGCGTTTTCAGAAACGGGCGGATTTGTCTCCGTCCCCGTTGATGTATTCGCATTTAAGTGGGTAATTGATTTAGATTTGGCCATTTCCACTGCAATGTTCAGCTCTACACGAGCCACCTGGTTATTGGGCTCGATGTTAAGTATACGGTTATAGCTGTCTGCGGCCTGATCGTATTCTTCTGCCCAAATAGCTAAAATTCCTCTTCTATTTAAATACTCAATATTTTTTTGGTCAATTTGAATTGCTTGATTAATAGCAATCAATGATTCTTTAGATTGATTGGCTAATGCATAGGTTTCAGATAGACTCACATATAACCCAGCATTCTGAGGTTGAAGCTTGATAGCATTTTTTAAGGCATTAATGGCATTTTGATAGTGTTGTTGCTTTTTTTCAATATCAGCAATTTTTTGCCATAAATCTGGGCGGTTAGGATCGTTAGCAATCTCTTCTTTATAGGTACTAATTGCCAGGTTATTTTTTGCTGCTTCAGCTGTTTCACCTGCTTTAGCTTTTGCTGTTTCCTCTGACATTGCTATAGAAACAGGTGTGCTTGGTTTTGCTGTTTCCTCTGACATTGCTATAGAAACAGGCGTGCTTGGTTTTGCTGTTTCCTCTGATATTGCTATAGAAACAGGCGTTGTTGCTCCGGTTACGGATGTATTCGTATTTAATTGGGTCGTTGATTTAGCATTCGCTATTTTAGCTTCAGTGTTCTCTAGCCCAACACGAGCCATACGGTTATTTGGTTGAATTGTAAGAATGCGTTTATAACTGTCTTCAGCCTGAGTGTAGTCTTCTGCCCAGTTTGCTAAAAGTACGCTTCTGTTTAAATAGCCAATATTCTTTGGGTCAAGTTGCAGGGCGTGTTCAATAGCAACCAGCGCCTCTTTAGGTTGGTTGGTAAGCGTATAAGTTTCAGATAGACTCGCATAGAGCTCAGCATTCGGAGGTTGGAGCTTTATCGAATTTTTTAAGGCTTCAATAGCATTTTGATGACGTTGTAGCTTGTTTT
>JBPOIR010000089.1:0-7343 GCA_052034335.1 Pseudomonadota bacterium | reverse complement strand
CCCCCAACAACATTTCTCTGGTGAAAAAGACAAAACCGTACCGCCTTTTATTGCTGAAGAATTCGTTGCTCGATTGCGAAAACTCGGAAGCCCATGCGCATCACAAACCACTATTAAAGATGCAACGCATCATCAAGGCTGGGAAGCAATTTGGCCAACCCTTTTAGATAAGCCTTTGGGAACCTCGGACGGCTGTCAAAAAAATAATGTTTCTTTTTGAGCGAGGTTTGTCTGAGCTCAGCGAGTTCAAGCTCGCGAAAAAAAGGAACATTATTTTTTGACAGCCCTTATTTTTAACTACCATTATTTTTGACAACCCATAAAAAATAACGTTTAATAGACACCATGCAACAAACCTTAAGGATCGTTACCCGAAAAAGCGCTTTAGCATTATGGCAAGCCAATTTTGTTAAAGATAAACTACAAACACTCTATCCCAACCTCGAAATCACACTGATTGGCGTTACAACAGAAGGTGATCAAATTTTAGATATCCCCTTAACCAAAATGGGGGGTAAAGGCTTGTTTGTAAAAGCGCTTGAAGAACACTTATTAAACCATACCGCAGATATCGCCGTGCATTCGATTAAAGACATGCCTGCTGCATTGCCCGAAGGTTTAACGCTAACGGCTATCTTAGAAAGAGAAGATCCCAGCGATGCTTTTATTTCTTTACAATACCCAACCCTCGAAGCACTACCACCACAAGCAACGATTGGCACTTCAAGCCTAAGACGACAAGCCCAGCTCGTTGCATTACGAGGCGATTTAACGATTAAAATGCTACGTGGCAATATTGATACACGCCTTCAAAAACTCGACAATAACGAATACGATGCGATTATTTTAGCAACCGCCGGTCTTAAAAGGCTCGGACTTGCACACCGAATCACTCAATCTTTTTCAACAACAGATCCAACAATAAACATGCTACCTGCTGTAGGACAGGGTGCATTAGGTATAGAATGCCGCATCAGTGATAAAAAGATCCAACATTTAATAATGTCCTTACATCACACACCAACTGCGCAATGTGTATTAGCAGAACGCAATATGAATGCATTACTGGGCGGTAACTGCCAATCACCCATCGCAGGACTCGCTATTATTAACGATGAAGGACTGTTAAAACTAGAAGGCATGGTTGCAACACCCGATGGCCAAACAATCTTAAAAGCCTGGGCTATCGGAAATCCAGAAGCCATGTTAATAGTCGGCAAACAAGTTGCAGAACAATTATTAGAGCAAGGCGCCGAGGATATTATTACTGGGGCAACCAGATGCGCATCTTAGTTACACGTCCGGCAAACCTTGCCGTCGGATTATCTGAAAAAATAAACGCTATGGGCGACATCGCAGAACTTTTCCCCGTTATTGAGATCAAAAAAACCCCGCATCAAGCCGCATTACAATCTGCCATTGATACCTTAGATACTCAGGATATTGGGATCTTTATGAGCCAATCTGCCGTGCAATTTGGCATCCCTGCCATTCAATCGCGTTGGTCTACACTACCAAACATGTTTTGGGCAGCCATAGGATCTGGCACAGCACATGCGCTACAGAATTTCGACATTCCTGATATCCTTTTTCCACCGGCTCCCCCTTACGAATCCGAATCTTTAGTTGCCATGCCCGCATTTCAAACCGCCCAAATCCACGGGAAAAAAATAGCGATCCTTCGCGGCAATGGCGGGCGTGAGCTATTAAGCGAAACCTTAAAGTCGCGCGGCGCTTTGGTACAAATAATAGAAGTCTATCAACGTTGTTTGCCAACGCTTGATCTCCCGATGCTTGAAAAGATTAAGCATTGGCGCCATACTCCCTTGGATGTCATCATCACCACAAGTACCGATTCGCTTTATAATCTTGTGCAGCTCTTGGAGAATGCAGTGGATGAATTAACTGAAATCCCCCTGGTTGTTGTGGGAGCACGAATGCAAAAATTAGCTAAAGAACTAAACTTCAAAAGCCCCATGGTGGCGACAAGCGCAGACGACACGTCTATTATTAATGTATTAAAAAGGTTTAAGGATACTTGCGTGTGAAAACAGCTATATTCAGTTTGATTATTGCGATCAGTGCCGCCCTCTTAAGCGTATTGCAATTTGAAAGATATCAAACTTTTTCTAACAACACCCACGCAAGCCTAACCACTTTAGAAAATAAGATGAATCTAGCTTTAGCGGGCTTTAACGATGAGCTGACAAAGCTCAAAAGCTCAGAAGAAGCCATTCTAAACCGAACGCAAAACCCCACATTTAAAACAGCAGAATTAGAATATTTAATCCGTTTAGCAAGCACACGCCTACAAACAACACGCGATGTTAAAACCGCTATTGAACTACTTACCCTGGCGCAAACAAAAGTTCAAGCCTTAAATGATGTCAGCTTATCTCCACTATCAGAAGCCATTGGACAAGATATCATTACACTACAACAAGCGTCGACGCTTAATGTAGAAGATTTATGGCTAAAGATCAGCAGCATTATCGATCAAACCGCTTTGCTCTCCCCTCAAACTATCACGGCCAACGCCCAACAAAAAGAAGCAGCACCACAACCGCAAGAAAAACAGCCGGATACCTCTCGCGCCAGCGTTTGGAAACAACGTTTTTTTGAGAGTTTAAAAAGCATCAAAGACTTTGTAAAAATTCGACATTCTACACAACGCATAGAACCCTTACTTTCCGAAACACAAAAAAACTTAATCCAAGAAAATTTACGAGCGCTGCTAGAACAAATGCGTTTAGCAATACTCACCACCGAAGATAAAATTTTTCAAAAAGCCTTACAAGATACCCAACAATGGTTATCGCAATATTATGATGCGACCGATCCGGTCGTACAAAAAGTGCAAAACACAATCACTGAACTGTCGGCAATTCAATTACGTCCCACATTGCCACCTATAACCGCTCTGGAATTTTTTAATACGTTAAGATAATAGGTAAAAGCTATGCGACTCTGGTCGTTTATTATTGTACTTGCCCTAGCAACAGGACTTGGGATTATCATTAGCCAGGATCCGGGTTATGCGCTCTTTTCGTATGGACATTGGACAGTCGAAATGCCTCTATGGTTATCGGCTTTTTTGATTATCTTGATAATCGCAATAACATTATTCACTATCTGGTTTATCAAAACACTTTTTTCGGGTTCTGACAAAATCAAACAGTGGTGGAAAAAACATCGAGAGAATAAGGCGAGACTACAAACCTATAAGGGATTTTTGGCATTGGCGGAGGGACGTTGGAAAAATGCAGAGCAATATTTAATACAAAGCGCTTCACATAGCGACACACCGCTCATTAATTACCTTTCCGCAGCGAAAGCCGCAGAAGAAGGCAATTCACCCGAACGTCGCGATCATTATTTACAATTAGCATTGGATGTTGGCGCAGGTTCTGATATGGCTATTCGCTTAACACAAGCACAATTACAATTTAAACATGGCGAGCTTGAAAAGAGCGTTCATAATTTACAACGTTTACATATCAATGCCCCTAAACATCCCAAAGTCTTAAGATTATTATGCACGCTATACGAAGCCATGCTGGATTGGCCCGCATTGTATAGCTTATTGCCCGAATGTCGCAAAACACAAGCATTGTCAAAAGAAGCTTTAATAAGACTAGAAAAAAAGATTTATCCGGCTCTTTTGCCAACTTACGCTGGCAAGGGACTAAAAGCGCTCGTGGCATTTTGGCAACAATCTCCACGGACTATTCGATCTGATCCCGCGATGGTGTGTGACTATGTCAAATTATTGACACAACAATCTGCCAATAACGAAGCCGAAGCCTTGCTGAAAACAACGCTGAAGAAAACGTACGATCAATCTTTAGTCCATTTATACGGTTTAACCATCGGCGCATCGCCCAAAAAACAACTGGCTTTTGCAGAATCTTTGCTGCCAGAACACTTTACAAATCCAATCTTGCTGCTAACGTTAGGACGGCTTTGTTTAGCCAATCAATTGTGGGGCAAAGCGCGCGATTATCTCGAAAAAAGCTTAAGCTTGACGCCTCTGCCAGAGACCTATGCAGCACTCGGCTCCTTAATGGAATACCTGGAACTCCGCGAGAAATCCGAGGAATATTATAAAAAAGGACTTTTGCTAGCCACTAACAGCCAGGATAACCCCAACGCCCAAATGGATGCGAATCAGCTTTGCCTTTCTAACAAAACTGTACTATAAAGTAATTTCACACACTAAGTTTCTAGTTGGCAAAATGACGAAGCGTGCTTTAAAAGAAAACCTTATATTAATCGTCGGCATCGCACTGCCCATTCTTTTGGTCATTGTCTTCTATCTCGCGGCTGTTTTACCTAAAATGCTGGTAAAATCTCCGAAAATCGATCTTTTATATCTCACCACCACCTACCCGCACGATGGTATCAACACAGAAGTTATAGACGGAACCTTAAAAATCTGGATAAGCCCAGAAGTCCAAAAAGGCAGTCTACCTATGCCACGATTATTTCGGTTTAACGCTAAAACACTCACTTCGACAGAAATTCCAATCAACTTATCAACTGCTCCCGGAATCGTTATGACGAAAAAACGAGAGGCGCTAAACATCCCTGAAATCAAAGATTTAAAGCTCGACACCCAAGAGATTGCTCCCGACGGCTATAAAGCAGAAATCTCGTCTCCCAATGCAGGCGGCGTTGCTAATCTTTTTTTATTGAATACAAAAAGGACGCTGCTGATATCAAAAAATGGTAAAGTTATTAATGTTTCTGATGAAAAAAATAGGGATGGCTATAAATCGATTAAATTTCTAGGATGGATACGCACACAATCACAATAAGGAATTTTTATGCCTCAATCTAAAGATAAGATCCTAAAAGAAATTAATCGTCTTGCGACCCAACACAATCTGACAATCGCAGATATTACAAAAGTCTTACAGACACAATCTATACAAAGCGCTCGCACAGAAACGTTAATGAAACTTTTTGCTTATCTGGGCGGCATTTTTATTTTTTCTGGCTTAAGTATTTACATTGGCACATTTTGGTCGACCATGAATGTTGCGATGAAAATTACCCTTACCTTTGGCACGGGTATTGTACTCTATCTGTTAGCGCTGATTTTACCTGTGTATCAAAAAAAATACGAAACCATGTTAACGCCCCTTTTTCTAACCGCCACATTATTTCAGACCATTGGTCTTTTCGTTGCCGTTAATGAATTTAGAGATGGATTGGATTTTAAAATTTCTTCTGTACTCATTTTTGGCGTTATGCTTATCCAACAACTTGTTACCTTTAAAAAAATTAAACGTGCTTCTTTAATTTTTACTGCTCTTTTTTTCTGGTGCGCATTTTTAGCAACCACATTAGATTTAGTACATGCAAGCGACAAACTGGTCGGCATCGTTGTCGGACTATCCGTACTCTTTATTGCTTACATGTTAGATAAAGCCTTTTATAAGGCCATCGCCAATTTTTGGTATTTTGTAGGCGCCCTTCTGTTTTTAAATGGTCTTTTTGACGCGCTTCGCAGTACATATTTTGAAGTGATTTTCTTTGGGATCAGCGGGCTTATGCTTTACCTCAGCACTTTAATACGTAATAGAACACTACTTTTTGTAAGCACATTATCTGCACTAGGATATATTGGCTACTTTACCAGCAAACACTTTATGCATTCGGCCGCTTGGCCTATTCTTCTGGTCATATTAGGACTGGTGTGTTTTGGTGTGGGCATTATGGTTTTAAAAATTTGTAAAAAATATATGGTTGAGCCGATGTCTTAATCCTCACTCGATGCTGCACACCACCTAACTTACCTATCTATTTTATTATCCGCGCTAAAAAATGATAGATATCATCGATTTCTTCTGGAACCACTGCATGCGCCATTGGGTAAGTAAACCAATCGATCTGATAACCCAAGTCTTCTAATTGTTCTTTAGACATTTGATCAAGCATGATGGGTACGACAGCATCAAATAAACCGTGCGTCATAAAAATAGGCGTATCTTGATTAGCCAGATCTCGCTCTTTTACAAATGTATCGGGTAAGGGTAAATAACTGGATAATGCAATGATGCCTGCTAACGGCTCTGGATAACGTAGTCCTGCGTGCAATGCCATCGCGCCCCCTTGGGAGAAGCCCGCTAAAACAATGCGGTTACTCGCAACACCCAGTTCTTGCTCACGCTTAATCAGTAAATCAATTAACCGCGCCGAATCTTTTATACCCTCACTATCTTCTTTGTGTGATATATCCATTGCAACAATATCGTACCAAGCACGCATCCGCACCCCACCATTCACCGTTACCGATCGCATCGGGGCATGCGGAAATACAAAACGTACTTTGGATTGCAACGATTTAAATCGCTCCACAATAGGCACAAAATCATTTCCATCGGCACCCAGCCCATGCATCCAAATAACAGAGGCCTCTGGATGTCCGCCCGAAGGGTTGAGATCAATGGTTGCAGGAATAGTATTCAAAGGGCATCACTCACAATAATTTAGGATTTTTTATAGTGCCAGGAAATGCTAAGAATGTCTAAAGATTGACAAACTCCCAGCCTTGAAAAAATGTTGTTTGTTGTCTAACCTGTTACAGTAAGCTCATCAAAATAGGACCGAGGGATAATGCCTGAACTTCATCTTGACCCATCACCTCTCAAAAAAACAAGAATCCGAAAAAGGTCTTTTCTTGCTAAATTAGGTACTACAACTTTAGGCGTATTGGCTGGCGTAGCGGGAATCGTCGCTTATCCTATCGCTTCGACAGTTTCTGAGGCAGCCATAAAAGCGAGGATCGGTTATTATTCCTCTCGCTTTAAATTGATTAAAGGTACATGGGGATTCGCTCGCGGCGCTGTAACGGGATTTGGTCGCGGAATTCTTAAAGGTATTGCAGCACCCTTTGTTCTTCCATATTTTGGGTGGAAAGGAAAACTAAGCGACAAGTTGAGAAATGAAAGAGATAAGGTCATAAACGCTGTGCGCGACCCTTCTCGTAGAGAATTAATGAAAAGTGGTGAATATGAACCTGATCTTGATCGACCAGAATTCAATCGCACATTACCACTACCCGATGATTATGCGCTAAACTTCGATATCCAACCAACTCCAGATAATGAACCACCTCCAGATAATGAACCACTTGCTCGCAAACCATCAGTTCTACACCACTTTCCTGGTACAACCACAACAACAAAATCATCAGATTCAACAACCGCCTCTATAACAATAACCTTAACATCAAATTACGCCATTCATCCGCCTTTATCAGAAGCAGATATTGCAAAAATCAACGCGCGACTCACTCCAAGTGAAAATGGCACGTTTTCTGTACAAAACAATTTTGC
>JBPOIR010000123.1:0-3929 GCA_052034335.1 Pseudomonadota bacterium | reverse complement strand
CGGCACCGCCATCGTGCGCGCCCTTGTTGAACGGCAGGAAAAAGGTGTTATCACCCTCCAGCCGGGTCGCCATGTGCACCTCGTACTGGCTGACGGCAAAGTGCACCAGCGCGCCGCGCTTGAAGGTGAGCAGCGGCTCGGGTTTTTTGGCGACCGGATCAACCGGCAGGCGCGTCGTCTTGTACTGCTTGATGGCGCGATCTACGGCTTGTTTAAACTCCGATTTCAGTTCCAGCGTGGCAATCGGTAAGCCATTGACGAACAGCACCAGGTCGATGCGCCAAGCTTTGGCCCTGCTGCCGGTTTCAGCCAGATGCGCTTCGGTCGCCCACGGGCTATAGACCAGCTCCGGCACCACGCGCAGCCGGTTTTTCGCATAACGCGCCAGCGTATCCGGGTTCAGGTCGTGTTCGGGTTTGAACTGGCACAGCGCAAAGCGCGCATTGCGGTCGCGCAGCTCGTGGCGCAACACGCCCAGCGTGCCGAACGTGCGGCTGTCCTTGTGCGTCGCGTTCGGGTCGGCTTTTTGCAGCTGGGCCGCGACCAGCTCAAGGAATTTCTGCTCGGCATCCCTGGGGTGATTGGCGCAGAACTTCTGCCACTGCGACTCCTGCGTTTCCTGCACAAAGCCCAGCGCATCCTCGGGATACAAGGCCAGCTCGCGGCTGTACTTCTCCGGCGAGCCGAGCTGCCAGCCGCTGGCCAGCAGTTGCCGGATGATGTCGTCCTGAAAGATGCGTTCGCTGGCTTGGTTGCTCATGGCTGGGGTCTGGTGGTGATTTGATTGAGGAAGGCGTGGGCGGATGCTCAGGCGGCGGGCTGCCAGTCGCGCACGTCGATTTTGCCGGTGACGGCGGCTGAGATCAGGGCGGTGCGGCGTTCTTGGAGCAGGACAATTCCCTTGCGTGCTTGCTCTTCAAGCGCATCAAAAGACACCATGCACTCTCTAATAAAGGCGTTGATCTCAAGCTGTTCTTTGTATGGAGGGACGGGAAATGCGCTTGAAGCCAAATATTCGTGCTCAATGCTTTCAACTGTTGCCCCCTCCTTCGACCATTCCAGCAGTAGAGGCGGGATGTTACCCAATATGAAATTGGCTGCGAACTCAACATGCATTTCTGAGCCGAAGGACAAAGCCTTCATGTCTTGGTTAAGGGTGACGGAAACTGTGTTGATTGCAACGGGAATTGTTCTCTGCAAAATTCCAGAACGAACAACCATTAACAAAGCGCCTGCATTTACAAAATTGGTTGAAGATTCTCTAACTGCGATATTCGTTATCTTGTCCTGGGTATCGCTAATCCAGAACCCCTTCATGTCTTTTGGTGAAACCCACGGAATGTCCCCATTTAGCCAGTAGCTCAAGTTATCCTTACTCGGCGTACCGCCTCCACTAAATGTGCATAGGTGTTTTAATGGGGTTAACTCCCAATGCATCGGCACCATGCCCAGCCATTCCACCCCGGAATCCTTCATCGGGGCGTTGGGGTTGAGGCCTTTGGTCACGGCATGGCTGATTACCGCCTGGCGTTTTTCCTTGAGCAGTTCAACCAGCCGCTGCTGCTTCTCGATCAGCGCGTCGATCTTCGCGGTTTCGTGGTCGAGGAAGGCGGCGATTGCTTTCTGCTCGTTTTTCGGAGGCAAGGCCAAATCAAGAACGGAGAACTCGCTGTAACGAAATTCTGTTGAGCGCTCGCGGATTCCTTTTGCAAGAGATGAGATGTAATCGGTAACTGCAAGTTGGCGAACCAAATAGCCGAAATACCCTACGTGAACTTTCTTTTCATCCGTCGGAATACAAACGGAGCAAACGGGCGAACATTTCCCTTCAGAATCACTGACGCCTATTGCGCCAGCAAAGCCATCCATCGCATGAACCAGCAAATCTCCTTTTCTTACGCCTTGATAACCAATTTCCTTGATGGACTCAGTGAAACCTTCCATTCTGCGATTGGTGCGCAAAGTTACTTGGCCATCACGGAACGCAGTTACGACGCCATCCTCTGACCGGACTTCTCGTTGTACACGGCTAAAAATATATTTTGATTTACGCAGTTTCCAGTGATTCGGCATATCGCCAAGCCACTGCAAACCCGAATCCTTGTACTCCAAATAAGCCTTGTACTGACTCATTTGTGCTCACCTTTGCCCTCGCCGCCGTCATTCCCGCGAAGGCGGGAATCCAGTGGTGTTGGGCTTTGTGCTGGATCCCCGATCAAAGCATTCGGGGATGACGACAGTGGGAGTGGGTTCCCGGCAAAAGCACTTGAGGATGACGGCGGGGGGCATGGGTTCCTGACAGAGGTAATCGGGAACGACGAAGGACGCGACTGTTGAGGGGGGCTATCGAGTAGGGGCACTTCGCCGGTGATTTCCGGCCAGAGATCGAGCCACTGCGGGTTGCGCTTTTCTATCAGGCGAAGTTTCCAGTCGCGGTTCCATTTCTTGAGGGCTTTTTCACGGGCAATTGCGCTGTCCATGGTTTCGTGCTGTTCATACCAGACCAGCATTTTTACGCCATATTGTTGGGTGAATCCTTCGACAACGCCTTCGCGGTGTTGCCAGATGCGCTGAATCAGATTGGAAGTCACGCCAATATAAAGCGTGCCGTTACGTTGGCTAGCGAGGATATAGACGGCGGGGGCTTTCATACGTCCGATCTTGGTGCCGTTATTCCCGCGAAGGCGCGAATCCAGGGGGGTTGAGCTTTGTAGTGGATCCCCGATAAAAGCACTCGGGGATGACGGTGATGGGGTTCTTGAGGATGACGGGGTGGTTCAATGGTTGGGGGATGATGAATCCGGTCACTGTTTTGTGCCAGCAGTGCTGACACTATTTGACTCATTTCTCTCAACGCTGCTGAGAGTTTTTCCAAACCGGCAGCGTGCTGAAATTGTCGCACCAGCGGTGCGACTTTTTCTTGTCGATCACGCATGCGCGTGTTCCTCCGGCTCAACCGAAAGGCGCATGCCGACTGTTTTCAAAACGGCCAGCAGCGTTTTTAACGTGGGGTTACCTTTGGGTGACAGCGCGCGATAGAGGGATTCCCGGCTGATGCCGGCTTCGGCGGCAACCGCTCCCAGGCCACCATAGGCTTCGGCTACGGTGCGTAAAGCGAGCAGACCGGCGGCGCGATCATAGGGGTTGTCGAGCGACTCCATGGCCGCTTTCAGGTATTCAACGGCCAACTCATGATCAGCCCGCAGTTCGGCAAGCTCTGCCTCATGGTGAGATACCGCGCTTTTGATTTTGCTCATATTTGCCTCCGTTTCCATTCAGACCACAGTTCCTTTGCCCGCTTGATGTCGGCTACCTGGCTGCTTTTGTCGCCGCCACATAGCAACAGCACCACGGTTTTTCCATGCCGACCGCAATACACGCGGTAGCCGGCACCTACGTGTACTCGTAGCTCGATGACTCCTTCACCGACCGGCTCACTGTCACCGAAGTTTCCGGCTTGTACTTGCCGTAAGCGAATGCGGATACGCGCTTGTGCCACTTTGTCACGCAGCCCGTTCAACCACACCGTGAAAGGCTCACGTCCGTCATCGCGTTGGTAGCGAAAAAGTTCAATCATGGTATTTAGTGTAGCTTAAAAGCTACTTTTTGGATAACAATACGGGGTTTGCGATCTGCTCTTTGCCATGAGGTTACGAATGCACCTCACGCAATAGCGCCATGATTTCGGCGCTGACGGCGTCGAGGTCGGCGTCGATTTCTTCTAACGGACGCGGCGGCTGGTATTGGTAGAAGTGGCGATTGAAGGGGATTTCGTAGCCGACGATGCCGATTTCGCCATCCTTGGCGTCGCGCTTGCTGGCGTCTATCCAGGCGTCGGGGACGTGCGGCTGAACTTCCTTGATGAAATATGCCTCATTTTGGCTGTCCACCGTAGCATTCGGGTTGAGGGCGATGTTTTCAAAGTCGCG
>JBPOIR010000049.1:0-2878 GCA_052034335.1 Pseudomonadota bacterium | reverse complement strand
AGCGCTCTTCATTGAGTTTAAAGACAATATCTCGCACCATAGTACCCAATAGAACCATAGCAAACCACAAGCTTAATAAAATACTGGCAGCCAACATCATTAACCACCAAACTGAAGTCGAAAGCATGCTGGCATCAATATTTTTTAAGAACAAGAAAATAATCAAGCTACGCACAAAGGTATAAAACACAATAAACAGATAGGAAAGATCAACAATTTTATTTAACCGATCACTGTGTTTAAAATGGGCAAACATTGAAATAAGAACCAAAGACTGAATGGTGGCAACACCTAAATTCAAAATCAACATGCGTATCCACAGTTGCTCATCTATAAAAGCATAATAGCCAAGCAAGGCGGTAAGCATCACAATCAATGCCCACGCAAGTTTAGAATGTGCCTGTGCATTTTTCCTTAAAGCCATCGCATAAGTACTGGCCCAAGCACCAAACAAATACATGATCCCGAGTATGGGGGAAGACATCGTCATTTGTTGATTCGACATTAAACTTTGTGCTGCCACAGCACATGCTGGAACAATATATCCGATGCCCAACCACAACAAATAATGTGGCGCTTTGAAGAAAAAATGACAAATTAAGAACAGACTACCCATCAAGATGAGACAGCTCGGGACGATTAATACGAAATAATGAATATCTGTAAAATTCACATCTGAGTTCTTTTATTGCGATATGGGAGAAGGGTTCAACGCATGAATTTTAAATCATTTTTATCCAGTTCAATCTACACTTAAAAATAAAAAATTAAAACATCAATCCGCTTAATGGTTACTAAAAAAACCACCAACAATGTAACAGCTTTGTTTTTAATATTTTCTGATGCTGCTGAAAGTTAGGGTCATGTAACTGTACTTGCGTCCAAAACTGTGGACTATGATCAAAATATCGGGTATGTGCTAACTCATGTACACACACATATCTAACAACTTCTTGAGGAAACAGTACCAAGGCACTATTCAACATAATGTCGTGTTTAGATGTACAACTTCCCCAACGTGTTTTTGGCTGCCGAATTGTACATTGAGCAAAACTCAAACCCGTTTCAATACTCACTTGTGTTAAATAAATAGGAAGATGATCTTTTGCATAGGTGATGACAAACCCTTTTAAGTATTGTTCAGGCTGACGATCACTCACACTGAGTCTTAAACCTTCATGATCAAACACAAAATTTTTCTGCTGCGCTTGATAAGTAATCTGTATAGCTTGTTCTAAATTAAACAGTTTAAGTTCTGTTGGAAACAGCCTATTTTGTAGCTGTAGTTCTTGTTTCTGCTGCTGTTCTTGCCAAGTTTTGACTAACCACGCTTCTGATTGATCAATAAAATTTTGAATCTGTTTTTTGCTACAAAATAATGGTGCAGTTAAACGAATTTGTGTTGGCTCTACCCGCAAGCGAAGTCGTATCGATCGTGCATGACGGACAATTTTAATTTCAGGCAGGTCGTTTAGGGTCATTTTTATATTTAATCGTGATTTTAATCCCCCTCGATCCCCCTTTTATAAAGCATAGGTATCTACACATTTTTTATAAATCGAATGCGATCTTAGCAATCGCATTCAGCTCATCAGGCGAATACTCTGACAACAATTGAAGGGTGTTCAATAGTATTGAAAGCCCTGCCAATATGGCAGGTGCACTTTCAAGCTTGCCTCTTTTTTGTTGCCGACCTGAAATTCGGGTGAGAAATGCCCGAATTCTCACATTCTGCTCATCTGTACCACGTTGCACTCGCCATGTCAGCACACAAGCCATACTGCTGATCAGTAGTCTTCTCAGGATTGCTTGAGGTGTCGTTTGTAGCCATGCTTCAACGTCATGTCCTGCCTGCTTAAGCAATTTGAAATAACATTCAATTGTCCAGCGCCAGTAATACCATGTACTTAATTCTGCTGTATCTATATCCATTGCAACATTACTCAGTAAACACCATCTCGCCACAATTTTGCCGTCACGATCCTTAACGACAGAAACAACCAGCCTTGCATCGACAGCATCTCCCTGCTCAGGAGCAACCCGCTTCCCTGAGCTATCTTTCTGCTTGGGTTTTGCTGCACGTGTTATGCGTATATGGGTCTCACCCACATGCAAAGTATGCTGATTGCCTTTGTAGGAAATATTTTTGATCGAATGTGTTTCTATCTTTTCTGCAATCTCGCCCACCTTGTATGTTTGACCCTGATACTCGACTCGATGACCTTCTTTAGCGCGAATCAACCATTTGAATCCTTGATGATTCATCTGTCTAAGGTGGGCAATTGAATCTCCTTCACGGTCGATAATATGGACTAAAGTCTTTTGTACTACAGATTTCTCTATATGCTGTATTTGATGAAGAAGAGAGTTTAAGTGTGTTTCACGCTGACTGTAGTCATCTGTAAACGTTGAATAGCATCCTGTTGCATCAGACAAAGTTTGGGCAAGAGGTGCAACAGGAAGTCCAGATGCAGCATCGACAAGTAGGCTGCTTTGTAATTCATAGCCTGTATCGTATTGATGGGTTCTTTGAAGACGCTGAGTTTTATTGTTGTGTTTCACATATTGTAGTTGAGACCAATCATGAACAATCAGTGCATAAGAGTGAGAAGATTGATCAATCTGTTCAAATGCAAGTTGCTGTATTGGTTCATTCAATTGCTTGAAAGAGACTTTTTCATTATTGAGGAATCGCCAAACGGCCTGAGTGGTTGCAAAGCTGGACTTCTGGGCAGAGGCCATTTCCTTAATTGCAGGGGCAAGTGAAGAAAGAGGATTCATATTAAGTTTTACGAGGGCGTTGTATCGTCTGACGAGACGTGTATCCAGACAGGAGATATTAAATTGAAGAGCATGCTCTTCAATTTAACCTAAAGCT
>JBPOIR010000090.1:0-4105 GCA_052034335.1 Pseudomonadota bacterium | reverse complement strand
CCAAGGGCTTTGCCGGGTCGCTTGATTTTGTTTCGGCGATCATCATGTTGGGCGCAGCTATCGCCTTGTTTCGATTCAAAATCGGCGTCATGCCAGTGATAGCCGGCTGTGCGCTTGCCGGACTGTTGTTCAAGATTTTTTAGAATTGCTGGACACATTGGCCGGAACTTTATACAATGCGCGCCTTCTTCAGCGGCGGCTGTAGCTCAGTTGGTAGAGTCCCGGATTGTGATTCCGGTTGTCGTGGGTTCGAGCCCCATCAGTCGCCCCAAGTAATCAAATACTTAAGCCACCTCTGGGTGGCTTTTGTTTTTTCTAGCAAGCGTATAGCAAGCAGTTTTATCTTTTGCGAGTTGTTTTTAAGCAATTGATTGTAAAAGATTGTTTGTGGGGTTGGTGATGTCGGTGTTCATATGTTTACTTCGCGTTTGAAGAGTTTGTTCTGTGTTTTAACATTGGTGCTGTTGGTTGAGGTTGGGCGGTTTCAAGGCCGATATGAGGTGTTATGAGTAAGTTGTTCAAATTAAAAAAATGGCTAACTTTGCAAGATTCAGCGCGTCATTTAACGCTTGCGTTCGGTGAGGATTTTTCTGAGACGGATGTGCTGCAGTTGGTGATGGCCGGCACCCTCGAAATATCGGTTTTTTTCCCGAATAATACAAAGGGATTTTATGGGGTGCTTGTTCCGCGCGACGATGTTGCAGAATGTGATCGAACACCCGAATTATCATTAGATGGGATAGATACGGTTTATAAATATAGTGGGCCAATGATTCTTGACGATGATGGCTGGGGTGTTTCTATGTTTAAGCGCAGTGATTCTTTGAGTAACCTTCAAGGGCTTTATGATTTGCCAATATTTGATGGAGGTATGCTTGAGGTTCAACGGGAGTATCAACGGCAAACTGCTGGCTCCGAAATAGTTTCTGTCGCAACGTATGGGGTTTTCGTTAAAAATGACGATGGGCAGTTATGCCAGCTTCAAAGTGACCAAGAAGATGAATACCAAGCCGATACAATTGCGCAGTTACGAGTGATGAAAAATGAAGTTGCTGGCACTAGTGTAGAGCCCAAAAATGCTGAGGCTATGTTGGTTGGACATATCAAGGAGCGTAATCTATTTCTTGAGAAAAGGGCACCGTGGTCTGCGCCTGAGTATTATTTTCCGGCGAGTCGCTTGCCTTCGGGTTTCGTTTTTGTGATACGTACCGAAGTATTGCGGGATTTTGAGATGTCAAATAATGACATGGGGGTTGAAGCTTCCATTGCTGGAAATGCTGAACCTGAATCTAAAAATCATCGCGGTTATCTTAATGGGAAAATGGAAAAAATGATTCAGGCATCTCATCTGTTTTGGGGTAATGCTGATCGAAATGAAAAAGATACTCATCTCGATAATAAAATTCCAGCCAAATGGTTTGTTGAGCAGGGGTTTTCGAGCAAACAAGCTAATAGTGCTGCTTCTCTTATTCGCCCGGAGTGGGCTGCAATGGGTCGAAAGCCAGAAAAATAAAGCAGAGGGTGTAATTGTCTTGTGATGATGTGATGTTTGTCTGTTTGAGTGAATGTGTGATATTTCACTGGCATGAATAGGAGCCGATCATTCCATTAAAAACCAACCCTCCCGTTTTCAGTTGGTATTGTAGAAATTAGCACCTTCAACCAACAACTCCATCACCCCCTCAGGCCCCATCCCCCGCCGCTCAGCCTCAGCAATCACATGTGCCCAGGTTACCCCGTTAGGCTGAACCAACCGATCCTTCAGCTGCTCCAGCATCACCATTACCACCGTTTTTGGTACGCCCTCCGCCCACCATTGTGCAGGCTCAGGCGTATCGATGGCCGCATCGGAAATAGTAATCCCCGAAATCTCCAGCTCACGCAACACATCTTGGCGCGCCCGCACGATCGCCAAAATAGACGAACCTGCCTGCAGTAACCAATACTCAGACAATAACGCCCGAGTTCTCCCAGAGGGTCGCATTTCGTAAAAAGAAATGGCCCCGAGCGGCCCCGCGCCAATCAGCGGCTCTAAATGTCGAAGATCTCGTATCCGCCAGCGATACAGTCGTTGCGAAGATATCGCCCCGTTACGATCCAGCCCCATGCAATCCAGCAACGCACCCAGTGCCCGTTCTGGCAATGGACGCTTGCCAGCCATCGCCGCCAGAAGATTCGACTTCTGTAGCCCCACCTGCTCAGCAAGCAATGAGATTGACTGGGGTTGGATCCTGATTAGGGCCGCAAGCGCAGCTTCCATGGCGAACTTTGAAACGAAAAAGGAACATGATTTTATCAGGCGATACCGATTTGATAGCGCGTTCGCCTTGGCTATTTTGGGCTTTTTATGGTGTCCCGCGGGTCACGGAGGGTCACGGAGGGTCACCGTGGGGCATTAGGGGGTCAAAAACGTTCCAGAAACAAGGTGCCGGTGATGGTTGTCACCGTAAGTTCAAACAGTAAGCCGTGTTCAATCCATGGCGTTCATGGCCGACATCTGCCGCTGAGCTGCAGCGTCCCGATTGAGCTGTAAGCCAATATCAAGCCATTACAAAAAATAATTGATACCCGATTGACACCAATGTTTGTGTTTGGTATCGTTCTGATACCGAAATTGTGATTGAGGTGTGACGTGACTGATGATTTGCTTGTGGCCGCCAGGAGATTTCTTGAGAATGCGCCAGTGATTAGCGACAAGACAAGAAATGCGTACCAAAGCGACTTGTCTAATTTGGGCCGTGGATTCTGTAAAGTCGGTTCAAAATCGACTTATTACCACCTGCGTGCTGCTCTGGTCTGGTATCACTATGATTCCATTAGTGTGATTGTTGATAGACTGGATAGCACAGGTGACATCACGATTAAAGGTGCTGCTCATGCACTGCAGCGCCACATGGATGCCATTAACGCTCTGAACCCAGGGGTTGCGATTGACGCAGCCAGCGATCAACGTAGCCGCATCTCAGAATACCGTGGCCCACATGGGGCGAATCACAGCAAGCGACGTGGCCTAGGGCGCTTGCCGGCTGACTGGCGCGATCAACTATTGGCAGTAGCCACATCCATCGAATTGCCACCCGTGCTTGTTCTGGCCCTGACCGGCTGTCGCCCAGGCGAGCTCGCCACTGGCATTCAGGTTGAAACCCAAGGTGATCAGCTCCTGCTCACCATTCTTGGCAGCAAAGTCAGCGAGAACAATGGCCAGCCCATCAGAAAAATTCTGCTTGATCCAGCGCATCCGTGGGTCAAATTATTGAATGTCTGTTGTGCTGGCCAGGAAGCCGCAATCACAATTCGTTTCCCCGAGGCCAAACTAAATCGCTTGCTGACCAGGTTGGCGCAAAAGGCGATGGTTAGATCGTCCGCCTTGGGTGGTACCTGGAATTATCGAATCTCAGCCTATAGTTTTCGCCATCAAGTCGCTGCCGATCTAAAAGCACTCGGTGCATCATCATCCCGAATCGCTGAAGTACTCGGCCATCGCTCCGAGCGCACCCAAACCTGTTATGGCCAATCACATCAGGGCAGGGCGGGTCGCGTTAGCCCCATCATTGGTGTGTCAGCGACCTACCTGCCGCGTCAGCACGCATCAACCTATGGTCGTGGGTACTCAAAACAACAGCACCACCGCATTGTTGCCGTCCCCACTGAAATCACACCAGCGGTCGTATCGACATCAGGAAAGACATCTCAAGCGAATCACAAAGCAGTCACGCAACGAGCACGAACCAATCCCGCTCCAGGATGGAAATAATCATGAACGAGTCACTTGTTGGTCACGACCGTATCCCTACGGTGAGTTCATCACGATCCCTATTCGATCCGGCGTTGCTCGATATTGACCGGATGCGCGCCATCCTCTCTGGCTTAGTCAAACCGCCACCGAGAGTGACCCTGAAAGGCATCGTGCGCGAACAGCTGAGCACCATCCGCGCCGCGCGTCGGCGCGGCTGGTCAATCGCTGAAATTGCTCGTGCCCTATCTGATAACGGCTGCGCAATCAATGAAGCAACCCTCAGGAAATATCTGAACCAGCTGGATCGCCCCAAAACTCCCAAGCGCCAGGTTGCAGTGAATCCGCTTCAAGGTTTAGCCAGCGTTGCCT
>JBPOIR010000065.1:0-4802 GCA_052034335.1 Pseudomonadota bacterium | reverse complement strand
GCTTATTTGAAGCGGAAAGCGATTATAAATTGCCGCTCAGGTTAGCATTTATCGCACTATTCACTCAATGTGATCAATGGGGATGTTTTCGTTGGCAACCTAAACGCTTAAAGTTAAATATTTTACCGTACGATGAAGGTGACCTCGTGCAAATATTTGATGCGTTAGCAGAGCGTGGCTTTATAGAGAAGTATGAGATACAAGGAGAATGGTATGGTCGCATTCCTTCGTGGCCAAAGCATCAAAGAATTACCAGACCTGAGCATCCCAGTGGCATTCCTTGGCCAGAAGGATTTATCCCCACTAAATTCCCTAAAAAAAATAATCCAAAGTCCAAGGAGAATATTCCGCTTCCGGGTCTATCAGCGGAAGCGCTACCTTCCACTCCGCCATTACAGGCGGATGCGGGGTTATCTTCCCCTCCCTCTGTTCGAGCCAATGTAATACAAATTCCAGCGGTAGTGAACAGCGCACATCCAAAAAATGGCCAAAGCCCTAGTACAGCAGGTACGTCTCGCTCTCTTGTACAGACAGAGAATGTACTGGGTGGTAACAGAACTGACAGTCAGCAGAACCTTGTACCGACAGAAGATGAACAGGGATGTAACACAGAATGTACAAATGCGCACACGGTACACACAGAGAATGTACTTGGGGATAACAGAGAATGTATTGAGTATGACCGCGGAAGAACTTGGTGCACGGGGAATATGGAATATGGAAATGGAATAGGGAATAGGGAATATGGAAACGGAGTAGGGAATAACACCATTGTCGCGTCTGAAACGCGACCGCAGCCGGTTTTTACAACCGAATACGTTTCTAAAATCTTTGAGCATTGGCAGACCAAGATGGGGCATCCCTACGCGAAGCTTGATCCAAGGCGCAAAGCCTTGATTGCTAAAGCGCTCCGTTGGGGCTACAGCCCGGACGAGCTTTGTGAGGCAATTACGGGCTGCAGCATTACCCCTCACAATCGGGGAGAAAACGACAGGGAACAGCGTTATGATGGCTTACACGTCATTCTACGCGACAGTGATCAGATCGATCGCTTCATACACAACTGCCACTACCCACCGCGTTATTTGACCGAAGCTGAACGAAAAACCAAAGCAAATATACAATCCCTGGAATATTGGGCGAAACAAAAAATGTCGGAGGGAGGCACTCATGGAAAAGCCTGATGTCACGCACTTTATGGAATTGATTGCCAGTATTGGCGAAATTTATGGCAAACCGATTTCTGTCTCATTGGCAGAGCTTTACTGGCAATCACTCAAGTGTTTTGAGTTCGAAGATGTGAAAGAAGCTTTGACAGCGCATATTCATAATCCTGATTGTGGTCAGTTTTTTCCAAAGCCGGCAGACATCATTCGGTTTATCGAAGGCAATGGAGAGACGAAAGCATTGACGGCTTGGGCGATGGTTGAAAAAGCCATTCACCAAGTTGGACGTTATCAAAGTATTGCCTTTGACGATCGCTTGATCCACGCTGTTTTGGAAGACATGGGAGGATGGATTAAGCTTTGTAGCGTCACGTTAAACGACTTACCTTTTCGCGCCAATGAGTTTCAAAAGCGGTACATGGGCTTCCTCACTAAAAAACCCGAACGCTATCCAAAATATTTAGTGGGCATCATAGAGACAGACAACGCTAAAAATGGTTTTGAAATTTCGCCACCCATGCTGATCGGAAATCCTGAAAAAGCCGAAGCAGTCATCAAGGGTGGTGGTGGAACGCCCCTCTTAATACAAGCGTTCAGTCGTTCTGTTGCTGAGATTATGCAACTGCCCTCTCCACCAAAGCCAAAGGATAATGATGAATGAAAGCTATCATTTTGACTCGAAGACAAATTGAGATTGGCGGTTGCTTGGTACAAGGAATGTCTAGCAAAGATATTGCGCGTCAGTTTGGGCTTTCGATTTACACGATACGAGCGCACCAACGACTTATTCAAAAAAAATTATCTTCTCGGAACGCTTATCAGACTGGATACCAATTGGCTATTTTCTTAAATTTGGAGGCAGAAAAATTAAAAAAATATCTGTAACTAGTCAATTTTGATAATGACCAATATCACTTTTGGGAATAGTAATGCTAGAAATTGTTTCGTTATCATGGTTGTGTAGAGATTGGTTTCAAGGCTGAGGTTCAAATGGAGGGCTCAATGAATAAAATAGCACTGCAAAAAAATGACGACAGTTTTTGTGATCATTATCCATTTTTATTTTCGATAGGAGTAATATCTATCGCTGTTTCCCTTTGTTTAGTGGCAGGAGAAAGCGCGGCTTTGGCTCAAGGAGATCAGGTTGCCGAGATTAACGAATTAACCACACATGTCACAAAATTGGCCAAGAATGGTTGTTATATCACGGGTACTGCTTCGGCGTTGATTGGCTCTATTTTTGCCGTTGCGCAACAAAGCTTAAAAATCTTTGGTGTTGCAGCAGCGGTGACGTTATTGGCTTTTAAGGCACCCGCTTTTTTTACTTCTGCGATGTTGATTTAAGATGGAACAAACCCAAATTCCTATACCTGTTTTTTTAAATGAACCCGAAAAGGTGATTTTTTGGACATGGCAGGAAGTTGCATGGTTTTTAGGTCTCTTTTTTCTGGTGTGGATTTTATGTTCTTTTTTGTTGGGGCTGGCACTGGGAATTGGCATGGTTAAATTATTGCGGTGGATGCAAAAAAGCCCTTGGGGCGATTTAACTAAAATCGGCGTGTATTGGTTTTTGCCAACAAAAAATAGCTTTAAGACTTTCCCACCGTCCTATATTAGAGAGTTTATGGGATGAACAGTCAAAATGCATTGAGCAGCCGCAATCAAGCCATAACAGAACGCAATCGCTTGTTAATCGGTTTTGCAGCGGCTGGTGGATTAAGTCTTTTATTGGGATTCTCAGTTTTTTGCTTGGTTGGAAAAGAACGAGTGGTGATTGTACCGCCTATTGTTAATCGAGACTTTTGGGTCGGAACGGATACCGTGTCGGATAGCTATTTAGAACAAATGTCTGAATTTTTTGCAGGGCTTTTATTAAATGTAAATCCTAACAGCTTTAAAACGAGAGCTGAGCATTTATTACAACATGTCGCTCCCAATGCTTACCCCGCGCTGAAAACGCAATTAGTGGAACGACAACTGGAACTTGAACGCCGAGCGATGTCAACGGCATTTTATCCTGCCAGTTTCAAAGTCGATAAGCATAAACTTTTGGTGGAGATCAAAGGTGAACTTAAGATTTTGGTGGGTAATGCAGCAGTTCAATCTCAAACCAAAACCTATCATATCCAATTTAGTCAACACCAGGGTCGTCTTTATATCCAAAAATTTTCTGAGGTGCCACATGTCTAAAATCTTAATCGTGATTTTTTCAGTATTGTTTTGTGCTTTTGTTGCGGCAGAACAAAAGATACCAGTACAAGAAGGCACAGAAGTGAGTGTTACAGTTTCATCTAACACTTTAAATCGATTGGCAGTTGAAAATGACCGCATTATGACTGTCAAAGGTATTACGGGTCAGTTTCAACTCGATAAAGATAACGACACGGGGCAAGTGTTTATTAAACCTATTGCAACCGATAAAGAAGAACTCATCCATTTGTTTTTGTTAACGGAAAAGGGGCATACTTATCCTTTAAGCCTAAGTTTGCATACAGGCGCAGCTGAGAGCATTCTATTAATGCCTTTGGAAATAGAACCCGCCCAGTGGGAGCAATCCAGCAGCTACGAAACCTTATTAAGAACACTGCTTAAAGCCATGCATAACCAAACACCCGTCGAAGGTTTTATTATTCATAAAATTAAAACACAAATCCCCATTATTAAACAAGCTAAGGTTAACCATCTTCAAACCTATACCGGAAAGCAATTACAAGGCCATGTTTTAGAAGTAACGAATACATCCAAAGAAGAATTGGTTTTAACGGAACAAATGTTTCAGTTAAATGGTGTGAGAGCTGTGTCGATTCTAAATCCCATTCTATCGGCTCGCGCTAAAACACGTGTTTATGTGGTGAATTAATATGAAACTGATTTCAATTCCAGCAGGAACGCTTAAAAAGCATCAATTAAAAATTTTTAGTGTTGTTCTAGGTACTTTAGTGATTCTCGGTGCGCTATTGTTTTTTATAGGCATGGAAAGAGAGCCTGTGCCACTCGACACTATGAACGAAAAAGCACCGCTCTATGATGTCACAGAAGCCCTTGAAGATAAAAGCTTTTGGGTGTTTAAATCCGAGAATCGTTTAGCGGAGCAAGAAAAAACGCAAGCAAAATTGATGCATGACCTGGAAGAAATCCGAGAATCTTTAAAAAAGCCCGAAACTGATGGCCCCAACTCAGAAATTGAAACCTTACAAAATCGTGTAGCTGAACTTGAAAATAAATTAAATTTATCCTCTTTTGGGCAAGTGCCTGCTGAAGAAAACAGAATTAATAATGACACTACATTTGAAACTCCTGCTCCCTCGTACACCTTTAGCAATAACGCCTCTCAAAACATTAATCCAGAAGTAAAAGAAGCACCATTGCATCCCACTATTTTCTCAGAAGCGATAATCATGCCAAATCCCAATGAAGCAAATCCTAAACATCATCACGACAATTATATTCCTGCGGGTGCTTATGTCAAAGCAGTACTGTTAAGCGGGGTTGATGTCTCTGTTGGCATGTCTTCTCAGTCTAATCCACAACCGGTGTTATTAAGATTAGTACACCCAGGCAGTCTGCCTAATAAATTTTTAGGGAAAATGCGAGACTGTCGCATTATTGCCGCAGCATCTGGGGAACTGTCCACCG
>JBPOIR010000022.1:0-4219 GCA_052034335.1 Pseudomonadota bacterium | reverse complement strand
TGGCAATCCCGGCCAGCGCCTCATCCTCGCGGATTTCGTAGTGAATCGTCGTCGCAAAATCACCCAGCGGCAGGCGCTCGCTGTCGAACTGGTTGAGCAGCACGAAAGTGCGGGCGTACCCGGCGATCACATTCACCAAGCCACGAGCCTCCGGCAAGCTGGCCTGCTCGATAAGGTTCTGCTGAAACAGACTCAGCGTGCGTTCCAACTGGCGGATGTTCTCCTGCTGCTGCGTCAGGCGCTGCTGGTTCAGCGTGTAGCCCTGGACCAGATGATCCTTGAGAATGCGGTTCGCCCAGATACGGAAACGGGTGCCTTCGGGAGATTTGACGCGATAACCGACCGAGATGATGACGTCGAGGCTGTAGTGCTCGACCTGATAGGTTTTTCCGTCATCGGCAGTATGTGCAAATTTTGCACATACTGAATCAGCCTCAAGTTCGCCTTCGGCGAAAACATTGCGCAAATGCTTGGTGATAACCGAACGCTCCCGGCCAAACAGCTGAGTCAGTTGTGCCTGCGTCAGCCAGACAGTTTCACCTTCAAAGCGAACCTCGGTAGCAATTGAGCCATCGGCGGACTGGTAGATAGTAATCGGGGTTTGGGCGCTGGTTTGGGTTTGCATGATTGGCCTCGGCAAATAACTGGATATAAAACCAGTATATTACCCAGCTTTTCCTCGCCTGACTGGTTTTTTGATGCTATTCGACTTTTCAGCGCGAATGCGTTCGAGCAGGGCGGTGGCGGGTTCTTCGTTTTTGGCCTGTTTGACCAGTGCACCGTAGAAGGCCTTTTTCAGGATGGACTGACGCAGCGCGTCGGCCTGTTGCAGCGCGGTGGCCAGGGTTTGGTCGAGTTGGTCGGCTTCGGAGAGGTTGGATTCGAGTTCTTGGACAATTTCGAACTGCTCTTCAAAGCAGCAAACCGGAACAGGAATGTTTTTGATGTCTTCGCCTGATACTCCGGACTGCCCCGCTGTCGTGCGGATTTTCGACTCGACGAAGCCACGCGAAGCGCCGGAATTCAGGGCTTTCTCAAGAAAAGAGGTTAGCAACAATCTCGACGAAACACGCGTCTGAACCAGCTTGTCTGGGAAGAGGCGCTTTTCATCGGAGCGATATTCCGCGCACACACCAACGTACTGGCGTGAGCCGTTGTAGCGAGTAAAGACGATGTCGCCTCGCTGCAAACAATAGGAGTCGAAGTCGCCGCTGGAGTTATCGATATATCTGATGTCGGCCATGTCGAAACACATCGGGCGAACAGCGCTGATTCGGAAAATCGGAGTTCCCGAATCACCTTCCGGCTTTGCCGAAATACCGTTTCGAACTAACGAACACAGATCACCATATTTCATCCACCCCCACCCCGCCGGCAATTCAGGCAACTCGGCGAGTTCTTCGGCGGTGAGCGGTGGCAGGGGCTTGGGGGGTTTGGGTTTGGGAACTGCTTTGCCGGCGGTTTGCCAGTCGGCGAGGTGTTGCTGGTAGCGGGCCTGGCGTTCGCGGGCGATGCGTTGTTGCAGGACGGTGGCGGTTTCGAGCTGGTCGCGGTGGGCGGCGCGCCAGGCTGCAGTCAACTTGCCCTCGAAGGCATTTTTGAGCAGCGACTGTCGATAGACCTTGAGCTGTTCGCGGGCGGTTTTCAGGCTGGCCACGCCCTGATCGAGTTCGGAAAACAGTTCCTCAATCTTGGCGACGATGCGGTGTTGTTCGACGGCGGGAGGCAGCGCGAAAGGATATGAGGCCAATGCAACTGCCTCGATGCTCGCCACGGTAGTGCCATCTTTCGAGCACTTCGCCAGAATTTCACGCTGATTTGCCAACAACTGCCACGCGATGAATCTTGCGTTAATTTCGCGATCAGGGACAAAAGCACGCATGTCCTGATTAATCGTTACTGGTAGGTGGTTGATCGCAACGGGAAGGATGCGGGAAAGGATACCTGAGCGGACCACTACGAGGATGCTGCCCTCTGGGATGAGCGACAGTCGCGCCAAAGCTTTTTGAGAAACCGAATCTTCGCTTCCTCGCAAATCAAAGACCTTCATGTCCTTGGGCGAAACCCAAGGCACCGTTCCATCGGTCCAAAAAGAAGTATCGCTCTTGGACGGAGTTGAGCCGCCAAATGGGCGCGCGATGTCGTTTAAGGTTGCAACACACCAGCTTTCAGGCAACACACCAGAATCCATCACACCACCTACGCCTCATTCACCCAGCCCCGGCGGGCGTCGCTTCCACGGTCGACCGAAATTTTCATCAAATTTCCCAGTCTTCCAGGCGCAGTCCCGGCACGCGGCTGAATTCGGCGGTGTTGTGGGTGACCAGCGTCACTTGATTGGCCTGCGCCGTCGCGGCTATGACCAGATCGTTAGGGCCGATGGGGGTGCCCAGTTTTAGCAGTTCCGCGCCGATGCGGGCAAAGTGTTCGGCGGCATTGTCGTCGAAGGGCAGGCTTTTGAGCGGCGCGAAGAAAATGGCCAGCCGCTCAAGATTCAATTCAACTCTCTGGCTGCGCAGGGCGCCGCGCAGCAATTCGGCTTTGACCATACTGCACAGCACGGTCTGCCGTGGATCGTATTGCCGAAAACGTTGAATGAGCGTGGTGTGTCGTCCGTTAAGGAGGTGGATGCAAACATTGGAATCCAGCAGGTAGATCATTCCAGCGGCAGCCTTTCCTCCAACTCGCCTTGCGGCGCCCGTTCGATTTCCGCACCTTCAATCGGCACAAAGAGATCGAAATAGCCTTCCGGCCATCCCTTGCTGTTGGCGGCTTCGCGTTTGATCAGTTCGGCGAGATAGCGCGAGACGCTCAAACCGGCTTGCTTGGCCAATTGTTCGGCTTGCCGGGCGACTTCTTCAGGGACGTAACAGTGGAGTTGAGACATGCGAGCCTCCTCGTGTATGTGCTATATGTGGATTGTACTGGATCAGGCAACGAGCGCGTCGTTTAGTTCGTCCAGCAATGGGTCCATGCCTTCGCCGAACAACAGCCACGTCCGCCCCAGCCCGCCCCAGCCCGCCCTGGCTGTCGAAGGGGCTGTAGTCGAGGTCGCTGCGGTCGACGTGAAAAGAATGGCAAATATGGTCGCGCAGCATGCGTAGCCAGTTCATCTGTTCTTCGTTGAATTTCTCGGTGGTGCCGGCGTGCTGCTGCATGATCCAGGTCTGGAAGTTCTTGCGCACGGTGTCGGCAAATGGGGTGATTTTGGCGTCCAGGCCGCAGACGCGGCGGATCAGGGCGACCAGCGCCGTCAGTTCCTGTTCGGGCGGGGCGCCATTGTAGCTGTCCAACTGACCGTAGGCTTGCCAGATGCGCAGCGGGGCGAGTTTCGGCTGGTCGGCTATGAGCTTGTCGAGCACCTGACGGACCAGCTTCAGGGTGACTTCGCGCCGCCGCCAGGGCTGGGCGAAGAAGATGGTGAGGGCTTCGATTTCATCCCGATTCGCGGCCAGCCAGTCGGCGAATTCGCCGGTCAGCGCTGCGGCGTTGGCGGCGCTGTCCTTGCTCCAGCCGGCGTAGGTGACGCCATCCAGATTGTCGTGGTCGATGGTCTGCTCTTTTTCGCGACGGATGGTGTCGATGAGTTCGATGAATTCTCCGTTCATCAGCGCCGCGGCTTCGCCGACCAGTTGCTGCTGGGCCTGATCGCGCAGCGTGTCGCCGGGGTCGTTACCGATGGGCAGGCCGGCGAGTTCGAGGGCGCGGGCTTCGATCAGGTCGCCGTCGATGGCGTTGAACAGTTTGCTGACGAGGTGGCTGAGTTCAACGCCGCCCGCCGCTTCGCGCAGCCGCCGCTGGTCGTCGGCGTCGAGCTGCTTGTTGAGCCGGGCGAGCCGGCCGGCCAGCGAGGAGACGCTGTCGTTGTCGGTGGCGCCCATCAGGATGCCCATGGCGAGGTCCTTGAGCGGTATGCCGGGCTTGGTAATCAGCGGCTGGCTGGCCGTTTTGAGCGATCTGGTGACGCCGATGGCGTCGACGATGACGTAGTGGGTCTTGGCGCTTTTGGCGCTGGGCGTGACCTTCTTGAGGTCGTCCATGTCCAGCGTGCGGGTGCCGCGGCCTTTCATCTGCTCGAAATAGTTGCGGCTTTTGACGTCGCGCATGAAGAGCAGGCATTCGAGCGGCTTGACGTCGGTGCCGGTGGCGATCATGTCGACGGTGACGGCGATGCGCGGGTGGTATTCGTTGCGGAACTGGGCGAGGATGGATTTGGGGT
>JBPOIR010000120.1:0-6308 GCA_052034335.1 Pseudomonadota bacterium | reverse complement strand
TAACTGGATAGACATTATTTTTAATCCTTCGTTTCCTTATCGTTTGATACATATGGTAATCGCCGCTTATTTATGCACAGCCTTTGTGGTGGGTGGTGTGAGTGCTTTTTATCTATGGCATAAAAGACATGTTCCGCATGCGAAGATAATGCTTGGTATGGCTGTTATTATGGCTGCGTTGGTTGCGCCATTACAGTTGTTTGTTGGCGATTTGCATGGTTTAAACACCCTTAAGCATCAGCCTGCAAAAATTGCCGCAATGGAAGGAATTTGGAAAACGGAAAAAGGTGCGTCATTACGTTTATTTGCTTGGCCCGATGAAAAAAACGAAGTAAATCGTTATGAAATTAAAATTCCATATCTTGCAAGTTTGATCCTTACACACCATTATGAAGGTGAAGTAAAGGGGCTTTCGGAATGGAATAAAGAAGACAGGCCTCCCGTCGCATGGGTGTTTTGGTCTTTTCGCGTTATGGTTGGAATAGGTATCTTAATGATCTGCTTGGGTATCGTTAGCGCCGTTCAATATTTTCGTCGCAAATTATTTCAAAGTCGTTTTTTGCAGGGATGTTGGATGTTGATGACACCCTCTGGGTTTATCGCATTGTTGGCAGGTTGGTTTGTGACTGAAATTGGTCGTCAACCGTATACCGTCTATGGCATTATTCGCACAAGTGAGTCTGTGTCTCCTGCGATTATTGGATCACAAGTTGCCTGCTCACTCTTGGCTTTTGTTGTGATGTACACTTTTCTGTTTGGCGCAGGAAGTTATTACATATTGAAGCTTGTTTACAAGGGAATCGCTGTGACAGGTGACAAAGAGCAGTTTTATAAACATGGTTTAGAAGCTTCAATTTTAGAATCCTCGAGTATCGAAGTTGATAATAAAAAAGGAGACAACCATGTTTGATTTTTCTAGCACAATGGATTTACCCATGATTTGGGGTTTGCTTATTGCGACAGCTATCTTGCTTTATATATTACTCGATGGCTTTGATTTGGGGATTGGTATTTTGTTTCCTTTCGCGCCCTCCCACAAGTGTCGCGATCGCATGATGAATTCTATCGCACCATTTTGGGATGGAAACGAAACCTGGTTAGTGTTGGGTGGTGGTGGGTTATTTGCGGCTTTTCCCTTGGCCTATGCAATATTGTTGCCGGCCTTTTATATTCCCATTATTGCGATGTTGTTAGGTCTTATACTACGTGGTGTTGCATTTGAGTTTCGCTTTAAATCGGAAGGAAAATCACGTTATTTTTGGGATTATGTTTTTCATTTTGGATCGCTCGGCGCTGCTTTTTGTCAGGGGATGATTTTGGGGGGATTTGTACAAGGCGTCACTGTGAGTGGTCGCAATTTTTCCGGTGGCCCTTTCGATTGGGCAACAGGATTTAGTGTGATGACAGGTATGGCCGTTGTGTTTGGGTATGCGCTCTTAGGTTCTACCTGGCTTGTAATGAAAACGGAAGATATCACTCAAGCGTGGGCGCGTAAGGTGGCCGCTTATGTGCTCGGCTTTGTGGGCATTTTTATGGCGTTAGTGAGTATGGCGATGCCGCTTATTAATGTCCCCATTAAAAACTTTTGGTTTAGCCTTCCCAATTTTTATTATTTATTCCCCATCCCTTTATTAACGGCTGTATTATTTATGACGCTGTGGATTGATCTACACCGAGAAAAACGAGAATATCGTCCATTTTTGTTGAGTATCGGCATTTTTTTAATGGGCTATCTGGGCTTGGGGTGTAGTATTTATCCTTGGATTATCCCTTTCCACTATACCCTTCGAGATGCAGCGGCCTCTAACCCTGGTTTATCTTTGATGTTAGTGGGTGTTGTCCCCCTCTTGCCGCTCATCTTAACGTACACGGGTTATTCTTATTATATTTTTCGTGGAAAAACAAATCATGAAGGTTCATATTAAATATTCTATACAAGTGTGGTTAGCCGCGCACCCGAGAGCAAGGCAGTGGCTGTGGTTGATCGCGTTATGGTTGAGTGGGCTATTCGCCGTATCCGTATTAACGTATCCCCTAAAATTATTAGTTAATATAGTTAAATAGTTGATTTTGTAGATTAGCTTTATTGAATGATCTGAAAATGATAAAATGCTCAAACTTAAACCATAGGGTTAAACGAGGGCATATGAATAACCTCTCTGTGATAATACTTGCTGCAGGCAATGGCGTTCGTATGCGTTCTACGCTACCAAAAGTGCTTCATCCCATTGGTGGCATTTCTATTCTTGAACGAATTCTTTTGACAGTTAGTCAATTAAATCCTAAACAGGTTCTGGTGGTGCACGGAGAACATGGCGATCAACTTAAGAGTGCATTTGTTAACCATAAAAATCCTGTGCTTAAAAATCTTGAATGGGTTGATCAAACAGAGCCTCTGGGAACGGGGGATGCGGTACGGCAAGCGTTGCCGAGTATTGCCGCCGTTGAACGTGTTTTAATACTATATGGCGACACGCCTTTAATCACGGTTGAAACCTTGATTCGGCTGCTAGACGCAACGCGAACGGGGGCGGTTGGGTTTATTACAGTAGAGGTTGTCGCTCCTACAGGATTTGGCCGGATTGTGCGAGATGCGCATGGTAAACTCGTGCGTGTGGTAGAAGAAAAAGATGCAACAACTTCAGTAAAGAAAATCAATGAAATCAATGCCGGTTTTTTTGTGGTACCAAAACTGCATTTGCAAAAATGGTTGCCGCAATTGAGTGCAGATAATACGCAGCAAGAATATTGTTTGCCCGATATTATCGCAATGGCAAATCAAGATGGCCTGCCCATTGTGACACTTTCTCCACAATATGCAGAGGAAGTTGAGGGTGTTAACGATAAAATGCAGTTGGCGCGGCTGGAACGTTTCTATCAACAATTAGAAGCACGAAAATTAATGCAACAAGGAGTTTTAATGTGCGATCCCGCACGTTTTGATTTGAGGGGTGAGTTAACCGTCGGAAAAGATGTTGTCATCGATATTAATGTGATAATTGAAGGTGTTGTTGTACTCGGGGATGGGGTCAAGCTTGGACCGAATGTTTACCTTAAAAATACGGTTGTTGAAGCAGGCGCAGAAATATTTGCAAACAGCGTCATTGAAGATGCGACTATTGGTGCCGGTTGTCATATTGGCCCTCTTGCACGCATTAGACCGGGTACGATTTTGGCGGAAGGGGTACATGTTGGAAATTTTGTTGAAATAAAAAAATCGACCGTTGGCAAAAAAAGCAAAATAAATCATTTAAGCTATGTGGGAGATGCGACTGTCGGTCAAGACGTGAACATTGGTGCGGGCACTATCACGTGTAATTATGATGGCAAGCAAAAACATCAAACAATTATTGAAGATAATGCATTTATTGGTTCTGATACACAATTGATTGCGCCGGTTACCGTGGGAACGGGTGCAACCGTTGGCGCTGGCACAACCGTGAGTCGTGATGTTCCCGCACATGCGTTGGTTCACAATCGTTTAGAGCGTAAAGTTATTGCTAATTGGAAAGCAGCGGATAAAAAATCTTAAAAATAAGGAGTCTGAATATGTGTGGAATTGTGGGTGCGATTGCAAAAAGAGATGTTGTGCCTATTCTGATGGATGGTCTTAGACGATTAGAATATCGTGGCTATGATTCAGCAGGCATAGCCGTGTTAGCAAAGAATGGCGTTATAGAGCGCAAAAGAGCAGAAGGAAAAGTCAGTGCTTTGCAAGCATTGTTGACTCAAACGCCCATGAGCGGGACTGCGGGCATTGCGCATACGCGGTGGGCAACGCATGGTGTTCCGAGCGAACGCAATGCACATCCACACATTGCAGATGGGCGCGTGGTATTGGTTCATAATGGGATTATTGAGAATTTTCAAGCGTTACGAGAACCTCTAATTGCAGCGGGATATTCTTTTCTTTCCGAAACAGATTCAGAAGTGGTTGCTTGTGCCATTGCAAAAATTTTAAAAACAGGTAGCGATTTGTTATCTGCTGTTCGTCAAACCGTACAAACATTAGAAGGCGCTTACGCGTTATGCATTATGGATGCAAAAGATCCAGACCGTATTATCGGTGTTCGAAATGGCCCACCCTTGGTTATAGGAATTGGTGTGGGGGAACATTTTTTAGCGTCTGATGCGCTTGCGCTGCAACACGTGACAGAACAATTTGTGTACCTAGAAGATGGTGATATTGCAGAGATTTTTCGAGATAAAGTGAATTTTTTTGATAAAACAAGCAGCCCTGTTCAAAGAAAAATCTATCATCGGACTTTTCATTCGGGCGCTGTTGATAAAGCGGGTTATCGCCATTTTATGTTGAAAGAAATAGTCGAACAGCCAGATGCGATACGAGAGGCCTTAACAGGTCGATTGCATAAAGGGCGTGTGCTGGAAAGTGTCTTTGGAACAAAAGCCACGGATATTTTTGATAAAGTGGACCACGTTCAAATTGTGGCGTGTGGTACCAGTTACCATGCTGGCATGATTGGTCGATTATGGTTAGAAAACCTTGGAGGTATTTCATGTCACGCCGAAATTGCGAGCGAGTTTCGTTATCGTAAACGCGTCTTATTGCCAAATACACTCTTAATATGTATCTCACAATCTGGCGAAACGGCAGATACCTTAGCAGCATTACGTAGCACGCAGGGCGAAAATTATTGTGGGGTGTTAAGTATTTGTAATGTGCCCGATAGCTCGTTAGTCCGCGAATCCGCATTAGTCTTTTTAACCAATGCAGGCCCGGAAATTGGTGTGTGTTCGACAAAGGCTTTTACCACACAATTAGTTGCATTATTTTTATTGACCCTTGTGTTGGCGCGTCGCCGCGGGTTAGAACGCGAAAAAGAAATGTTGTTGATCCAACAGTTGGTAGAATTGCCAGATGTTATACAAGGGTGTTTGGCTTCTGCAAATGCTATCGAAGGGCTGGCAACTTTATTTCAGAACAAATCACACGCGCTGTTTGTGGGCAGAGGTTTGCAATATCCTATTGTAGTAGAAGGCGCCTTAAAATTAAAAGAAATTTCTTATATTCATGCAGAAGCATATCCTGCTGGCGAATTAAAGCATGGTGCATTAGCGTTGGTCGATAAACAAATGCCTGTCGTCGTCGTTGCAGCAAATGATAGTTTATTGGAGAAATTAAAATCCAATATTCAAGAAGTGCGCGCAAGAGGTGGAGAGCTTCTTATCTTTGCACCGAAATCTTCAGGCATCGAGGAGGCTCCTGGCATTCATGTGTTAGAAATCCCAGAGGTTCCTGAATTATTGAGTCCCATTGTGTATACGGTACCGCTGCAGTTACTGGCGTATTACGTGGCAGTGCTGAAAGGCACCGATGTCGATCAACCCAGGAATTTGGCAAAGTCGGTAACAGTTGAATAATATGCTAAATCAATCTGCCATCACGCATCAAATTGCAGTTGAGTTAAACGTTCGACCCGAGCAAGTTAAATCGGCGGCTCAGCTCTTGGATGCAGGCGATACGGTTCCGTTTATTTCACGTTACCGAAAAGAAGCGACCGGTGGGTTAACGGATACCGATCTTCGTACACTTGAAGAACGTTTAGCGTATCTGAGAGAGCTTGAAGAGCGTCGCGTGATTATTTTAAAAAGCATCGAAGAACAAGGAAAATTAACACCTGAATTATCGTTAGCGATTCAAAGCGCCGATTCGAAAGCGCGATTAGAAGATTTGTATTTGCCGTACAAACAAAAACGTCGCACGAAAGCACAAATTGCGCGAGAAGCAGGATTAGACCCATTAGCACAGGCTTTATTGGCAGATCCTACCCTAGAACCAGAGAAAACCGCGGAAGCTTATATCAATGTGGATTTAAATGTTCCAGATATAAAGACCGCGCTAGAAGGTGCGCGTTTTATTCTTATGGAACAATTTTCAGAAGAAGCCAATCTGCTTGGCTTGCTGCGTGATAAATTGTGGGAAGAAGGCACATTAACCAGCCAAGTGGTTACAGGCAAAGAAGAAGCAGGCGAAAAATTCAGAGATTATTTTCAATATTCCGAAATGCTGAAAAAAGTGCCTTCTCATCGCATGCTGGCAATTTTACGCGGACGACAGGAGACATTTTTGCAAGTGACGATTGCGTGCGATGCAACGGGCTTTGAGCAAATGATTGCGCGTCAATTTAAGGTCGAAGACTCGGGTCGCAAAAGCGACGCCTGGTTGCTAGAAACGGTTCGTTGGGCATGGCGTGTTAAATTATATATACAATTGGAATTAGAGCTTATCAGTCGGTTAAGGGAACGATCAGAAGCCGAGGCTATACAGGTATTTGCGACAAATTTGC
>JBPOIR010000016.1:0-10484 GCA_052034335.1 Pseudomonadota bacterium | reverse complement strand
CCCCCATTACAAACACAGCGGCTGTTGCTAAACTATCTAAGATATTCATCTGAGTGCAACGCAGCAGATGACCGTAAATATCGGGTTTGCCAATGTAGTTGTAGAGTGGTTGAAATCCACACCAACCTAGCGCGATACCTGTTACGCCACGCCGAAGAGGCGTTGTATGACTGTCAGTAATCAGAATGCCCATTTCATTGCAGTGATAAGCTTCTTTTAGTGTTTTCCAAAGCATTTCTGCTTCTGCCTGAATATTCAACGGATAAAGAACATAATTCTCATCGCTATTTGATTCGTCTATTCCGGCCGTTGGAATTAAAATGTCATTTTTGATGGTCAGGCATACGCCATATTTTTCAATATAATCGCCCTCTAAATATAAATCAGCTTCTTGTTGAATTAATGCGAATTTATTATTAACTGCTTTTTTTGAAAGAATTCTATTTTGAGATACGCTTAATATTTTGGAGGTTATTACCAGAATGCTTTTTTCGGGAATATGTGGAATATGTTGCGTAACAATTTTCGAAAGCGACTCTTTCGGAGTTACAATATGCGTTCTGTAGCTTTTTATTTCCATAAAGTATCTCTTATGCGCTTGGTAAATGACGTGCCAGAAAAGCATCTAAATTATCGGCAAACAGGCGGATCTCTTTTTTGCTAAGACCCGCGGATCCTCCTGTCATCACACCGGCATTTCGGAGTTCAGTATTAAAATTACGCAAAGAAAGATGTTGCTTCATGTTTTTAGGCGTGTAAAGCTTGCCGCGCGGATTTAAAGCGGTGCCACCTTTATCTACCACTAAATCTGCTAAGATAATATCGGCGGTAATAACCAGATCGTTTTTCTCAAGACTGTCTACAATTTTTTTATCTGCCACATCAAAACCCATGGGTACTTGCATCTTTTGAATAAAGGGGGATACAGGAGTACTTAGAAAATTGTTTGATACTAAAGTAACCACAATTTTTGTGCGCATCGCTGCTCGAAATAAAATTTCCTTAATGGCATTCGGACAAGCATCTGCATCAACCCATACACGCACTAGCACCCCCTTTTAGCTCCCTGCACCCAAAAATACCTGGCTGAAAAAAAGAAAGTTATTTTTGCGCAGCGCCTTTCACGAAGGAAAGTATCAGGGTTCCGCCAAAAAATCAATAAAAAAGAGTCAAAAAAATAGCCTGTTCATATGTTCTGTTTTATAAGCTGTTCATGGGTCGATGCCTATGGCCGATAACGTTTTTATGAATGAAGAAACAAAAGACCGTAGAACATACAAAGACCTTATTCAGAATCGAACTCAATATTTGCCATTGTCGGGTATTGTAGGCGTTGTGACTGAATTTTTAAGTTATGGAATTAAGTTTTCTGTTATAGGTCGGCTGCTGCAGCACTCCTTTACGGTTGTTTGCTGTGCGATCGGGCGTCTGCGCAGAAAAAGTGATTATAATGGGCTGTACGACTTACTTGTAGATTGTTTATCTCATAACACCTTTAGAAAGCACGAGGAGTACCGCTGGTGGTATTTAATGCGCTTTGCAGTTGCCGTTGCTCAAGAGCGGCAAATTAATTGGTTAATACGGGACATTGGATTAGAAGATAATCTTATTTTATTAGGCAGTCTTGGCCCAAGGCCTTTAAAAGGGTATGATGTAGCTTATGCCTTTGTGGGGTACTCGCTTTGGATGTTCGAACGCGGTGATGTTTTAGGGGCTATCAACCTGATTCAAATTGCAGAACAAGCAGACGAGACCTGGGGCTATCCCGAATATTTACATGGTTGGTATGGTTTATTTACACGGGATGTTGATTCAGTAACGCATTTTACGCGCGCCGTGCACATTGATTGGAGCTTTTTACAAAGAATGAAACACGATAAAACCTGTAGAAAACATCCGGATGTGTTGCATGCAGTACAAAAAAGAACGCTTGTTGCGAAATGAATTCTTCTTTTTTAAAACGATTACAAATGTTAGATTCTCCCGATTGGCTTCAGAGCTTATCGGGCATAAAACGCGGGTTTGAAAAAGAGTGCTTAAGGGTAAATAAGCAGGGGCTTATTAGTACGACACCACACCCTAAAGCCTTGGGATCTAGTTTAACTCACCCTATGATTACCACCGATTTTTCGGAGGCCTTATTAGAATTTATTACACCACCCACCGAAAATTTGAATGCGCCTTACGACATACTCAAGGCCTTACACTTATATACGAATCAAAACTTAAAAGATGAATTATTATGGTCTGCAAGCATGCCTTGCACGCTCCCCAAAGAAACAGAAATTCCGATTGCTGAATATGGTTCTTCTAATCTGGGACGGCTTAAACATATTTACAGACGTGGTTTAGCGTTTCGCTATGGTCGAATTATGCAAACGATTTCAGGTATTCATTATAATTTTTCGTTGCCGGACAATTTTTGGCAAAAGTATTATGCAGACTCTGGATCAATGTTGAAAAAACAGCTGTTTATATCAGAACAATATCTCAGCCTGATTCGAAACAGTTTGCGATTTGGTTGGTTGTTGCCTTTATTCTTTGGTGCATCACCGGCAGTATCGACTTCTTTTTTTGCAGAGCATCAGCCAGATTTAGAAGTGAGTGGTTCGGATACCTATGTGGGATCTTTTGCCACCTCCTTACGGTTGAGTGATTTAGGGTATCATAATCGAGAGCAAATGGATTATAAAATTTCGTATAATACGTTTCCAGCGTTTTTGGAAACAATGCGAAAGGCCGTACATACATCCGTGCCACAATATCGTCAAATAGGTGTTTTTAAAGACGGTGAATATAATCAACTCAGCGATTGCGTGTTTCAAATTGAAAATGAACATTATGCATTAGTGCGCCCCAAACGTGTTTCTGGTCGCGAAGAGCGAATGATGTCTGCGATTTTACGCGATGGGATAGAATATATCGAAGTGCGCGCTTTGGATATTAATCCGTTTGTACCGATAGGTATAGAACAGGATATGGTTTATCTATTAGATGCTTTTTTAATCTATTGTTTATTAAGTGATAGTCCGTTATTAACAGATGCAGAAGACCAGCAAATTGAGTACAATCATAGCCAGGTTGTAAAACGGGGTCGTCAACCACAGTTGAGTCTTCTTGACAGACAAGGCAAGCCCCGTGAATTAGTGGCTTGGGCTATGGAATTATTGACATCGATAGAAGCCGTAGCAGTGTTATTGGATAAAACCTATGGATCTACAGTCTTTACAAATGCATGTCAGATTGCAAAAAAACGGGTATTAGAGCCAGATGCTTTGCCATCTGCGCAGGTATTAAAAGAGATGAAAGCACAAGGGGGTTCTTATTTTGATTTCGCGAGTCATTGGTCTTTAAAGCACCAGCAGTATTTTCGAAATCAACAGATGCTTCCTTCAGAGCTTAAGGCTTACAACACATTGGTCAAAGATTCTTTTTTGGCACAAGAGGCACTAGAGAGCACAGACACTTTATCTTTTGATAAATATTTAAGATTATATCTTGCAACGTAGAGGATTGATGGAATGAAAGTTGTCAACATAAAAAAAAGAGTATTACTATTACTGATGTTTTTATTGATATTAGACAGTGCTTTTGCAGCAGAAAAGCCCACCCTGGCGAGTATTGCGGATTCATTGGTTGTCGGAACTGATGCGGTAACACGGTTGCTGCACTTTGTGAGCATTGTTGTTGGGTGTTTTTTAGCCATTATGGCGTTTTCTTTATTTAGGGCACATCGCTCGAATCCTAAATTCGTTCCACTAGAAAGACCGATTATCTATGTGTTTCTAGGAGTAATTTTAATTGCCCTGCCGTTTTTTGGTAAAATATTTATGCCAACAGGAAGCACGATTGATTTAAAAGCACAAGAAGCCCGTTCTATGGGGGTACAAGTACACGATATCGATGCGCCTTTAGAGTGGGGAGATGATTATGATCATTAATTATAATTTTAGATCTTTCTGTTCTTCTATCATTGCTTGCATCGCTTGTTTGCGCTGATGAATTTTATTTGAAACAGATTTTTTATTCTGCGCATACTCCAAAGCCAAATCCAGTTGTTTAAAAGCGTCTTTAAACTCGCCCCTTGCAAAGTGCCATTCGGCTTGTGAGCGATGTAGATCGGTTTGTTGGTGAGACAGGCTATAAGCACGCGCTAACATTTGATGCAATATAGGATCATTAAAGCGCGTTTGACGTTGTGCAACAAGCAATTTGATAGCAATTTCAGGTTGTTTATTTTGCAATAACAGTGTTGCGTGTTGTAGGATAATTGCATAATTAGAGGGATAAGCTTCTACTAAGCGTTTTGTGCGATTGACCGCAGAGTCGAGTTGACCTGTGACTTGTTCTGCTTCAGAAAGGCCGAGTTGAAGCATCCATTGATTTGGATTTTGTATGTTTAGGTTTTGTAAGCGTGTTAAGCCTGTCGTTGCTTGCTTGGGGCTTTTCAGCAAAGAAAGTGCATAAGCATATTCCGCGGCTATTTTGTTTTGATATCGACCACTGTCTAGCTTTTCTTTGAGACGCTGTATTTTTTTATGGGTACTTTCTTCCATTGCAACTTCAAGGCGTGCACGTACTAAATGAAAAGAAAGGCTGTCGGTTGCTTGTTTCTGTTTAAATACAGCAGCGCGATTTTGTGCATCCGCTATACGCGAATCATACACGGGGTGAGTGAGTAAATATTCGGGAGGCGCTGTTTGATATTGGTTATTTTTTTTCATTCGTTGAAAAATACTCGCCATTGCATTGGGATCAAACTCGGTCTCGGAAAGCATTTGTATCCCTACACGATCGGCTTCTTTTTCATGTTCTCGCGTAAAATTAATCATGCTTTGCATATGACCTGCCATGGCGGCGGTTGCTAAATGTATGCCTGCATCGGGTGCGCCCAATGCGCCCACGGCAATAGCAGCTAGAATTTCTGCAGCGGTAATCGGCTGCATTTTTTGGTTCGCCTCCATGATACGAGCTAAATGTCTTTGTGAGATATGGGCTGTTTCATGAGCAAGCACGGCGACTAATTCACTTTCGTTACCTACACCCAAAATTAAACCGCTGTGAACAGCAATGTGCCCACCAAAAAACGCAAAAGCATTAAATTCCGCGGTATTTACACCAAAAATATCGAGGTTAATGTGGCGAAGATGGGGTTGCGATGTAAAATGCAAGGCTATGCTATGCAAATATTCATTGACGATGGGATCTGCAATTAAAAAATTACTTCCATGTATTTTCTGCATAATCATATCGCCGATGCGACGTTCGTTTTTAGCTTCTAGAATAGTTTGCGAGGATCCGTCTATGACGGGAAAATTTGTTTCGGTTGCAAAAACTATGTTAGAAAAGTAGATTATAGCAACAATAACCACTGTTTGAGCGTAGCGAGTTGGGCGAACGAAAAAAGAAAAAACATTAAACAAATAACGCATCTTTGGATAATATCAGTTGTGCTGCTTTTATGCCACTGCGGATTGCGCCTTCGAGTGTTGCAGGGTAGCAAGGTTCGGTGTAGTCACCCGCAAGCCAAAGGTTAGCGAGGGGAGTCGAAGCTCGAGGTCGGTAATCATTGATCCCAACATCACATGAAAAAGCAGCACGTTTTTCTGTTACAACACGATAATCGATCGGCGCGGTATGAAGCGTTGGCAATACTTGAAGATTGGTGCATATGCTCCTGAACTCTTGTTGGAGCTTCGCAACTAATTCAGCATGGGACAGTAAAGTATGAGGGCCGCTGCCAGTGATAACAATGCTTAATACATCGGGTTGCCCCGCAAAGCGCCGGTCAAACATCCACTGTAGAGTTGAATTTATAAAACCTATCATGGGTTTTATAAGATTGATTGGCTGGGGATAGCGTAAATAAATAGTCGTAATGGGCTGATAATGAAATTTTAATAAATGGGTGATTAATTTTTTGCAGCAACCCGTAGATTCTGAATTCGATAGGAGTAAATTTGCGGAAACATGGGGTGGTGTTGCCAGTATAATGCGCTTTGAAAAAAATGTACGTGTTGCGGTTTTTACACCCTTGCATTCGCCATTTTCAATGATTAATCCTTGTATGCGTTGATGATAAAAAATGGAACCACCTTTTTCTTTAATATATTTTATGATTGGATTGGGTAACAATGCGCCGAGATCGACTTTAGGGAATAACCAATCGGAAGGAGATTCCGTATTACTCCGTTTAATGTTTTTGTTGAAAATATCGCGTAGAATTTTTACGAATACCTGTGCAGAAGCTTGATGAATAGGCGTACTTAAAGCAGCCAGCGCTATGGGTCCCCATAATTTTTCGATAAGAGAAATCGGTTGTTTAAAACGCAGCAAGAGTTCATTTACAGAAATATCTTGAGAGAGGTGAAAGTTTTTATGATAAATTGTACGGTAAAATGCTATTGCACTTAAGCGTTCTTTTAATGAAAACCCCTGGGTTTTCCAAAAACTGAGTAGTCCTTTTAACAGTGATACACGTGATGGTGCTGTTAGATGAATGGGTTTTTGAGTGTCTTGTCGGTTAAGCATAAACCATTCAAAGGGTTTTCGGTCGAACACGGCATCTTCTGGAATATTTAGCCATTTTAAGAGTGTTAGGGTTTCTGTGTAAGCACCCATGAATAAATGTTGTCCATTATCAACCGTATAAGATCCAAAGGGAATGCCGCGTGCTCGGCCGCCCGCTTGTGGGGCTGCTTCTAATAAAATAACGTGATGTCCTTGTCGGGTGAGCGCGAGCGCTGCAGCGAGTCCTGCCCAGCCGGCGCCAACAACGAGCGTGGGTGCAGAATCCAACGCTATTTCTTGTTCAGATAATTTAAACATGCGACTTTTTTTTAGAAAATTTTAAGGTTCTTTGGGTTTTCCAAGCAATCCAAAGTTTACGTAAGGGTGTTAAGCTGACACGTTGTTCTAAAACTTTAAAATGTAATTTTTCAATTTCTGTTAGAAGCGCAAAATAGATTGCAGCCATAATCATCCCGCATCGTTGCTGATATTTATCCGCTTCAGGCAAGGCGAGCAAAGCTTTTTCATAATAAGTTCGCGCACGAGTTGCTTGGTATACCATTAAACTTTGAAAGTTCTTGGTATATTTTTTTTCTAAAATATCTTGAGATGTTAGCGAAAATTTGGCCAGTTCATCTTCGGGCAAATAAATTCTGCCGCGATTTGCATCTTCGCCGACGTCTCGAATAATATTGACTAATTGAAAAGCAAGGCCAAGATTTTTAGCATACTCTAGCGTGTTGGAATTTTCGTATCCAAAAATTTCGGCGGCTAATAACCCAGGTGCACTGGCGACACAATGGCAATACAGTCGCAAATCTTCAAAAGTTTGGTAGCCCTGATAAGCGAGATCCATAGTCATACCCTGCAGGATTTCTTCGAATAAATGTTTTTTAAGTGCAAAGCGATCTTTAATCTGTGCAAGCGCTTTTCCAATGGGGTGTTGGGGCTGATCTGTAAAAACACGGTCGATCTCCGTATGCCACCAAGCAAGTTTTTTCTGTGCAATTTCTTTGTCTGTACATTCATCCACTATATCATCGACTTCTCTGCAAAAGGCATAGACTGCCATAATCGCTTTTTTTTGTTCAGCGGGTAAGAAGAGGAAGCTGTAATAGAAGCTAGAACCACTTTTGGCGGTTTTTTCTTGGCAATATTGGTCTGAATTATCCATTCCGTTACCCTAACAAGGGTGGGCAACATTTGCAAGGTGTTAGTTATTTATCACTATTTGGCCAAGGTGAAAATGGATAAGGCTTTGTATCTGTGTTAAATGAAATAAAACGTGTTATCTCGTACAGATATTGATTCAGACTTTTTCCGAAACCCAATAAATTTTGATTGGGATTTTTTAGAAAAATACTGTAGAAAAATTGAAAAACTGAGATAGCGACGGTTAAAATCCAAACGACATAACCAATAATGTAGAATAAAATAAGATATAATGCTTTTAGCAATTTTTCTCTGCTATGTGAATCCTTGTGCACACTGGGTTCATTTTGAGCCGACATAGGACTACTCCTGTTTTGTGGTTCTTCGTAAATGTGCTTAAACACCATCTTACTTTAGTACATTCAAGTGTGAATTTCCAGAAAGGGTTGCCCTAAAATAGCCGATTAAGCATAAAATTAAGACAACTATAAAGTTAAGGCGTATCCTTTGTAACCTCGATTTCAGCAAATTCTAATTTTGAGGGAATCTCTAATCCTAAGCGCTTTGCAAGCGAACTGTTAATAAAGGCTTTCAGCGTGCTGGGATTGTGGGTTGGCAACTGTTTTGGGTTCTCTCCCTTTAGAATTTTTGCGACCATTATGCCAGTTTCGCGTCCAATATCGTGATAATCATACCCTACTGCGGCTAACACACCTTTTTGAACCAGTAAAGGATCACTGGTAAAAATAGGCAGAATAACCGGAAGTGTCGGTGACGACTGTGAGGCAATGTTAACAATGGTTTGGATAGCAGATACGAGGGTATTATCTTGCGGAAAGTAGAGTGCATCTACTTTACCGATGAGGCTTTTTGTCGCATCTGCAACATCCTGCGTTTTATTAACGGTGACTTCAACAAAGTGAATGTCATTTTTCTTTAATAATGTCTTTAAACGGCCAATGGTCGAAACAGAATTTGTTTCTGCCGCATTATACATTAAGCCCAGTGTTTTTAACTGTGGCATTAGCTGCTGTATCAGTTCAAGCAGCCCCTCTAAATGTGCAGTATCTGTGATGCCTGTTATAGGGCAATCGCTACAAGATTCTAAACCCGCCGCTTTCGGATCGCTGACTGCGCTAAATATGATGGGAATTTTTGAAGCATGTTTTTTGGCTTCGTAGAACAAGGTTTGTGCAGAGGGTGTAGAAATGCCAACCGCTAGATTAATCTTCGAACTCATTAATTTATTGGCGATTTGTGTTGAAGTAACAATATTACCTTGCGCATTATCGTATATCACCTTTAAGTTTTTTCCGGCTTCATATCCCTCCGCTTTTAAAGCGGCCAGCATGCTTTGGCGCACAGCGTCTAGCGCGGGGTGCTCTACGATTTGGCTAATGCCGATTGTTTTTTGAGTAAGAGGCTCGGCGATTGAGATATCTAGGCAGGTGACGAAGCTTACAAGGAAGGCGAGGACAAGAGACAGGATCTTATTTTTAGAAGATTGGCTTAAGTTATTTGACTTCGTGCTTGCTCTGTTACGCATGATAAATTCTCCAATGGTTGTAATTTCAAGTTTCGAATACCCGTTTCAATAGAGGTAAAGCGACTAAATCGATAACCAAATGCGTAAAATCGGCTGAATAACATTGCAATTGCCCCTTTTAAAAAGTGAAGTTAAGCATGAAAAGCATGTCAGCCTGGCATTCTGCCTTATTTTAAAGCCGTGAGCAAGACCTTTGGCCAATGCCAAAACTTAAATGTGGGGCGTTCGTATATACATGACCTTTTTTTTAACTGTTGAATGATAGTCTCGGCTGCATTGATAATGACCCGGATCTCAAATCCAAATAAACCCCTTAAGTTTTTTCCAAGGGGCGAGCCGTTTTGTAATAAGTGCTCTGTTCGTAGGAGCTGGGTTATTATAAAGTTTTGCATTGCAGCAGACTGTTTGTGTGTTTTGAAATCTTCTTTGACAATATGCATTGCATGCATTTCGTCGAGTGGCAAATAACATCGATCGCGAAGTGTTAAATCAGAATCCAAATCTTGTAGAAAATCAATGAGTTGCAGAGCGGTACAGATATTATCAGAATAGGCTAAATTTTCTATTGATGCATTGTTTGTGAGATGTAGCAATAATCGACCAACGGGATTTGCAGAATGTTTGCAATAGCGCAAGACTTCCTCAAAATTCTGATATTTTTTTTTAGTCACATCTTGTTTAAAAGCCGTTAGGAGATCGAAAAAAAGTGTTATGGGAAGTGAGGGATGTTTTTTGACAACATCCTTGAGCGCAATAAAAATAGGATCGGCAAGCGCTATTTCCTGGGTTATTGCTTCTAAATTTTGCCAATAAACCCGAAGCTGTTCTAGACGTTCGGCTGCCGTTAAATCACCTTCATCGGCAATATCGTCTGCTTTTCTTGCAAAAGCATAAATCACCGCAATAGGGCGACGGATTTTTTTTGGCACAAAGCGGGATGCAACTGGAAAATTTTCATAGTGCGTGCGAGCAAGCGTTTCGCACTGTTGGTAAGCACTTTCTAGGGAGGGGTTCGCGCTCAAACAATACCTTGCTCAAAAGAGGAGGTTATTGCGTGCGCATTTTTTGAGCGTTGCCATGTTTCAAACCAGGGTAAGATTTCGTCTGCGTGATGAATGTAATGGTGTGCCCCCCAGTCTTTTGCACGTATAATGTCTTCGATATAGCCAAATAACGCGGCGATAGTCGTCATACCTGCTGCATTTCCTGCAATAATATCGCGTTCGGCATCGCCGATATAGATGCACTCCGTTGGCGAAATACCGATTTGACGGCA
>JBPOIR010000131.1:0-9944 GCA_052034335.1 Pseudomonadota bacterium | reverse complement strand
TCTTTAGGTTGGTTGGTAAGCGTATAAGTTTCAGATAGACTCGCATAGAGCTCAGCATTCGGAGGTTGGAGCTTTATCGAATTTTTTAAGGCTTCAATAGCATTTTGATGACGTTGTAGCTTGTTTTCAATATCAGCAATCTTTTTCCATAAGTCCGGGCGGTTAGGGTTTTTAGCAATCTCTGCTTTATAGGCACTGATTGCGGTGTCTCCATTTTTTTCTGCCTCCTCTGCTTTTTGCTGATAGGTACTAGCTGCCGTGTCCCAATTTTTTTTCGCTTCAGCGTCTTCAGTGGATTGAGTGGGCACCTCTGAGATGATGGTAGAAACAGGCGTGGTTGCTTGAGCTGTTGCATCTGACATTGTGAGAGAAACAGGCGTATAAGCTGCTTTCTCTAGCTGTGCTAGAGAAACAGGAGGAGTTAGATCTATCATTTTCGGTGGTACTGCTACAGCAAGTAGAGATTTTAGTTGCGGTATTTCCTCTGTTATTGCTGAGGAAACAGGCGGAGCTGTATTCGGTGCGACAGCAGCCAGTGCTTTTGAATGCGTTCCCGTATTGAGGGAATTACTGAGAACTTTAAAAGTTGTTGAGGTTAGGCATACGCCCAAAGCAAAACTTAATAAAGACTTAAATTTTTCCATTTTTGACCTGTCGGAACCTGTTGGTAAAAAATTTATACCTATATGAATTTAAGTCTAAGCTAAATATGCGAATGATCAAGATTGCATGAGAAGTGTTTCGGATTTGTCAGAGCCGTGTTATTGAACTATATATATGTCATGGTTAAAAACAAAATACTTGTCCTGTTAGTTCTTCTTGTTTTTTTTGCTATCGTTGGCGTAGCGGCTTTTTACTCAATGTCGCAAAAAAGATCTTCGGATACTTTACTCTTGCTTAAATCGGATAATGCTATCGATGAAAATTTGCTAAAAGGTTGGGAGAATATTGCCCTCGAAGATGGGTTACACCTAGATATTAAATCGGATAATGACTATCTTTATTCAAAAGAATTAAGACCTTTGGATTACAAAGGCATTATTTTGCCGGATATCATTCATAGTCGCGCCTCTCATGTGTTAGTCGAAAAACTGAAGTCTTATGTTGAATCAGGCGGGTATCTGATGTTGGTTTATGATGCAGGCACGCAAGATTTTAATGCAAATCCTTTTAAAGAAGGATCTTTGTTTTCAGAGATGCTTAATTTTAAGTATGGAATAGATGTCAAAGACAATGAGGAAACTGAAAACAGTGCCGAACAACAGGATCAATTTCCGGGAACCGAAAGCACGGGTGTCGGACAACAGAAGCATATTTTACTAGAATTAGGGATTCCGCCTGGAAAGTGTATGTCTGAAAAGGATGCCATAAACATTCCGGCTGGAACCAATCCTTTTTGCGGTATATCGACTTATGGCTATGGCATTTTAAAATATCCACATTTTATTACACAACCCATGAAAGAAGATGTTCCTTTGCTGTTGACGACTGTAGATCGTCAGTTCATCGCAGGAGTGGTCAACGTTGGAAAAGGAAAAATATTATTTGTCAATCTGCCATTGACTAATTTATGGGCTGAGACAGATAGCATGCTTGCACATGTATTTTTGAAGTATTTTGCCGTAAATATGTTAAAGCTGCCCTATTTGGCGCCAGTACCTAATGGCGTGGGCGGCATTGTAATGAATCTGCATACAGAATCACAATTTGATTTTGATGAATTTCAAATACTAGAAGATGCTGGGTTATTCAAACAAGGACCTTATTCTATTGATATTACGGCAGGTCCCTCTGTTAATTTTATCCCAGATTCTGAGCCGGAGAATAAGGGTACAGATATTCTGAATAATCCCAAAGCACAGCAGTGGATGCATTATTTTGCAGCATTAGGTAACGCGATAGGCAGTGATGGTGGATGGTTTCATAATTATTTTGGCCTTAATATAAGTGAGTATAATCAAGCAGAGTTTCAAAAATATATTACGATAAATGTGAATGCCATTGAAAAAATTATGAACCAAAAAGTATTGGAATATATGCCTAGCGAGGGTAATCAACCCAATTGGGCGACGCGATATTTAGAACAGCAGGGTTTTCTCGGTTATTATACGCTTAGCAACGCTGGCGCTGGACCCACACGAAATTTCAGAAACGGGGTATTTGATAATCCGAACTTATGGTCTTTTCCGGCTTTACCGTTTGGCACTAATGCATCTATTCGGGATTTTGGTTTTGCAAATTTGCCCGTGGATAATGTCAGTGAATGGTTGGTAGCGTGTACACAATTTGTTGCATTAAATCATCAGGCGCGTCTTATGTACTTTCATCCTTCTGATTTTAAATTTTTTCCACAATACCTGGAGTCTTTAAAAGCATGGTTAGCTGAAGCAAAAACACTTTCTACTATAGGGGTTTTTAGATGGTATAGCATGGTTGATTTGGCAAAGTTTTTGAATAAGCGCAGAAAGGTGTCCTGGGAAATAGAGCGTAATGAAAATTATCAAACGATTAAAGCTACGCATCCTGAAAACTTAGAGGGTCAGACATGGTTGATCAGGAAAGATGTTTGTAAAAAACCTGCGGTTACTGTTGGCAAGGGGTTTATTCGTGAGAATGAACAATATTGGGTGGTATCATCTGGGAAATCAAGAAATCTTGAGTTTCAATGTGCGCCATTTTAACTTTTAAGTTTAGAGATATGTAGTAATATGGTAAGCCCTGATTTTTATCTGGTGCCCGTCCAAATGAGCGATGGTTTAAGGTTAGCGCTTCTTATTCCATTGTATATCATACTATTCATATTATTTATTTATGTGCTTCGTCATTATTTGTTTGCTTTTAGCAGAATGTTTGGAACACAGCATAATCTTTATGCCGAAATTGTTGAGGCAAACTGGCCAAGCGTTACTATTTTAACCGCTGCACACAATGAAGAAAAAGTCATAGGAGATTTATTATCGAGCATTGTAAAAGTTGATTATCCCAAGGAACTTTTACAAGTTGTTATTATAAATGATCGTTCGGAAGATAAAACAGGAGAGATTATTGAAGAATATGTTAAAAACTATCCGGGTCAATTTATTCACTGTCATCGCACAGAAGGAACGAATGGTAAAAGCGCTGCTTTACTCTATGCCATGCCTTTGGTGAGAGGCGCAATAACATTGGTTTTTGATGCAGATTATGTTCTGAGTCCATTTTTGATAAAAAAGCTTGTTTGCCCTTTCTTTGATCCAGAGGTAGGGTTAGTGATGGGAAGAGTGATCCCTGGAAACGTTGATAAAAACCTTTTAACACGATTAATTGATATGGAGCGTTGTGGGGGATATCAGGTTAATCAACAAGCGAGAGAAAACATGTATACCATTCCACAATATGGAGGAACAGCGGGGGGGATTAGAAGCAGCGCCTTAGTTGAGGTAGGTGGTTGGCAGGAAGATTTTTTGGCAGAGGATACCGAAATAACCTTTCGTTTGTTAAGTAATGGCTGGATTTCAGTGTATCAAAATAACGCGGAATGCCTCGAGTTGTGTCCAGAAACCTGGCCTGTACGAATAAGACAAATTAAACGTTGGGCAAAAGGCCACAATCAAGTTTGTTTACATTATTTGTTTAAAACGCTTTTCAATAGTCGATTAGGGATATGGGCTCGTATTGACGGTATGTTGTTATTGTGTACATTTTTAATTTCACCGCTTTTGTTAGCAGGGTGGGTAATTTTTACCATCGCTTACCTGTTTAATATTATCCCAGGGGTATCTACTGCTTTTGAATTTATTATTCTTATTTTCTTTATTGGGATGGGAAATTTTACCATATTTTTTGAAATTGCGGCGGCAGTGCATCTCGACAATTTACGAGATGTCATTGGAAATCGTATCAGACTATTGCCTTTTGCATACTTGAACTTTTTTGTGAGTATGTTTGTGCTTAGTTTTGCTTTGATAGAACAAATGACAATAGACTTGTTTAAAAAAGGCGTTCATTGGCAAAGAACCGAGCACGAGGCGAGAGACAAATGAGTATATCAACAGATTTAATTTTCCAATTACGTCAAATAGGTTAGGGAGGACTGTGAAATGAAAAAACGAATTTCGATTGCTCTATTGTTATCTGCGATAATGGCGACAAGCGATATGACATGGGCCTACCCGAGCTCTAGCTACGAGACCAATAACGCAATACAATATTCGAATGCACAAGTCGCGCTTACAATGGATATGCGGAAGCTATGGGGCGATCATACGACATATACAAGAGATTATATTGTAAGCGTGCTTGGGAATCTGAAAGATGTTGTACCTGTTGCAAAAAGATTATTAAAAAATCAAGATGACATTGGTAATGCTATCAAACCTTATTATGGAGAAGCAGCAGGAAAGAAATTATCTGCACTTCTTAGAAATCATATCCTGATTACTTCTCAGGTGATCCAAGCGGCTAATGATAATAATAAAGAACTTTTAAGTGAAGAGGAAAATAAATGGAAGACAAATGCGGATGAGATAGCAGAGTTTTTGAGTGCAACGAATTCTGATTGGTCTAGGAGAGAGATTGCGGATATGCTGCATAAATATTTAGAACTGACTACTGCTGAGATCAGCGCACGATTATCGATGAGTTGGCAAGACGATATAGACAATTATGACAAAAACCATACGCATATGCTAGTGTTTTCAGACATATTAACCAATGGAATTACCAAACAATTTCCAGAAAGGTTTTCTAAATAGCCTTTAAACTTTTTGTTTTTTGTGCTGTTCCATATACAGGTGCCAATCATTCACCCGGCGCTTCGTTCCTTATCACCAGGTCTTTTTAGTCTTTTGAAATTTGTAAATAATCGCTTTTGTTAAAATCACCCTTTTTCCAGGGCAAATTTTTGTATGACATCTCTATACCGAGTGGAAAAATGGGGTATTTAATGACGTCAAAATACGGTGAATAATCAAAATCAGAGGGTGTAAATAATTTTGAGTTTCGTTGGACTAATTCTAAGGGTTTGCCTTCTGTTTCAACAACAAAAGGTAAAACCGGAAATCCAACAGATTGAAATGCTTCTGCAATGAGTGAAGAGCAAATTTCTCGTGTGGGCTTTAAGGCATTATGTTCAAATAAAGATGACCGCCATTTTCTAGGAAAAAATCGCCAAGGCAATAAAAATCGTGCCAGATCGAATACGTGACGCAAATCATAATGGGAGCCTAAATGACTTATCATATAAGCAATGACATTTTGAATATCTTCAGGAAATATTCCATGCGGTCTTAAAATGCGAATATGATCTTCCTGATATTTTTCGATAAGAGAAACCGTTGTACCCACACCAATATCTGTTTCAATTAATAAATGTCCTGATAATGTTTTTATCGATAGTGCGTGTTGCTGAGTATAAGTTGAGATCAATTTTTTAAGCGGTGAATTTTGAATTTCATGGATATTGCCAATATAGAGCGCTGCATGAGACCAAGGACTTTGCGTGATCTCCTTAATGATGCCGCTAATGCGATTACGACCTTCAATAAGCAATACATCTCCAGGCTGGATTTTATTGCAAATTTGCTTAAAGTCGCAAAGATAAGCGCGTTTGGTCGGCGCATTGGAGAGTAGCCAATGCCCAAATTTTTGGATTATCCAATCAATCATAAATATAGCATCGGACAATGGGGGTCAAATCTAGATACCATGCTGATTTTATATACAGATTGTTTATTTAAAGGCAAATAGTATTTTTATTATTTGCTTTTTTCTTGGGTACACGCATGACTTTAAAACAACAACTTGTCGATTTTAAGTCACATGCAAGTGGAGTTAAGGATGTGGTGTTATTGCTAATATAATGATTTGTTTTTTACCTGATCCATAGTACGAAAAAATGCGATAGGCTGAGGGTGTTTTGTTTTCAGCATAAGCTTCAAAAACGGATTCACCATTTGGGCCACTGATAGACTCATATTTGTGTGTATTTAAGCTTGGGTGGCGCGGGTTGGTTTCTAAATACCCTAGCGCCTTTCTCACGGCTTTAAAACGTTTTGAAAGACTTTTGTTTTTTTCTAAACTATCAAAATCAGTGTTAGCGTGATCTGTAAATAATAATTTAAATGGCATTATTCAATATCATCATCAACAAATTTAGCAAAGCTGCCTTTTTCAGAAACACGGCCGGCTGCCGCATCTTTTAAACCTTGAGACACTTGCTTTAATGCGAGTTTGTTATCTAAGAGCCATTTTTCGTTGGCTAGAACTTCTACATAGGGTTTTAAAATAAGCTGATGATCTTTGGTTTGAGTAATCATATACCCACTCACGCCATCGGCTAAGTGCCCTAGCGTAATTCTACCTTTAGCATCCGGCCTTACCATTTTTGGTAACATAACATTAACCCTTAAAAATATATTGCTGACAGTCTTTATGTTAATAGAAAGTGGGATAAAATACAAGTGGGAAAGAAACAATGGGGTCAAATCTAGATGGCATACTGATTTCATATACAGCTTGTTTCCGTGCTAATTATACGACATAACCTCATGTCATTTAGGGAATTATAATTGTCGTTTCTCGGTAATTATTATTGTCGCTAATCATTTTTGTATGTACCCCATGCATGTATTCAGTTGTCGTAAAAGTTTTAATGTTTCTGATAACATCCGCCAGTGAAAAATCCGTAGGGTCGGACCGCCGTGTCCGACCTGGTTCAATTACAATAATCGCATGGATGTGATTTGGCATTACAATAAAAGCATCAACATGGAGACCAAAATGCCGATTTCTTACTGTGTTAATTTCACGGTGGACAATGTGACCTGCCTCATTTTGAAAAGAAGTATCTTTACACCTCAAAGAGATAAAGATACGAAAAGCCAAAATATAGCAGCTAATACAACAACAAGCGCTACGCCTTCTCCAGTGATAATTCACACGCCAAATGGAAGACCCATTAGCCCTAGCGACCAGGAAGTAGAAGAGAATGAGAAAACACCGAGCTCAATGAAAAAAAAGAGTACACCTTAAGCGGTTAGGCACACAGAGGTAAAAACTCGCGTATCTTTCTTTTACTTTTTCGAAGTCAAATAATAAACATTATTTGACTTCTTTTGCGCAATGATACTTAAAATATCTTCTGCATAGAGTTTATTTTCATATTCAGGTTGTGGCAGGATCTCGAGAAAATTTAATCCAACTCTGGGATTTTGTTTACGATAAGCTTCAGAGACTAGCCAATAAAGATGTTGTGCAAAGTGACTAAGCGTATCGGCTTGGTTTAGTTCATCTTGCAATATTTTATTGGGTAGGCTCTTATTCACAATGCAGTAATAAGCATAAATCACCGCATCGATGAGGTCACACGTTAACTGATGCGAAAGAGGAGAAATATAGGGATCTAAAACGCGATAGATCAGATCAAAAAAAGAATCTAATGTTAAAACGTCTTCATCATCCTGTTCGGTTTCTTTGGGACTAAACAAAAGCGCCAGGCCAAAATAAATCATGGCATGATCCAGCAAATATTCAGGCGCTTTTTTGATAGGGCAGCTTTCGTATTGTTGTTCGTACAACAACCCTAAACAGGTATAAATATCGGTCAAAAGCGGGCTTATCCCAATAGCTTCTGTTTTAAACGCCATAAGTAACGCAACGCGAAACGCTTCTTTAGATTCTTCAAAGTGGAAAACGCTTAAAGAAATGCCCGCAATTTGGTGTGCATAAGCATATGTTGATAAAATATCATCGTTGGGTTCCGGAAATGCGCGTAGATATTCTAAAGCTTTATTAATATAAAATAAGGGGTGGTTTAAATTAAGTGCTTTATCATCAATTTGTTCGTTGACGATAAGATCTGCAATAGAGATCGCGGATTGCGCAATTAAGAGACGATCAGCCTCATCGAGGATCTGTTCACTTTCAAATTGCTCTAACACAGCAATAGTATCGACATAGTCATTTGTTGCCAGTGCAAATGCCTCTTTGGCTTCTAATAACTCTGCGCGTTTAAAATAGGCACGCGCAATTTGCGAACCCCACAAATTGCTTCTCTTCTGAAGAGTAATATTTTTTAAAAGCGTGATAGCCGAATTCACGTGCATTTTTTGTCGATGGCAAGAAATATTGTTTTGTGTAGCGAGCGTGTAATACGCCGTTGCGAGAATGGTACGTTGTTCCGTGTTGGGTCGTTTTAAGTGATAGTACAAATGAATGAATTTGTGGGCAGCGGAAAGCGGGTAGGTAAAATCCCGGTTATTCTCTAATATGCGTCTATCACTGTGTGCCATGAAATATCCTAGTTAATTAACTTAATATTTCTAAACCATTGATCCGAAAACCTTTTGAGCGGAAAATGGCTTTTTATCCAATTGTAGGGGCGGATCTCAGTGTCTGCCCTGGTTCTATGTTAAGGGGTCTTTGTGGAATTAACAACCCTAAATGCGGTTTTAAAGTGGGCAGAGCAGTCTTTTAAGATGGCAAAGCTCTATTATGGGCATGGTACTAACAATGCCTGGGACGAAGCCGTGGCTCTGGCTTTATATGTTTTGAAGTTGCCTCCCGATGTCGATGCCTGCGTTGGAGAGCGGGTGCTGACTGCTCAGGAAAAAGAAACTTATTTAAAACTGGTTAACCAACGCATTACAACAAGAACGCCCGTGCCTTATCTGACGCATGAGGCTTGGTTTGCACACCAAAAATTTTATGTCGATGAACGGGTGATTATTCCGCGATCGCCCATGGCGGAACTTATTTTAAATAGATTTCAGCCGTGGTTGGGCAAACACACGGTGCACCGTGTGTTAGATCTGTGTACGGGGAGTGGCTGTATTGCCATCGCGTGTGCAAAAGTTTTTGAAAACGCGATTGTCGACGCGGTTGATATTTCTGAAGATGCATTAGATGTCGCGCGTAAAAATTGCATATTACAGGATTGCGAAACACGTGTTAATCTGATCCACGCTGATCTCTTTTCGGGGTGTGCGGGAAAACGTTATGATATTATTATCTCTAACCCACCCTATGTCGATAGCGCGGAAATGCGGAGTTTACCTCCCGAGTATCATTGGGAACCGCGTTTGGCATTAGCTGCTGGCTCGGATGGTTTAGCGATTGTAAAACAGATCCTGCGTGAAGCGCCAAATTATCTTACAGAAAAGGGACTTTTGTTTGTGGAAGTGGGTAATACAGAGGAAGCCCTTAAAAGCCAATATCCGGATTTTCCCGGTATCTGGTTAGACTTTAAAAACGGTGGTCAAGGTGTATTTTTATTGTATGCGGAGGACAAATCATGTTGGCAGGGCTCTTAACCGTTTGCGGATTTGGTTTTTTAATATGGATGATGTATCGTACGATTAAAGGTAATCCTGAAGCATTTTCAAAAGTAAATTTAAGCCGTAGTTTTACAACCCTCGGGCTTTTGGCTTTAATTTTGATTGGGGTTGTTGGGATAGCTATTTTTATGTTAAGACAAGGATCTTAAAGAGTCATATGAAAAATTCAAAAAAATTTAATGTTGCTGTTGTAGGCGCTACCGGTACGGTGGGTGAAGCCATGATTTCGATTTTAGAGGAACGACTGTTCCCTGTGCTAAAACTTTATCCTTTAGCCAGTCATCGATCGGCGGGTGAAACGGTTCTTTTTAAAAAAAAATCCTATCTTGTTGAAGATGTCGAACAATTTGATTTTTCAACAGTGCAGATTGCGCTTTTTTCGGCAGGTTCAAAAGTCTCTGCTATTTACGCAGAAAAAGCGGCGGAAGCAGGTTGTATTGTTATCGATAATACCTCTTATTTCAGACAGATGGATGATGTTCCTTTGGTTATTACAGAGGTGAATTCAGAAGATATCGCTGAGTTTAGAAATCGCGGTATTATTGCTAATCCCAATTGCTCAACGATGCAAATGCTGGTGGCTTTAAAGCCCTTATACGATGCGGTTGGCATTACCCGTATTAATGTTGC
>JBPOIR010000127.1:0-15493 GCA_052034335.1 Pseudomonadota bacterium | reverse complement strand
TCGAGGGAAGCAGGGTAAGCGGCAACTGCAAGCAGTATTTCTCGACTACTTTCTTCTATGCTTTTTGCAAGGCTGATTTCCTGTTGGCGATTGAGCAACCCAAATACTCGGGCTTCACGGGTATATAATTCAACCGGGTCGTGGATCCTAATCTTCTTATCCTTGAAACGAGCATCTTTGAATTCAGCGGGCGCATATCCAAGCTTAACATCAAGCACTTGTTCGGCATCCTGGGATGATTTGGAACAATCATTAGACTCGCGTTTACAAACATGTTCGATTTTTGTAATATTGTCGCTAGTTGCGTTTCTTGATTTCTTCGGTTGAATGTCTGCATGAATAGCATGACAAACAGTGGATAAACTATTATCGATATTAACCATAATTGGAACCTCCTTAAATTAGCTGCCTGGTTTTAGGGATAATTGCGTATACTTTCCTAAAAACCCTTTTAATTCTTAAGTTCGTTTAAATGTTTCAATCTTCAGTAGGCAACATGATGGTGATCACAGGCTCTCTTTTGTCTCCGCCTCCAATAGACGATTTAAGCTTTATGCATTTTGCAGTACGGCTTTTACCGTCACGCGAGATCACATATAATTCATAAATAACCTGATCCGCCTCTGAACGGCGCATTTTAATAGCGCACATCAACATCCACAAAACATCCCATAACCTACCTGACTCATCTTGGATAGTTTGATTATGGGTATCTTCATCGGTCCAGGCGATGTACTGATCCCAAACGGCGCGAGTCACCGCTACCGGTATTTTAAAACCCGCCTCCCGTGCGGTTTCGGAAACATCGACCAAAACCCCATCCTCTAACGCTTGAGCGCGCGTATAAACATGTATGTTTTCTCCAAAAAAATTTTTCATTTCATCACTCATTTGCATATCTCCTAGAATTTATTGCCATAAAAAACACTTGCTTTACGCACACCGCGCAATCTTTTGTTGCTCGTCCTGAACTAATTTGCTACCGTAGACCTCTTGAATTTTCGCCATAGACCAGGATTTATGATTGCGTGATTTATAACCTTCGGCTCTAAAATACCAACACGTTTTTTTGCTAGACCAAATAAACTTGGCCGCTTTTAATTTTTCTTTATGTACTTTAGTATTGCCAGACACCCAAACCCAAGTCCCGCAAATTTCAATTTTTAAACCTAAGCCCATAATCGCATTTAATGCCTCGTTTATTTTCTCGCCGTACTTAAATGAATCAGGCGTTTCTAATAAAACTTTACCTGTAAAATCCTTTAACACTTCATAAGCAGCGTTCACTAATTTCATCATCTCAGTGCCTGCTGGGTTACGATCTGGGTGATATTGTTGTGCTGATTTTCTATAAGCTTGTTTAGTGATTTCAGGTGTTATCTCTTCTAAAGCAATCCCAAGAACATTTAAAGCATCTCGTTTAGTCATGGTCATATTAAGTTTCCTTTTAAATTGGGTTACATTACATAGTGGTAATCAATAAAGCTTAAATTCCCATTGATCATTTAGCCGCCATGCTCGTATTCTGCTTCCTCATCACCACCGTAACCATACTCTACCCTTGCTACTCGTATTGCTTTATCAAGGTCACATCCATGTTTCTCTATCATGCGGTTACGCAATTGTTGAATGGCTTTCAACAAATCAAACCCTGCGGTTTCACTTTGCAAAATCTCAGTGCTTTGAATCCATGTATCCACTAAATGATTAAAAAAGGTGTGGAATCCATTGACGCATTTTTCCAATGCTGCAATGCGGTTATGATACCCCGCGTAATACGAAGCTTCATTTTGCTCTGACCATGCGGCTACTTTTGCCTCAAGCTCTAAGGCAAAAATGGAAAATCGTTTTTCCAGCGTGGGACTAATAGCTAAAGACGATTGATTGTCAACTAAAGGTTTTAAAAAATCATCAAGGCATTGTTTAAAATCCCAATCCCCTAAATATTCAAAAAACACATGGGTTTTGCCTTCTAGCTCGATAGAAAAAAAATAGTGCCAAAAAATAGTCCTCTTAAAAGCTTCGTAATCAATGCAAAATCGAAGATGTTCTGGAATTGTATTTACATAAAGCTTATCAAACAGTTGGGTTGCGTACTCCAATTGGCTTTCATATTCGCCTTGGTAACGTTCGTTTATTACCTCTTCGGCAGCTTCTAGCGTTCCCTCATAATGGACGATTAGCTTAGCGCCTAGTTCACCGTGCCTTGCAATAAACAAAGCTTGTGCGCGGATGTCTTCAATATCGGCATGGACATCAAGTTGTAAGTCATAAAATCCTTTATGGGAATGTATAGCATACATCCTAGCCCCTGGTTCAGCGTCTGGATCTAGATAATGGCTGCCACTTAACATACTAGAAATCTGTCGCTTAATTTCTTCTATTTCTTGTCTGGCATTAATCCAAAGGCCATAAACTTTGCCATTATCATATGAGTCTAAACAAGCAACAAAAATTTCTGGTTGCTCGTTGTTAGTATTGAAATGGGTGATATTGCCAAGGTAACGAAAACCGGATACAGTGGTATAGATAGTAACCATGGTTGGACTCTCCTTAATCTGTCAGTCTGATTGTGGGGGTGTGAAAATGTGTCTAGCATTTTTACACCCGGCTATCTCATAGCGTCTCTCGTGCGATAAAATACGGGGGACGTCTTAAATCCCCCTCCCCCTCAATGTTGAAAAAAGATATGACTCTTGCCCCCTAGCTCGATAGAAAAGCAAGTATCAATAAAAATGTCAGTTTTAAAGCTCTCATAGTCAATGTAAAACCGGACACTTTCTGGAACTGTATCTAAGTAGCATTCATCAAAAAATGCGATGGCGTAATCTAATTCACTTTTATATGCGTCTTGGTAATTTTCATTCATTGACTTTTGGGCATCTTCTAGGTCTCCGCCATAATAGGCGGCCACCTTAGCGCCTAGCTCTCCATGTTCTAATATAAACATCGCTTTTTCCTGGACGTCTTCAATACTGTCATATTCTTCAATTTCTAAATCATAAAATCCCATGTCATCGTGTATTACGTACTCCTCAGCGCCTGGTTCGGGACTGTCCGATAACATCATAGCGATCTGTTTTTTAATTTCTTCGACTTCTTGGGTTGCATCAATCCATTGGCCGTGCAATTCGCCGTTATTATATGACGCTAAACAAGCGACATAAATTTGGGGTTGATCATTGAAGCTAAAGGCAGGTAAACTATTATTGATAGCAGTCATGTTTGGACTCTCCTTAAAGTGGTGGTCTGAATGTGAGGGTATGAAAATGTTAGAAGCATTTTTATACCCGGCTATCTATGTTCTTATTTCTAAGAACATACTATTAATATAGTATAATGCATAAAAATATGCAAGGTTTTTTACACGCTTTTTTTCAAAAAATACCGTTTTTTTCAGGGTATTTTTACACCAACCCTGATCGTCAATTTAAGCGCATTGCAATTTAAAGTAGTTGTGGGCAGCTCTACGAGGCGTGTGGAAAAGCTGATGAACAAGTGTGGACAACTTTACAAGTTGCCCACGATCTTGTTCACAGCTTTACCACACTCTGCCCACAACGTTTTATAATATACAACAACAAATTTTAAAATTTTTTTGATGGGGCAGCCATGCAATCTATACATTCAAATCATCTCTTTAATTCACAGAGCTTCAAAGGTAGAATATTGCTTTGTTACATTCTTAGGGGAATCTCGGCATTAAACCCGCCCCTTGTTATGCTTAAAAGGCCGCATTAGCCGAAAATCAAGTAAAGCAATCCACAAGACGAAATCACTAAAGCATATCACTAAAATTCTCGCACACCGGACGCACCGGCCTAAAATCGTCACTTTTTACCTATTTTTATAGGCTTTTTTGAAATTTCTTGCTTATATTTTTACAAGTGTTTTGTAATACAAAAAAATACACTGTAATACAAACGTAATACAATTTGTATTACACTTGTAAACATTTTAAAAATCAATCTGTTATAAATCAAGATTTGTATTACATTTGTATTACAAACAAGTTATAATGTAATACACGTGTATTACACTTCTTTTTGGAGAAATTAACATGAGAAAAGAAATTGAAACCAAGTATTCAACTTCAATACGGTTGCCGAAAGTTTTGTATGAGCAATTGGAATCAAAATCGGAAGAAATGGGAAGCATTGGCGTTAGTGAAACCATCCGCATTTTATTAAGTGAAGCCCTCCAAAACCCCCGCTTGGATTTTTTAAATCCCGAGAAAGCAGCCATAGAACTCAACAATAAGATCCAATACAAAATATTACAAAATGTCGTTACCTGTTACTATTTGCTTAAAGATCAAATAGAGCATTCTGAAGAAAGCTTAGAACGCGATCGTGCAGCTCATGAAAGGAGCAGGCAGGCGATAGAAAAAATTTTAGGACAATCCTCTAACGAGTAGGCTCCCGCAACCATTGAGGATCTATACAATAATACTTATAGAACTTGGGCCGTGTATTTTTGAACAGCATAGTTAAAGGGGGTAATTACAAATATCCATCAACGTCATATTTATCTATCAAAACAAAATTGCATAAAATATAAAGTCGGTTACCGCTCTAATTGAATTTCTGTTTTTGATGAAACAGGGGGCAATTTCTGGGACGTTTCTAACCCAACGCCTTTTATTTTTTCCAAATCGATTAGCAAACTTGTTTCGGGGTTGTTTAATAACGCCGGGCTTTTAATTTCTATCCGGGTGTTCAGCACATCTCTGACCCTTAAAACGCCACTTTTTTTTAAGAGATCATTAAAATCATATTTTTTTGTCCCCATAGGTATCTCAGGTGGCATCGTAACAAATACCTGTTTCCCTAATGACAAATAATGCGAAACCGCATCAGAGATATTTTTTTTGCCCTGAGAACTCGGCGGATCATTATCGGCGCAGATAACAACTGTTTGGATAGTGTCGCTCAGAGGCATATTTTTAAATTGAGAAATAGAGAGACTTGCCATAACCGTATGATCGGGCATGGCTTTGGCAACACTCAGGGCTGTTTCAACACCTTCTGCTATCCATACGGTTCTTGATGACCCTTTCTGTACAATCACAGCACCATTACCCGATACGCCTAAGTTGGCTTTATCCGTCGCTTTTTTGAGTTCGCCGTCTTGATTTTTATAAGTATCAGATAATTTGCTGCCATCTGCATTTAAAAAGATCCGCACTATCGCGGTCATTTTATTATCTTTATTGTGAATAGGTGCCACCAAAGCAGGGGTTAGTTTTTGAGTGTCTAAATGCTTAATGCCAGGACTAAATCTAAAATTACTGGGTAATTCTCCTGTGATGCCTCTAAATTCGCGTAAATACTTTTCCGCAAGGGTTCCCTTTAAGGGCAAGGTATTTCGATATTGTTGCCGTGCATAATTTATTCTTTTGTTGAGTTGTGCCTGTTCTGCTTTTAAATCTCGCTCTTGGTCTTTGTGTTTATAATCATGATCGGTAAATGCTTTGTTACCTAAACCCGCGCGATATCCTAGCTCTTTTAACGCTGTTTTAAAATCCACACTATGAATAGCCATATACAATGAGATAAGCCCTTTACCGCTTTCTCCTGTTTCATGATTTTTCCAAAGACCTGCTTTTGTACCTAAAAGATTCACACAAAGTGATCCTTTAGAACCCCATCTCACTTCTTTAGCACTTTTTTTACTGGGATTGCCTAGCCACGCTGTGGCATAATCTAAAATATTGCGCTCTAAATGTGCATTTAGCGCATCCTTATCAATGTAATCTTTTGGTTTTTGAGGCATGGAAAACGAATGCTTCACTTGCTTTCGAAGAGGGGAATGATTTGAAACAGAAGGTTGCAGTTCTTTGATACCCGCTTTACCGCTAATATTTTCAACCAATCGATTGACACTTTCTCTTAATCGTTGCCAATTCGAATCTACATAGCTTAAGGCCGATTGTTTCATTCGCTCATGTTTCTCTAAGGTTTTTTTAAAATCGCGGGCATGAGCAACAATGAGGTAAAACCAGTCTCCCCGGGTAAGTTGAACCAAAAAGCTTTGTTGAGAAGTAGAGAGTGGCAACTCACGGTCTTGACGGTCTTCAAATGGCGGAAAATATTCCCATATCTCATCTTTGTTTGTTAGAATAGTTTTGAGGTGGTCAGCAACTCTCAGTGTTAGATTATGCCCGTCTAAGGCTACCACCTCACCTAACTTGGCATACGTCTGTTCAACGGAATTTTTCTCATTTGGCTCCGAAGGAACAATGACAACATCCCCTACCTTAAGCTCCGATGTTTTTCTGGCATAGGGTTTTGGGCTTTCTCCGTAAGCAATAACGTATTTGATATTTCGGCTTTGTGTAGCCGAAGGTGTTAAAGCATACCCGTAATCTAGATGTTGGTTTGCTTTTTGAGTTAGATCTAAAGTGATTATTTGATCATTTTCTAATACAACGGTTAGGTTAGACTTTTCAATTTTTAGAACAATGGCCTTATCTCCATTAAAAATCCCCTGTGATTCATTATTTCTTTTAAAAATGATCGTGTCATTACATAGAAACTCCCGAGTTTCTTGCTTATAAATTTCAATGTCAGAGGCTTTTTGTAGGTTTTTGGGTGACCAATAAAAGGTTTGATTATTTTCATTTTTTAAATGCAAGCGATGATGCTTAGCATCAATCTCTAGGACTGTGACATAGTCACCTGCTTTTACCCCCAACCGGGGATGGTTGCTGCTAAAGCGAATAATATCCGTTGATTCATAAGCTTCAATGTTTCTTTTCTCAATCTCGCGTCTATCTGTGGATAAATAAACCTGTGTTTTTAAGGCATCACCCGTTAATTCATTTTTCTCTTTGCGTAAAGCTCTAATGCTATCATTCACAAAAGCTCTATCTTCGTTTAAAGGTGTAATGACTACGGGTTCAGTTTTTCTTAAGTCTCGCACTAAAAAATAGGTTTCCACTATCTTTTGTAAGGCTTCTGTTTTAACGGGTATTTCTTCAATGCGGTCTTGAAGAAAGTCAAGGGTTTTTTCTATATCCCCGGCATAAATACTTTTTGTGGCAGCAAGGGCGGTAGGACTGTTTAAACGCACATTTTCAGTCATCGCAACGTGTTGGATGCCATAAGCTAAGGTATCGCTAAAGGCATCGCCTTGGCCTATGGAGCCTATTTGCTTAAAATCCCCTGTTAAACATAATCGTGCATTGAGTTGATTGACCACTGTTTCCAACCTAAACATTTCGGGTGTAGAAACAAAGGAAGCTTCATCGAGAATAATTAATTGATTGTTACCATAGTCTTGTTTAGCTTTTTCTACATCTTTGCTCAATAAAGGTTCTAGTTTGGTTAAAAACGCTGCTGTGGTCATAGCATTCATATCAGAGCTATGCTTCGCTTGATTTTTAGCACCCCCCATATTTGCTAACACCAGGGTTTTAAAGCCAACGGTTAAGCACTGTTGATTGATTTCTTTAAGCGCAGTTGTTTTACCCGCACCCGCAATGCCTTGAACAGCCACAAATCTATCTGATGTAGTTAAAATTAAATGAATAGCCTTTTTTTGGCTACGCGTAAAGTTGGATGCTGCTGCCAGGATTTTTAATGCAGGAGCATCCGGCATCATGATAGGGGTTAACTGGTTTTTACCTTCGTTCATTTTTTGAATACAAAGCTTTTCCATGAGAAGGGTGTGACGTGTGGTGACATACTCTTTATTGGAATCTAACTTTTTTGGCAAGGGAATTAACCATTCTTTTTTGATGGCTAAATTAAATGCGTCTTCAATACATTTCAGGGGCGTTTTAAGACCACCGAGTTGTGCTGCTTCTAGTTTTAATGCTTGTAAATCTAAAACCGCATCTCGCTCTGAATGGTATAAACAAACCTGATCAACCACATCACAGGCCAGTCTAAATTCAGGCGAATAATCGCGCTGAAGGTTGTCAAAATTGTCAAGATTTTGTGGTAAAAACTCTGGATTTAATTGATTGGCTTTTAAGAATTCTCCTTGTAACCCATGAAATATTGGTTGTGTCACCGTGCTTTGATGTTCAGATAAAGCTTCATGTCTTAAATAAGGTATTTCTGACTTACGTTCTGAAATATTTTCAATACCACCTGCTGCTACCGTTTCTTTTAATTTTTCAATATCATTACAAACAACGGTTGTAGCCTTTTTATGTTCCCGAAGGTGTTCTAAAGATTCTTGAAGAGTTGCGAGTGTTTTATAATCTATTTTGTCGCTTTGTAAAACAAATACCGATTCTTTGGGAATACCCCCCGTCCCATTTTTTAACATAACAGCATAGCCATAATCCCAATGTTGTTGCTGAGGATCACTTGGGTTAAATGTGGTCATTTTACCGTTTTGTAAGGCGACACTAACCGATTCTTTAGATATTGACACCACGAAAGCACTTTGATTTTTAATCCTATTTAAGGCTTTATCGTGGGTATCTTTTAAGGTTCGTGTCCAAACCAGCTTGTCACCTGTCCTAAGTTCTCGCTCAAAAACTCTAAAAACATCGATTTGTTTTAGGTTTTTCTCAGTACTGGGGTTCCAGGTCGTTTTATGTTGATGTGCGTCTTGCAGGGTTATTAAAGAGGTACTTAAATCAACGCTTAAAACCTCAAAATAACGCCCTTTGCTATGATATCCTTTGTCAAATAATGTCTTTGCTGCTGCAATATTAAACCGTACAATATCTCCCGGCTGATAAAGATTAGGCTGACTTTTTTCTGTTTGGCTTAACCCCAAAGCTTGTAATGTGGGAAGATTGACTCCATTAATGCCCAGAAAATTCTTTTGTTTTAAACCCTCTCTGACTTGTTCATTGAGTGCTTGTCGTTCCGCATTCGTTAAAGTCAGTAACAAGGGTAGGGTGCGTTCCGAGAGGCTCAATTCAGCCGCTAGATTCAGGCGTTCTTGATAATCTGGATTACTATGCAATTTATGTTTAGCGTCGATGCGATTAATATTCATCAGAAGAGTATCTTTGGTTTTTAGTTCTTCTTTATAATACTGAGGGCCTGATATCTGATATTCGCTAATTCCTTGATTGGCAAGGCTCGATAAAGCTGAAATATCCTGATAATTGGCTTGGGTAAAAATAAGACGTGCGCTAAAGGTTTTAGCGTATTGTTGTAAACGAGATACTTGACTAAAAGATACCTCACCTTGAACCACCCAGATATCACGCGCTTCCTTGACTTTAAAACGCTGATTCCAACGCTCTATAATATTGGGATTGGGGTTTTGTTTTTGAGCACGCATTTCGCAGGCTAAAAGGAATCCTTCAATGGTCGTAATTTTGTCGGTATTGAGCTTTTGTTTTAAAAACTCAGCAGTCGAGGCTTTTGCAGTTAGAAATCGAGGGTAATGATATTGGTTTTGACAAATTGCATTAAATATTTTTAGAGTTTCATTTAAAAGTGGTTTTGAATCTGTGGTCACTAAAATTTGTTGGTCTTTGGTGGTTAACATAAACTTTAAGGCCGCACGTGCAGTTTCGGTTTTAAGTTTAGAATCATGAAATTTATCAAAAATCCAACCTGCCATTATCCTGTTAACCGTATTTTTAGATTTTTGCATACTGTCAATATTTTGGATTTCAAAGAGCTTATTAGCAGGTGTGCTTAAAAACTTTTCCTCGCTGTAAATCAGCGTTCGATCTTTTATCTTTTGCTCAATGATACCCAGAAAATCCGCATCATTACTCGGAAAAATAGACAGCATCTTTGCAGATTTTATGACATCTTGAATTGAAAAAAAAGACTTTCGTTCTTCTAAATGTGAAATAGCGGTATCAATAGACATTTTCGCAATTTCAACCGGATCGGGTAATGTAATTGCGCCCCGAAGCGATGCATCCGCACAAATCTTATTTAAATCGTCTAGCGTAAAACCCGCATTCTGTAATTCCCTGAGCCAATGCGTTGTTCGCTCGATAGGATCTAGTTTTTTTTTAGGTGCTCGGGTTTGAAAATTAGCAACTTTGGCAGCTAATCCACCAGATGCGTTGTGCGCTTTTAACCACGCTTCAATTTCTTCATGACGTTTTGAAAAAAAGTCTACTAAATGTTGGGGAATTGCCTCTATTTCAAAGGTTCCCTTTTCTCCAAACCTTAAAGCGTAACCCAAAGCTAATAATTTATGAGCTAAAATAGAACGAAATTCCATGCCATTTAGTAGTTTATCAGTATAAATCTCATCGGCATAAAGGGTACGCCATTCTCCATCTGCACGTTTGGTCATATTCATTAAAACGCAATGGTCGTGTAAGCCCGGATCCCCAGCTCGAGTATCTGCATGTTCAAATACCGCAAAAAGCATGTTTTGAGTCTTCTCAATTTCAGTTACACCTTTCTCTTTATTTCTGCAAGAACCATATTTCTGCTCTATTTTAAGCAGTACTTCTTGTATAGATTGGCGATACGCTTGTAAAACTTCTGTATTCCCGCCAATTAAAGCTAAAATGGAAACAGATTTGGGTGCTGAAAAGGTTAGATCATAACCGGGCCGATGATATTCTCCGCGTGCTGTTTGGGTCATCAGCGTTCCATTGGGCAATTTGCCTTCTAATAGCTCTTTAAAAATACCGAAATCCACAGGGCCTGCTAAGTTTAAAGATTCAGCACCTTTGCCAAACCAAAAACTGTGTCCCTCCACGCCTTCTATCGTGTAATAATCTCCTTGTTGATAATATGTAAAAGCGTCCGATGCAGATTTTAAGGTGTAAATACTAAGCATTTATATTGGGTTTCTCTTCATTGGATGTTTCAACAGCAGTTGGTTTAGAAATGGGAGAAGGCAAGGATTTTTTGGAGCTATTTTTTACCGTTGAAATAGGATTTTTATCTTGCGCCATTTGCTGAGGCTCAATGTTCTGAGATACTGCTGGAATGCTATTTTGCTTTAAACGCGGGACAAAATAAGGTTGAGTTAATATCCTTTTTTTAATCGTAAGCGCAATCTCTGTAACTGGCCATGCGCCAGGTAATTTTAAAAAAGCATGTAAATCAGGCAATTCCGAAAATTCTGCTTCCTTAACAATGGGCTCAAACCGTCGTTCTTGATGAATAGAAACCCCATCTCGCATATCGTTGGCACCATACGAAAAACCTTCTTTTTTTTCAATAAACTCTAAGCCACCCATGACTTTGGACATCCAAGCCATAGATTGAGGTTCAGTGCTTCTAAAAAATATCTTAGTGTTAAACAGGGAAGTGAGGGTCTCAGCATCGTTTCGGCCATAGACCGAATGTATTTGATGCACATCTTGTACCGAACCTACAAAGCAAGCCCCATATTTACGCCCCCGTTCTAAAAGGTTCATGAGACTAGGTAACTTATGAAGCTTGGGTAATTCATCTGCAAAAAACCATAAACGCCGTTCTGAATAGGGCGGCAAACTTAAAACGGCTTTAGCGGCCACATCTAGCCAAACAGATAAGAGAGGCTTTAGCGCATCTATTTTTTGGGCATCGGTTGCAATAAAAAGCCAACTATCCTGACTATCTCCTTCTATCCAACGCCGTATGGAAAATAAAGCATCATGTTTATCATCCCGCAAATAAAGCAGGCTTTTACAATAAGTCGACAGCGTTGCTTTAATGGATAAAGCCATCTTTTCGTTCTTGTCTGAGACTAAAGACGCTGCGGGGGAGCCTTCCACTAGCTGCGATAAGCTGTTTAATTTTTCTGTAAAAAGCGCATCTAATAAATAGACATTGGTATTGTTTTCAGATGAAAGCTTTTGTGCAAGCTCCGTAAAGATGGTATGCGCCGAATTGACCCAAAACGGATCATTGCTCCACAAATACAGTGGCATTAAAGAATGTGCAATGGTTTCAAAGTCGGCTTTGTCTCTACATTCCTGCCAAATATTCCACGCGGGACAGCGTTCATCTAGCGCGTTTAATAGAATATCTTTTTCAGGTCTATAGTAATTAGCCACCAAAGTCCCGTCAATATCAAAAACAATCGCTTTTTGTTTCTCCGTTCTCACTTGATCCATCAGCTCTTGTATACAAACCGATTTACCCGCACCCGTGGTGCCCGCCAATAAAATATGTTGGACTTCAGAATTTAAAACTAATGGCACCCCAGCAATGCTTAAAGGTGAAGCCTCATTTTTTGCATACAATTGCTTTTTTAAAACTTTAGGTGTGACGCGTCCTTGTCCTAAAACTATTTCTCGCGTTCTTGCGCGTTTTCCTTTTTGATATAGGTAAAACAAAAACAAAGTCAATCCACTGATACTTAAAACGGCTGACCATTGTACAGCCCATACAAACCCATTAAGGCATTGTTTAACGTGGTATTGTGTGGTGGGTTCTTTGATAAATCGAATGGAAAGAAGATTTACCTCAAGAGGCAATACACCTTTTGGGTTTTTAATCAGGGTATACGCCTTATCGTTCAATAAGACCTTTACTTCTGCCTCAAGGTATTCATAAAACAGGTATCGGTTATACGGGGTTGTTCGAAAATACGTTAAAATGACTATCATGCATAGGAACAACGAAAAAGCACTAAAAAACCCATACTTAAAAACCTGAATAAACATCCTGACGGAATGCATAAAGGTCTGACCACCCCTGGTCAAGTCTTTCAAGGGGGTGTTAGGCTCTAGTTTTTGCATAAAAAATACCTTGATTTGCTAAAATAAACTAGATAACTAGATGTTTTTACGCTATAATGGTTAACATCTATTTTCTTGAAAAGAGGTTTAATAAACATGGCCTTTAGTACTTTTCTTATAGTCTCTGGTTTTCTTATCATTATTTCAGCGTGGATATATTTCATCATTGAAATCCTTCGCGGTAATGTGAAATGGAATCATGAGATAGACACGGATACTTTTATGTCCTCCGAAAGCATTTTTGATGGCCAAAGTGCTTTTGATCATTATGATCATCAGAGGCGTATGTGTGACGCTGTCAATATCAGTCATGGGCATTCTCCCGGTGTTCCCTATATAAGATCGTGATTTAGTATTTGTGTGCTTCACCATTCCTTTTGCACGGTTGATACTATAATCGTGGCTCTTCTAAAATCTTCTTGATAATTTTTTCTCTTGCATTTGTGCCATCGTCTACCTCGTTGTCTTTTTTAAATTTTTCATATTCAGCGTATGATTTATTTTTTTTCTCTAAGAACTCTTGTTGTTTTTCTTGGATCAATTGTTCTGTTTCTTGCATCGAATGATTAACTTGTTCCGGTAACATGGATGTCACTTCCCTTGTTAAATCTTCTTTTTTCGCCATTTCAGTAATATGTCCCTGGTTTTTTTCATAATGTTTTTCTGCATTATTATTTGCTTGAAGTATATTGCTGTCCTCCCTATATTGCCCCCCAAGTTGTTCAGCTGTCACATGGGCTTTATGACTTTCAAATTCTTCCTTTAATTGTGGCTCTTCAGATTCAATAAATGCTTTCCTAACAGCATTAAGGGAGCCTGTATCTGAAACGTTTTTCACCCCACCTTCGAGTCCATGTTGTTCTATTTGTTTCCTTAAAATCTCATTAGACAAGTTCTGGCTAGAATCAATGCCTTGGTTAGATACCAGTTGAGCCGCTTCTCTATAGGCTTGTTCTTGACTAAATGAAGCTTGCGCTGATTTTTGATGAGAGAATCCTTTATCAAGGTGTGTTTTGATACCAGAATCAAAAGATTTCCCTTCAGAATCCACCATGCTATATCTACCTTCCATAGCATCGCTTTCGGTTTTTTTAAGTGCATTGTGTACATCATATTTTTCTGAAATATTTTCAATGGCATTTTGAATTTTTGAATTACGTGTGATTTCATCGTGGGAAGCTGAAAGACCAATACCACCACTGACACCTGCATTAACGCCTGCGCCACTCTTACCAGCACCCACACCTGCGTTAACACCTATATGCCCTTTAATTAACCATTGATTAGCAAGCGAGCGATCAACCCCTAATGTTTTTGACAATTCTTCTGAAGCCGCCGATAGTGTTGAAAGTCCACTATCCTTATTCACATAATCGCTATGCGAAAATGATTCTGAGCTATCTTTTCCTATTCGATGATTATCTTGCATTGCTTGAAATTTACTTAAAGCAGCAGAAACATTGTCTTGATAACCTGTCATATGCTGCGTTCCTGCTCGATGGCTTTGATCTGCCATTTTGCTAAACCCGAGTTGTAAACTGTCGTTTTTATTAAAGCTTGCGCCTAAGTTTGAAATACTAGGCGTTCTATCGAGCACAGGCTTTCCATCACGATTAGTGCTTAATAGTGAACCATCTTCGCGTTGAAAGGTTGTGCGGCCTGTAGAAACAGAAGCATTAGTATCTTGTTTAAACCCAGAAATATTGTGCTTATTGTGGTTATCAAAACTGGTATTCCCCATGCTGTAATTGCCAGTGGTAGCTTCTTCTGCGGCATGGCTAGCCGCTGATTGGGTTACACTCCCAAAATGCGTTGCCAGTTGGCTTAACGCACCTGCGCCATAATGAATAATGCCATAGGATAAAAAGGGAACAGACATCATGGCATAACCGGCTGCGGAGGATATCCACTCGTTGGCATCGGATAGTCCCTTAAGTGAATACATATTCAAAGCCCCTCTGCCAATCGTTGAAACAGCCGCCATACTTTTCGTTTTGCCATAGATATTCATAATCATATTTAAAATGGCGTACATGGGTGCCCAACTCTGAATCCAAAAAAGCGCAATGATATATTTCTTAATAACAACCCAACCACCCGGAAAAATAGAAATCGCAACGATAATCGGAAAAAGGCCGTAAAATAGAATTTCAACGACGACTTTGAGAACAGAAAGTGAAAGAGAAGCCATACTGCCTTGTAGTGAGTAGGCAACTCTTTGTTGCGCTTGTGCGCGTTTAGCGGCATAGGCAGTCACGGCAGCATTGGCATCTGTTAATTGATTTAACTCTAATAAACCATCATCAATAGCATTAGACATCATGCTTTGTTGTAAAATTTCTTCTGCCGAATGCGACAAACGAGTTAAATAACCATGGGCGAGAGGTAAGTTTTCCATAAAGAGTTTGGCAGGATTAGGGGCACTGGGATACAGTCTTGGGCCATAAGCAAAAGCGGCTTGTTTGTAAGCAGTACTCCATGCTTGCTCTAGCAAGATTGCCCCTTCTTCACAAGTCACTATTTTAGAGGTGACGGGTTTTGGTTTGGTTGGCTCATGCGCTTTATAAACAAAGCCCCGTGCTTTGGAGGCAGTATCTCTTAAAAGCTTCCAGACATTGTCAGAACCGTGTAATTCTTTGATGGTATATTTGCCTTTGGCAATATCAAACACCATACACTGTTGAACGAATCCTCTCATATTGGCAGCCATTAGTGGATCACGAATATGAAAATGTTCTACTTTAGATAACAGTTTGGATGCCATCGCCACCCCGTGACCAGTATAATCAGGCCCCGCTTGAGCAAAAATTGCGTCCATTTGTTTAGCAAGCACTTCGCCTAATTGACTGGATATGCCAGCAAACACGC
>JBPOIR010000023.1:0-2847 GCA_052034335.1 Pseudomonadota bacterium | reverse complement strand
TTATTCAGAAAACTATTTAGATTGGGAATTGTTTGATAATTCATTACTGTTTGTTGACTTAGCCCCCGGAGAATTAAGAAAGGAAGTTATTGAAAAGCATAAAAGTAAAGCCAAAGTTATTTTGGCTCACGATACGGAACCCGGAGCAAATTACGTGTATGGGATGGCTGACGTTTTAGGTACATTTAAATACAGGTTGGACTACGCCCCCGAAGGTAAGCCACACACAACAGCGGTAAGTAATTTTGTTGACGTTACAAAATGGGTGGAATGAAGCTAAATATTATATTGGACGCACGAAGGGTTGAGAAGTATCACCCGTTAATGGAGGAACTTGAAAGGCAGGGGATAGTTGATTTTGAACTATGGCCTTGCATTGTTGAACCGAAAGTCGTTGCGTCAATTAATCTTTCTCATAAGATGATTGTAAGGGATGCTATGGAGAAGGGACTATCGGAAGTTATGATTGGGGAGGACGACCTTTATTTTCCCGCACCTGACGGTTGGCAATACTTTCTTATGAACCGTCCTGACCCAAGTGAATATGACCTGTATCTTGCAGCAACCTATATCCCAACAGAACCACCAAAGCACGTATGCGGGTTTCATCTTTATTCAGTAAGTGCTAAGTTCTACGAAAGGTTTTTATCCGTACCCGATGAAACTCATATTGACACAGCAATGGATGAACTTAAAGGGGACTACAAGTTTTGCTATCCGTTTGCAGCCCTACAACGTCCGGGGTTTTCAGCAAACAACATGATGCAGGTAAACTATAACAGTTGCTTGCAAGATAAAGACGTTTATGGGGGATTGCCGAAATGAAAGATAGGTTACCAATACCTGACAGGTCTGATTATAGTTCATACACTACTAAGCGTGGGGGTGTGTGGCTTCTAATAAACGGTAATGGGAAAGTTTTGTACGACTTTAGTGGGGTAGAGGAAAAGGAACTATATGCACAAAAGATGATAAATGTTTTATTTAATCTTTATCATCAAAAAAGAATTGAATTTGAAATACACAGAATTAATAACCCTGATTTATATGCCCCAACATACGAGGAAGCTAATTTTACACACAAGGCAGTTATTAAAGGGTTTGAGCCAAGTGCAAAGCCGTTTAATCCGTATGAAAATTGGTTTGGAGTATCAAGGTCTTGCTATGCCGGTCAGCACAATAGCATAATTCTTAGGCGTGAATCAGATAACAAGTACATTAAACTTGCGTTTCAGTTTATATTTGTATGGCCTGATGAACCTATTGAAATAGCAAGTTCAGAAGTATTCAGAACCGGACAAGGGAAGTATATCGGTTTTTTTCATAATGACGAACCTGTTTATCAGGATTGGTTTGGCAAGATACCTGAAATGAATTTTATTGAAGATTTTATAAAATGAGTAAAGACTACATAACCTACGAAGAACAAGACCCGTTTGGGAACAACGAAGTGTTTATCCTTCAAAAGCGTTTCCCAAACTATTGCGGGAAGCTAACCGTAAAGCCTGAAACAAATTGGTATCAACCAGTACACGGGTATAATCTTTTTGTTTCCTATGCCGGGACTATTCAGGGGAACCTTTACCCTACCCACCGTGGGGCTGACGAAGAAATTGCAGGGGTTCTTTTTGGGATGGCATCCTTCGTACTAAATGAAAGGATTGAAGGGAAACGATTTTTTGACAAATTCAAAGTAAAACAAGATGTTAGTGTCTGAATCCCCCAAAATAGAACTTTTGAATTGTGACTGCATGGAGTACATGGCGGGTGTTCCTGACAAGTTCTTTGACCTTGCTATTATTGACCCTCCTTATGGGATAGAAAAACAGATAAGCGTAGGTGGCGGTAGTGGTACAAAATCACAAGTAAAGTTCCATCAGTTATACTCAGAAAATCATAAAAAATGGGATGTAGCCCCTGATTATAAATATTTTGAAGAACTTAAAAGAGTTTCAAAAAATCAAATTATTTGGGGTGGTAACTACTTTGAATTAGGCAGAACAAGGGGGTTTATAGTATGGGATAAAAAGCAGATGATGCCAAACTTTTCAAGGTGTGAATTTGCTTGGACTTCTTTTGACTGCGTTTCTACAATAGCCGAAATACCTTTTTTTGGTAATGCGAAAGTAGATATTTCCGAAAAGATTCACCCTACCCAAAAGCCCGTTAAGTTATACCGTTGGCTATTAGAAAACTATGCTAAAGAAGGAGACAAGATACTTGACACCCACGGTGGAAGCATGAGCAGCGCAATCGCCTGTCATCAGATGGGCTTTGACCTGACTTTGTGCGAACTTGATAAAGACTATTACGAAGCTGGGGTGAAACGCTTCCGGGAACAAACTATGCAGCAATCATTATTTAAGTAATAAAATATGAAATTCAGACCCCCGCTTAACAGCGTCATAGTCCAAATAAAGACAAAGTACATACGGAATATGACGGACGTACTAAGGGTTGCCGCTATTCAGCAGCAGTCCTCCGTAGACCCGTCAGACTATTGTAACATTTATGGGACGGTGGTAGCCCTGCCAATGCAGATAGCCCCCACAAGGGATTATAAGGGCTTTTTAGCGGGGGATATAAAAGTTGGGGACGTTGCTATATTTAGTTCATCCGTGGTCGCAGAAATGGCCCAAACTGACCCGGAAGCAGCCCCTATCTTCAAGAACTCTTTTTGGTGGGACGGGCAGGAGTATTGGGTATGCGACATAACCCGGATATATGCAGTTGTGCGGGCGGGAGAAATCCGTATGCAGAACGGGTATGTTATGGTAGAACACATTGAGAAGCAGCCCAATATATTCCTGCCCGCCCACATCAAAAAGTCAATCCGTACCACAAAAG
>JBPOIR010000010.1:0-66599 GCA_052034335.1 Pseudomonadota bacterium | reverse complement strand
TTGAAATAGGTCTATTTTGCATCATAGAATTTACTCCTGCAGTGAGCAAATTCTATCGAAAATATTTATTTATGTCTCGGTAACGCCTTAAATTTTAATGGGTTATTGCTTCAGCGGGAACTGCTGCACTGGGATCAAAATAAGCTGTTGCCAAAATATAACCAAAATAACCCGAAACGAGCCCACTGGCACCGATATGAATAGCACGACGCGCAAATAACCATACCCCAAAACCACCCAAGACAACAACCACGCCCGTTACCTCTAGAAAAATGGGTAATCCTCTTGCTAAAATCGCTAATCCCAATGCAAACAACGGAATGCTATTAAAAAACAAATGACTAAAATTTTTATGCAAAATCGGTGAAAAAATAATACCCAATAATCCAAAAATATGCCTCGGATAAATCCCAAATATATTGAGCGGCGATCCCAATACCCAATTTACAATATTAAAAGCCCACAATCCTGCAAAACAGTAAAGCCAAGGGACAAGATATAATTGACTCGTTTGTACAAAAGTATTCAGATCTTCTATGACGTTCGTTAACATTTTCTTTTTCTCTTTATTTTATTCTGTTAAAGTCATCAGTGAGACATTGCCACCCGCAGCCGTTGTATTCACACTGACTGTGCGCTCTACCGCCAACCGCTGCAACATATGTGGTCCACCTGCTTTAGGACCGGTGCCCGATAATCCTTCCCCACCAAATGGTTGCACACCAACTACCGCGCCTATCATATTACGGTTAACATAAATATTGCCTATCCGAACGCGTTTCTGAATAGTCTCAATCGTTTCCGAAATTCGACTGTGAATTCCCAATGTTAGACCATACCCTGTGTCATTAATGGATTCAATCACGTTATTCAGATCTTTTGATTCATAAATCACAACATGCAAAATGGGACCAAAAATTTCACCTTCTAAAATAGAGATATCCTTAATTTGATATAATCTCGGTGCAAAAAATACACCTTTAGGTAATTCTGGCAAATCTTGTGGCAACAGACATTCATAAATTAATTTTACAGTCTTTTCTTCTTTTTCCATTTTTTCCATACGTTCACAGTGTTGCAACAAAGCTTGCTTCGCTTGTTTATCAATCACAGGGCCTATATCGGTTGCTAAATTAATCGGATCACCTATGGTTAATTCTTGCATTGCACCTTGTAACATTTCTAAAATGCGCGATGCTGTTTCTGCTTGTAAAAATAAAACCCGAAGTGCAGAACAGCGTTGTCCCGCACTGTTAAAGGCCGATAGAATAACATCCGTCACGACCGCTTCCGGTAGCGCAGACGAATCCACAATCATACAATTTTGCCCGCCTGTTTCCGCAATAAACGGTATAATAGGCCCTAAACGCGCAGATAACTGTTGATTAATATGACGCGCGGTACTGGTTGATCCTGTAAACATCACGCCTTGAATTCTCAGATCTCTCACTAAAAAATCACCGACGTCACGCCCACTACCTATCACACATTGCACAACATCTGTTGGAAATCCCGCTTGATGTAACAAATCAATGGCTTTAGCTGCAATGAATGGCGTTTGCGTTGCCGGTTTTGCAATAACAACATTCCCCGCTGCCAACGCTGCTATAATTTGCCCTAAAAAAATAGCCAATGGAAAATTCCAAGGACTGATACACGCAATAACCCCGCGACCATAAAGGGCAATTTGGTTATGTTCACCCGTAGGACCCGGCAAAACAATCGGCTCAAAACTTTCACGGACTTGCTCGCGATAGTACCAACAAAAATCGATCGCTTCTCGAATTTCTGAAGCAGAATCTTGAACTGTCTTTCCACCTTCCCGAATCAACAAAGTCATTAATTCCGGCTGATGCTGTTCCAACAAATGTGCCGTACGTTCTAAACAGGCAGCACGCGTTTCAATCGTCGTTTCGACCCATACAGACGCAGCCAGCGCCGCACGTGCTAATGTGGATTCAATTTCTTCAGGCGTAACCGGTGGTAGTGAATTGTTAAATAAAGTCGGCAATACAGCATTCATTTTAGCTAGCACAGGATTGATCTCCAAATCATGGGTAACATCGAGTCCTTTGGAATTCGGTCGAACACGGCCATATAGATGAGCAGGCAATGCGATTTTTGGATGCATAACCTTATTATCTTCGGGATCAACTTTAAATAAAGCACGCGTTTTAGCAACAGGATCCGCAATTAAATCTTCAAGCGACATTTTAGGATCCAGTATTTGATTAACAAACGAACTGTTCGCGCCATTTTCAAGCAACCGTCTGACCAGATAGCCCAATAAATTTTCATGTCCGCCCACTGGGGCATAGATGCGACACCTACCATTCTTTGATTGCTCACCCACAATATTATTGTATAAAGAATCCCCCATACCCTGTAAACACTGAAACTCGAAACCCGTTTTATCATTTGCCGCCAACACCAGAATAGCGGCGACGGAATAAGCGTTGTGCGTTGCAAACTGAGGATAAATAACATCCCGAGCCGCTAATAATTTTTTTGCACACACAAGATAAGAGAGATCAGTCGAAGATTTTCGCGTAAACACAGGGTAATCCATTAATCCCCGTTCTTGTGAACATTTAATTTCAGAATCCCAATAAGCACCTTTCACCAATCGTATCATGACAAATCGTTTGTGTTTTCTTGCCAACTCAATAATCCAATCAATAACAACGCTGGCACGTTTTTGATAGGCTTGTACCGCAAATCCAAATCCCTGCCACCCTTCTAAATCGGGATCTAAAACCAATCGCTGGATCAAAAGTAAAGAAAGCTCTAAACGATCGGCTTCTTCCGCATCAATGGTAAATCCAATATTTGCTGTTTTGGCTTGTAACGCTAAGCCTTTTAAAATGGGATACAACACTGTGAGCATTTGATCGCGTTTTATCCATTCATACCGTGGATGTAATGCAGAAAGCTTAACGGAAATGCCCGGGCTTTTAAAAGGCCCTAAGCCTTGACTCACCTTAGCAATTTCTATAATGGCCATTTGGTAAGATTGTAGATACCGTTCAGCATCCTTTGCCGTTTTCGCAGCTTCCCCCAGCATATCGTACGAATAACAATATCCAACGGCTTCTTTGGATTTTGCCGTTTTTAAGGCACTTGCAATGTTCTCACCTATAACAAATTGCTTCCCTAAGACTTGCATCGCTTTTACAACAACAGGACGAATAATGGGCGCCATCCAATCTTTGATGTTCAATTTTTCTTTAATCAATCGATTTTGAGTTGTGTGATCGGGGGTACGCAGTAACGTCTCCGCTAAACACATTAATGACACACCTTTTTTAGAAGATAAATCACCATATATTCGTAAAAAAGTGTCAAAACCAAGTCTTTTTAATCGGGTTAAACGCACGTTTCGTGCAAGATCACGCGCAAGCACAGAAACGCGACTGATTTGATCTTCAGAAAACAAAGCTTCTTGCAATAAGGCCTTTACACAAATACTCTCATCTAATCGATATGCCTCAGATATTCTGGGATCAATAAAAGATAAGGTTGCAGACATTATGCATTCTTCGCCATGTTAAGCACTCTGTCAAATTCTTTGCTAATCTCAACGCTCGGTTTTTGGTCAACTAAACTTATCACATAAATCGCAACGGCAGACAAAATAACGCCAGGCAAAATTTCGTTCATCATGCTACTCAGACCCAAATATCGCCAAATAATCGCTGTAATCCCACCTACAATCATGCCTGCGACAATACCATTGCGAGTGGTACGCTTCCAATATAACGACAATATAACAGATGCACTAAAGGTTGCACCTAATCCTGCCCACGCAAATTCGACCAAATCCATAATACTCTGCGTTGGCTGTCTGGCCAGATAAATTGCGAAACCTGCAATAAATATAACGGTAATGCGCCCTACCCACATTAATTCACGCTGCGATGCCTTACGTCTAAACAATGCGCGATAGAAATCTTCTGTTAATGCACTAGAAGCCGCTAACATTTGTGAATCAATCGCACACATGCTAGAAGAAAGAATAGCGGCTAAAATAATACCCATAATCCAAGGTGAAAATACGCGTTCGGATAAGTCCATAAAAACAGTTTCTTTATTACCTAAAGGACAATCGCAAAAATGGATCGCGCCCACAACACCCACTAATACCGCGCCCACTAAAGATAACGCCATCCATGAAATACAGACGCGACGCGCCAACGGAATTTCTTTAACCGACTTTACCGCCATAAATCGCACTAAAATATGGGGCATCCCAAAATAACCAAGCCCCCAAGACGCAAGGCTCACCATTTTCCAAAATGATAAACCTAAGGTTAAACTTAAATAATCGGGCTTAGTCAATACTATTTTATTGACCCCAGCACTCCATCCCCCCACACTTTCTATCGCGTATAACGGTACAAAGAGCAAACAAATCAACATCAAGTTGCCTTGAAAAAAATCCGTCCAACTTACCGCCAAAAAGCCACCGATGGTGGTATACAGCATAATAATCGCCGCACCCAACCATAATGCTTCGGTATACGATAAACCAAAAGTTCTACCCAATAATACGCCGCCCGCACATAAACCCGCGGCCACATAAAACGTAAAAAATACTAAAATAGCAAACGCTGCAACCATGCGAATACTTTTGGAGTTGTCTCTAAAACGGTTATCTAAATAAGCAGGTAAGGTTACCGAATCATTGGCTACTTCAGAGTAAATCCGCAAACGTTTGGCAATTAACCGCCAAGAAAAATAAGCGCCTATTGTCAACCCAATGGCTACCCAGATCTGACGCAACCCTGCCGCATACACAACCCCGGGCAATCCCATTAATAACCATGAACTCATATCAGAGGCACCCGCACTCAGCGCCGCAACCGCTCCCCCTAAACGTCTACCACCTAAGACATAATCTGATAAATTACGCGTGGCAAAAAAAGCCGCAACCCCCACCAACATTACCAGCATTAAATAACTTACAAATGCAATAATAGCGGAAAGATCTTGCGAGATATCCGAGCTTATATTCATAAAAACTGCCTAATGTTTATAAGACAACAGCGAAAGCTGATCTTGTACCGGTTGGGAATGAAAATTCAATAATATTGCATCCAATTGCTTCTCGCGTTCCTTCATCGGGCTTAACTGTGCAGACATTTTCCAATGCTCAATCGTCGCAATGCGTGTAAAATTGAAACTTTCGTACCAATTTAAATGTGACTCATCCGTTGCATCCACTAAGATTTTTTTAAAAGATCGCGCAAACAAAAGTGCTAAAGCATGGTAGATTAATACGGTGCCGTATCCCTTGCCTTGCTCGACTACGTCAATATTCAAATCGTATAAATACGCCATTTTTTTCGAAAGATGCACATGCACTTTGCCAATAATTTTTTTATTCAGAACCGCGACAATAATTTCTTTTTCGGGATCTTCCGCCGTTTGCAATAAATAATGTTTATAATCTAGTTCTGAAATTTGAAATTCATCTACTTCCAATCGGAACAATGCAGGAATATCGGCTCGCACGGCTTTTCGAAAGGTTAAACCACAATCATCAACCGCTTTAATTTTAGCAAATTTTCCAGCCGTTAACGCTAATTTATATGTAGTATCAAATGCACACGCACCCAACCCCTGCAAAAATTCTTTAAAGGAAGAAGAGGCTTGATTTAATGTGAAAACAAGCCGCGTAACCAAAATAGGACATTGTGTTGTCGCTTGTTTTATTTGATCCCACAGTAAAGTATAAAACGCTGTGTTTCTATAGGCGGGATCTATCATTAAGGTAATTTCTATTTCATGCGCGTCAAAATGATACAATGCCACATAAGCCGCCAGCTTCTCGTTCTCTCCATAACACAGGATCTCATTAATCCCAGGGTTCTTTCTGGTCTCAATACTGCTCCAATAAAAAATGGGCATATAGCCGTCAGACTTTTTGCATTCCGATACAAATCGCTTAACACTTACTAACTGTTTTTTAGACAGATTTGTAAGCGTCTGAATTGTTACCCCAAGCTGATTTTTCATACAGTTCCATATCTGACTTTACTTGAATCGTAGCGCGATTATACCCTAATGAGGCGTGACAGGGTCAAGTGCTACCGCACCACTCGTTATATTTAAGGGTGGTTGCATAACTTTTTATCTTTAAGATATATAGTTTTGTGCCTCAAGCCAACCTCAGCAAGTGACTAAATAAAGGTCATCAATGAACGAACGCAATAACCTTGTAGACAACCTAGTTGAGATTACTAATCTTGTATTAAAAAAATACAAAAATATCTCACGGAAACAAGAAAATCTATCTGTTGAAAAAATTATTGAGCAGGTAGTTAGTTATTATGAAAGTATTATCGAGTGCATGCCAGGAAATGTTTATTGGCTAGACAAAAATGCACGACTGCTCGGCTGCAATAATAATGTCTTAGAAATGTTTGGACTGAAATCTTTAAAAGAGATCAAAGGGATAACCTTTGAAAAAATGGGTAAAATAGGCCACTGGCCTCCCGAAATAACGCAATCTTTTAAAACAGATTCACTGGAAGTAATTCGTACGGGAGTCGCAAAATTAAATATAGAAGAACCACCTATCCCGCATAGTGATGGGCGAATGATTTATTTTTTAAGCAGTCGCGTACCATTATTTGATGACAACGGCTTTGTAGTTGGTATGGTTGGGATTTCAATTGATATTACTGATCGCAAAAAAGTTAAAGAATTTAAAATTGCTAAAGAAGCTGCTGAACTCGCCAATAATGCAAAAACAGCGTTTTTAGAAAACATGCGTCATGATATTCGCACACCACTCAGTGGCATTATTGGCTTTGCAGAGCTGCTTCGAAATGAAAGAAACCCTGATAAAATTGGAGACTATGCGACTAAATTAGTCGCCGCCAGTACAGAATTGCTTGATTTTTTAAACGAAATTTTAGAGTCTATTCACATTGCTTCTGGTGAAATACCCTTAGTACATCGACAGTTTAATTTAAAACACATCCTCGACAGTCTAAACAACCTTTATCAGCCAAAAGCACATGAAAAAAATTTGGCATTAGAATTTTATTTTGATGAAAAGATCTCTCCTTATCTCATAGGCGATCCTGTTCGAATTTATCGTATTATACTTGAGCTATTAGGAAATGCGTTAAAATTTACACAGCAAGGACGGGTTAATGTTTACGCAAAACTTGCCAAAAAAAATGCGCAAAATACCGTTATTCAAATTGAGGTAACAGATACTGGCTCTGGGGTTCTTCCAGAAAATCAACATGAGCTTTTTGTACGTTTTAAACGTTTTACCCCCTCTTGTCGGGGAACATATCAAGGTTCAGGATTAGGGCTCTCCATTGTTAAACAATTTATAAATGACTTACAAGGCGAAGTTTACTACGACACCAAAAATACAACCGGTGCGAAGTTTGTTTGCTTGATCCCTGTAAAAGAAGCCTTGTTACAAAAGGAACTATAATACAATCAAAATATTTTCTCTTTTAAAATCTCTAAATGGGTTAATTTTACTCATCTGATTTAAATAAGTCATCCAAGGTTACATCGCCTTTTATTTTTTAGGCAAATAAAGATCTGTAATAGTTCCTTCAAATGCTTCTGCGGATAAACAAATAGTCTCGGACAATGTAGGATGTGGGTGAATCGTCAATGCAATATCTTCGGCATCACACCCCATCTCAATGGCGAGACCTATCTCCGAAATCAAATCACCTGCATTGGGGCCAGTTATTCCTGCACCAATAATACGATGCGTTTCTTTATCGAACAACAATTTAGTAATGCCCTCGTCACGCCCCAAACTTAAAGAGCGACCACTGGCCATCCATGGAAACACGCCTTTTTCGTAAGCGATATTTTTGGCCTTGGCTTCTATTTCTGTAACACCTACCCACGCGACTTCGGGATCTGTGTACGCGACAGAAGGAATACAATTGGGTTCAAAAAAGCGTTTTTTTCCTGCAATAACTTCAGCAGCCACTCTCCCCTCTGGCATCGCTTTATGCGCCAACATAGGGTTACCTACAACATCGCCAATCGCAAAAATATGCGGAATATTCGTGCGCTGCTGTTTATCCGCGGGAATAAAACCACGCTCATCTATATGAACACCCGCCTTCTCAGCACTGATATTTTTACCATTGGGCACTCGACCCACCGCACATAAAATAACATCAAATTTTTCTGGTGCTTTTGGCGCATTTTTGCCTTCAAAAGTTACCAACAAACCCTCGGGAGTTGCATCAACTTTTGTGACTTTGGTTTCTAATAAAATATTCTCGTACTGTTTTTGTGTGCGCTTATGTAAAGGTGCGGCAATATCTTTATCTACATTACCTAATAAACCATCCATCAGTTCCACAACGGTAATTTTAGAACCAAGCGCATGATAAACCGTTGCCATTTCCATACCAATAATGCCACCGCCGATGACCAATAAACGTTTGGGAATTTCTTTTAAGGCGAGTGCGCCTGTTGAATCGATAATACGAGGATCATTCGGCAAAAATGGTAATTGAACCGGACGCGAACCCACAGCGATAATCGCATTTTCAAATGAGACAACTTGCTCCCCCTCGCTGGTTTTAACCACAACCTGATTGGCAGAAAGAAAATGACCTTCACCTCGGATGACAGTCACTTTTCGTTGTTTGGCTAAGCCTTTTAACCCACTGGTTAATCGGTTAATAATACTTTCTTTCCAGGTTCTTAATGCATTTAAATCGATGGTGGGTTCACCAAAACGAATCCCGTGTTCTTTAAATTCTGCTGCTTCTGAAAGAACTTTAGCCGCGTGTAGCAACGCTTTGGAAGGAATACAACCCACATTTAAACAAACGCCACCCAGACTTTCTTCGCGTTCAACTAAGACCACCTTTTTTCCGAGATCAGCCGCACGAAACGCCGCGGTATAGCCACCAGGACCAGAACCCAAAACCACAACATCGACTTTTTGATTTGCATCCATGGTAAAACTCTCCTCTATAACAACAATCGACGAATATCCGATAATTGTTTGACTAAAAATGTTATAAAACGTGCGCCTAGCGCGCCATCAATAACGCGATGATCATACGACAAAGACAAAGGCAATAAGAGACGGGGTTTAAATTCTCCTGATTCATAAACGGGTTTTATTTGCGCCTTTGAAACACCTAAAATGGCAACATCGGGCACATTAATAATAGGTGTAAACGCCGTCCCGCCAATCCCCCCTAAACTGGAAATCGTAAAAGAACTGCCTTGCATTTCTTGCGCGGTTAATTGCCCAGCCCGTGCTTTTTGGCTTATCTCACCCAATTCTTTCGCTAATTGAAATAAGCCCTTTTGATCCACATCGCGCACCACGGGTACGACTAAACCATTCGGCGTATCGACAGCAACACCCATATGAAAGTATTTTTTTAAAATCAGTTCAACACCATTTGCATCCAAAGAAGCATTAAACCAAGGAAACTCCTTCAAGGTTGCAACAACTGCCTTCATAATAAAAACCAAGGGCGTTAATTTAACACCCTGTGCTTCTGCTAACGATTGTTGCGCCTTACGAAACTGCTCTAATTCTGTAATATCTGCTTCATCAAATTGTGTAATATGCGGTACCATCACCCAATTGCGATGCAAAAAAGAACCCGATAATTTTTTAATACGCGACAATGGCTCTTTGGAAACTTCACCAAATTTTGCAAAATCTACCTGCGGCCAGGGTGCAACCGAGATCCCACCACCACCGGGAGGGATGTTCCCAGATTGGATCTGAGACAGCATGCTTTTAATGTATATTTGAACATCTGCTTTTAAAATACGATTTTTAGGACCTGATCCACCGATTCGCGAAAGATCAGCGCCTAATTCCCTGGCGAAGCGCCGCACACCCGGTCCCGCATGTACAATTCCCCCCTTTGAAAACTCCCCCCTTTGAAGGGGGGTTGGGGGGGATGTGGGGCTAGGAGGAATGTTTTGTGCGTTAATAGAGGTTGGTTCTAATTCTGACGCAGGGCGGACACGGCGGTCCGCCCCTACAGATGTGTCTTTGTCTGTCGGTTTCTCTGTCGTTACTCCCCCCTTTGACAAAGGGGAAACGGGGGGGATTTCTGCTGGGCGATTACTGAGGTCCTCCCCTATATCTAGCGTTACAATCAAACTGCCTTCAGAGACTTTATCACCGACTTTAACATGCACTGTTTTTACGACACCCGCAAACGGCGCTGGCACTTCTAACGTTGCTTTTTCTGTTTCCAAGATCATTAATGTTTCATCTGCTTTAATCAGGTCGCCAACTGCAACCGATATTTCAATAATATCGACATTTGAATAAGAACCGATGTCTGGAACTAAAACTTCTTTTAGCATATATTTTTACCCTATAATTTTAGACCGATAGCGGATTTGGTTTATCCGGATTGATCTGATATTGTTGCATCGCTTTGACGACCAATTCTTTCGCAATGAGACCTTCGTCTGCCAACGCTTTTAAAGCCGAAACTGCAACATAGTAACGATCGACTTCAAAAAAACGACGCAACTGTTGTCGAGTATCGCTTCGCCCAAAGCCATCTGTCCCTAACACAACATAAGCCCGTGGTATAAAGGCACGAACCTGTTCAGCATATTGTTTAATATAATCGGTTGCAGCAATCACAGGACCGGCGGTGTCTGCTAAACAACTTGTAATATAAGGCACTTTCGGTGTTTCCAATGGATGCAATCGATTCCAACGTTCCACCTCTAAACCATCACGCCCTAAAAGATTAAAACTAGGCGCACTCCAAATATCTGTAGCCACATCAAAATCTTTTTCTAATAATTTTGCTGCTTCAATGACTTCTCTTAAAATAGTGCCTGAACCTAACAACTGAACACGTTGCTTTGATGCCGGTTTTTCCGATTTTTTAAAACGATAGAGTCCTTTCAAAATACCGGCTGCAACACCTTCTGGCATATCCGGATGTTCGTAATTTTCGTTCATGGTGGTTATATAATAAAAAATACTTTCTTTCAGCGTCACCATGCGATGCAAGCCATTATGAATAATCACCGCCAATTCATAAGAAAAAGTCGGATCATAAGAAATACAATTGGGAATGGTATTGGCCAGAATATGGCTATGACCATCCTCATGTTGTAATCCTTCCCCGTTTAAAGTTGTACGCCCGGCAGTACCGCCAATTAAAAAACCTCTTGCTCGCGAATCCCCTGCTGCCCAAGCAAAATCTCCAATACGCTGAAAACCAAACATGGAATAAAAAATATAAAAAGGCAGCATAATTTTATTGTGCGTACTATAAGCAGTTGCTGCCGCTAACCATGAACAAAAAGATCCTGCTTCGTTAAGACCTTCTTCCAAAATTTGACCATCTTTGGATTCTTTGTAATACATCACTTGTTCCGAATCGACCGGCTGGTATAACTGCCCCACAGGAGAATAAATCCCCAATTGACGAAACAAGCCTTCCATACCAAAAGTTCGTGCTTCGTCTGGCACGATAGGAACCACTCTTTGTCCAACCGCTTTATCTTTGCATAAAGCCGTTAATAATCGGACAAAAACCGTGGTTGTAGAAATTTTTCTCTCGCCTGTCCCCTTCAATAATGTCTCAAAAATGGAAAGTGGTGGGATCTCTAAGTTTTCGTCCGCTTCTGTTCGGCGATGCGGCAAAAATCCGCCTAACGCTTTTCGCTGTGCCAACATGTATTGTATTAATGGACTATCTTCACTCGGTCTATAAAATGGCACCTCTGCTATTTGCTCATCCGGTATAGGAATATCAAAACGATCTCTAAACTCTTTTAATTGTTCTGGTGTCATTTTCTTCAAATTATGCGCAATATTCCGCGCTTCACCGGCATCACCTAATCCATAACCTTTTACGGTTTTGGCTAAAATCACTGTTGGTTTTCCTACGCATTCAGAAGCGGCTTTATAAGCAGCGTAGACTTTTTGTGCATCGTGCCCACCCCGATTTAAACGCCAAATATCGTCATCACTCATATCGGCAACAAGTTCTTTGAGTTCTGGATATTTTCCAAAAAAGTTTTCTCGTGTATAAGCGCCACCATGCGCTTTATAGTTTTGGTACTCACCATCTACCACTTCTTCCATCCGCTTTAGAAGCAATCCACTTTTATCTTTCGCTAATAAAGGATCCCACAAGTCGCCCCAAATCACTTTAATAACATTCCAACCTGCGCCTTTAAAAACAGATTCTAATTCTTGAATGATTTTTCCGTTTCCACGCACCGGCCCATCTAATCGTTGTAAATTACAATTCACCACAAAAACTAAATTGTCTAATTTTTCACGTGCAGCAAGTCCTATCGAACCCAAAGATTCAGGTTCATCCATTTCACCATCGCCACAAAAACACCATACTTTACGCCCCGATTTTTTTTCCAAGCCTCTGGCTTCTAAATACCGCATAAATCGTGCTTGAAAAATGGCTTGCATGGGTCCTAATCCCATCGAAACCGTTGGAAATTGCCAATATTCCCGCATTAACCAAGGGTGAGGATAGGAAGAAATGCCGATACCCTCTACTTCTTGCCTAAAATTACTGATCTGTGATTCAGACAATACGCCTTCCAAATAAGATCGTGCATAGATCCCCGGAGATGAATGGCCTTGTATATAAAGTAAATCGCCGTTCTGATTCTCGTTGGCCGCCCGCCAAAAATGATTAAATCCGACATCATATAAGGTTGCCGAAGAAGCAAAAGTACCAATATGCCCCCCCAAATCTGGATCTACTTTTCCTTTTCCAGCACGCACAACCATAGCGACCGCGTTCCAACGAATTAAAGAGCGAATACGCCGCTCCATTGCAGCATCACCCGGAATTTTAGCTTCTTGATCCGTTGGAATCGTATTAACGTAAGGCGAGTGAACCCCTTCTGCAACCGAACATCCCATTGCCAATGCTTTTGTAGTGAGTTCTTTTAGTAAAAACTGGGCGCGTTCTTTCCCTTCTGCTGCTAATACAGAAGCTAATGCATCTAGCCACTCTTGTGTCTCTATGCTATCAATATCGTCACTCTTATAATCATCACGCATTATTTTCCCCACTGTGCTCTGTCTTCATGCTAAGCGCTGCCAACAAATTCCAATCAAAAACAGAACCCGGATCTGTTTTTCGCATTGGCGCAATTGTACTATGCCCCACAATCCGATTCTCTGTTATCTCTGGATATGTCTTTTTTAACAAAGCAACCAAATCTGCTAAAACCGTATATTGGATCGGCGTATAGGGTATTTCATCTGTACCTTCTAATTCAATACCAATCGAAAAGTCATTACAATTTTCACGTCCCTCAAAATAAGAATCTCCCGCATGCCATGCACGTTTGTTAAAAGGAACATATTGAACAATCTCGCCATCACGCCGAATCAAACAATGGCTCGATACTTCCAAACCCGCAATCTCTGCAAAATAGGGATGAAGTGATGGATCTAACGCATTTGTAAACAAAGCATCAATATGTGGCCCACCAAATTCACCTGGCGGCAAACTGATATTATGGACAACCAGAAGATCGATGACTGTATCGATTGGACGTTCATTAGAATTCGGTGAAGGCACATATCGTACATCGCTCAACATGCCTGTTGTTACATCAATTTCCATGTTATTTTTGTTCCACGCTAAATGCGACATCATAGCGCGAACCGGCTCCCTTGAATATATACCGTTGAGGCACAGCACGTTTTAGCATTTCAACTTCTTGATTATTTTTCTCAAATTTAGGTACTCCCCACTGGATTTTCAATCGCCCATTTTGATTTAGTAAACTTACTTCTGCTGCACCTATTGCATCATCGGGATCCCAAGGTGGAAAATCTTGCTCCATCAAAGACAAAACCAATTTAAGGCTTTCACCCTGCTCTATCTTTCCATCCCACAGTACAACATTTTTAAGGCTAGACAATTGTTTAGAAAGCCAGTGTTTTGGATATTCGGGTATCCGACTTTCACTATCGCCTTTCAAATTAGAATCTTGTCTAATATTGAAAAATAAATCGTCTACACGCCTATCTGCTGTCTTTTCGACGGTGATATCGACCATTTTGATCGCCACTTGGATCTCTTTGGCAAACAGAAATCCCGAAAATAAACACATCAACACAAAAAAGCTAATAAACTTACATAAACGCATCTGACTGTTCCTACTCTACTCTTACTTCGACCATTTTACCCTTTGGTAAATACGATAACAAACATACAGTGACAAAACAGCAATCCCCGCATAAAATTAAAGGCAGCGATACAAAGATCAGGACAAACAAGCCAAGGAACCAACTATGTTATTATTCGCCATTCTTATTGCATGCGTATTTGCCTTATTTACTTATCTTATCGTTATTTATAACAACCTCATTTCACTTAAAAATAATGTCTCTAAAAACTGGTCTAATATTGACGTGCTTTTGAAACAACGCTATAGCGAATTACCTAAATTAATTGATACCTGTAAAGAATACATGGCATACGAAAAAGACACCTTGGAAAAAATTGTAGTCGCCAGGAAAGCTGCTCTCTCTGCTAGCGACGCAAGAGATTTGATTGCACTCGGACAAGCAGAAAATTCTTTAAAAACTGGCTTAACCCAATTATTTGCTTTAGCAGAAAATTATCCAAATCTTAAAACGAATGAGTCTTTCCAACGATTACAAGAACGGATCAGCGAGTTAGAATCTACCATTGCCGATCGGCGCGAATTTTATAATGATAGCGTTAATCTCAATAATATCCGTATCCAACAATTTCCAGACATCTTGGTAGCACGCGCCTTTCACTTTAGTGCATTCGATTTGTTAAAATTTAACGAAACTGAAATACAAGATGTTGGTATAGAAAAACAGTTTAAAACCTAATGGATCTGGATACTATATTAACCCTTATTTTTGTCTGTCTGCCCATTTTTTTTGCGCTGCTTTGTTTTTATTACGCAATCTATTTTATCAAAGCTGCCAGAAATATCGAAGATTCTCCAACCTCTAAAATTCGTTCTGCAGCACAAGGCTACGTAGAATTAAAAGGAACAGCACAACCATTATTAACGACTCACCCGACGATAGGCAAACTAACGCAAAAACCCTGTGCCTGGTACCGATACACGATTGAAATATTTCAAACTATCAGAACTCCCACACAAACCAACGCAAGTTGGCGTCTACTCGATCAGGACATGTCTCATGATCCTTTTTTATTAGACGATGGAACGGGGGAATGCGTTATCCAGCCGTGGGGAGCCGAAATTATGCCCACGCAAGGGATCTCTTGGCGAGGTCACACACGAATCCCAAGTCCACCTTCAACTTCTTTTTTACGATGGCTTTTTTGGGACAGCTGGGGTCCTTACCGTTATACGGAATATCGTTTGGAATTTGATGCACCAATCTACACTTCCGGTATGTTCTGCACCTTATCATCAACAGATCCGCGCATTCAAGACACGCTATTATTAAAGAGTTATCTAGCTCAAAACAATCTTTCTAGCTGCAACCTCTTGTCAAAAGAAGGTTTAGTTCGAAATCAAAATTGTATTATATCCGCTATACCAGAACCCCGTATTATCAGACAATTTAAAATAAAGGCCTTTATCTTTTTTATTGTGTTTCTTTTCTTTTCAACAGTATCCGTTCATTCCAGTTACCCTATTGTTAAGAAGTCTTTTCAGGACTGGAAAAAATATAGGCCATCTATACACTTTACTCAATAAAGTTCGCTAACCTATCTACAATCATATGGTTAAATGCTTACACCGTGCAGGGTCAATCACGTATTTGTTTTCAACACGCTCAAAGATAGACTGGTGCGAATGGATTTGAGAAGGAAATAAGGGACTAAACTGCTGCAAGGAAGTAGTAAGGGCAGGATGCCCAACCCTTGCTTAACAACCACAGGGGGTGATTGTTAAGCGACCCGGGAACATGCAAGAAATTAACTCGGCTCCTCCTCAAAGATTAAATCGCGCTCCCTTTGATACAATCCAAAGATCTCCCATTCTTGTTTTTGAAAAAGACCACGCCAAAAAGATTCCGATTCAACCCAACTTTGAGGAAAAAAACTCAGCTGATCGCGTTCCCGTGTATACCGAACCGTCCATCGAGAAGGAACATAATTTGAAACCACTTCAAATTGTCTAATATCTAACAAGGCAGGCAATTCATCATTTGTTTCTAGACATACATAGCGATTTTTATAGCTGAAACTGATCCCTAAAACCACATATTCTTTTTCTTTGGTTAGTAATGCGCTATAGTCTTCTTCATTGCGATAAAAATGTCTTTTCACCGTTTCTTTGCATTTCAGTTTCATGAACACCCCCAAAAGCATTGTGCACTTACACTTCTATCGTATGGGAATGACATGAAAAAGATATCCGTTAAATAACGGATAAGGAACGCTCACGAAATAAAAAAAACAAAAAAACTGAGGGTCTTATTTCTTTTAAGACCACAACACCACCTCCTTCAAGATGTGTGTGTTCAACACCCCAGTTTTTGCGCTTAAACACGCTAAGTGCAATCACACTTACTTTTTGGTGGCTATTAGAAGAAGCTTATATAGCCCTGCAAGCCCAACCAGCATGTAAATAACACGCGTCATCATACTTGCATCACCAAATAACATTGCAACTGCATTAACATGAAAAGCACCGATTAAGCCCCAGTTAAGGGCACCTACAATGATTAAAATCACTGCAACCCATTTGACAATTACACCAATACCCATGGCACATACTCCTCTCTTAATAAGATGAAAACTCCTTGTACTCATTAACTAGTATATCAGCTAAATTTCTTAAAAATAGGGCGCTTTAGCGCCGAATATACACCTGTTCGATTCTTCAAAAGTAAAACTTGCAACGTGCAAATGAGTACTGTATTTTGATTAAATGCACAACTCATTTAAACCCGCTTGGTGGCTCCGAAATCCACATCTTCAAACCTTATGGGCAGCGCTGCTACGTCCTAAAATAAAACTGTCCATTCGCTCTGAACGTTTGGAATTAGCAGATGGCGATTTTTTAGATCTGGCGTGGGTTGGCGGCGGTTTTGGTCCACGTGTCTTAATTCTACATGGTTTAAACGGGAATATTGGTTCACCTTACGCCAGAGGCATCTTACAGGCTATCAACAACCGGGGATGGCGCGGTGTATTTATGCACTTTCGAGGTTGCAGTGGTGAACCCAATCGACTCGCACAAAGTTACCATTCCGGAGAAACCCGCGATTTACAAGCTGTAATTACAGAATTAATTCATCGCGAGCCCAACTCGCCCCTATTTGCAATCGGATATTCTTTAGGCGGTAATGTTCTATTAAAATGGCTGGGAGAAATCGGCGAAAGTAATGTAGACAGTCCCCTAAAAGCCGCCGTGGCGGTTTCTATCCCTTTTGAATTAGCAAAAACAGCGGAGCATTTAAAAACAGGTTTCTCCCGACTTTATCAATGGCACTTACTGCGTGAATTATCTGCTTATCATCATCGTAAATTTAAAGATCTGCCAAAACCTTCTGCTATCAATCATGTCGATGTCACTCAACTAAAGACTTTTTGGGAATTTGATAATGCCATTACAGCGCCACTACATGGATTTAAAAATGCAGATGATTATTATGAAAAATCGAGTAGCCGACAATATCTAGCCAAGATTAAAACGCCAACCCTTATTTTACATGCGCGCAATGATCCGTTTACAACCTTAAATGCCTTACCAGAAGTACATGAAGTATCGAAACACGTATCTCTTGAATTTTCAGAGGATGGCGGTCATGTCGGTTTTGTTTCAGGCAAATATCCCTGGAAACCCATTTACTGGTTAGAAGAGAGGATTATGGATTATTTAGAATCCTATTCTTGCTCTGGTAAAAGCTGAACCTTCCCCGTGTCTAAATCATACAAAGCGCCAACGACATTTACTTTTCCTGCCTTGATCAATTTAGCGATAGACGAAGATTGTTTAATACGCATCACACTATTATAAACATTGGCTTTAACAGCAGCTTCCATTGTTGTATGCGTTTTTGTATTAATTGCAGGTGTAATCAATTTTGCGACAGCCGGAATATCGTGTGTCGTACGTGCGAGCACCGCTGAGACTGCACCACAATTTTCATGGCCTAAAACCAGAATAATCGCGGAACCATTATAAATGACAGAATATGCCACACTGTCTAATTCTGTAGGACCAACCACATTCCCTGCAACACGTACCGTAAATATATCACCAAGCCCCTGATCAAACGCAAGTTCTGGCGGAACGCGTGAATCAGAACAGCCCAATATGACAGCAAACGGTCTTTGTTTAGCCGCAATCGCTGCACGCCTCTCTTGATTGCGATCGGGACAAAGCGATTTATCATTCACAAATCGCTCATTACCATCCATTAAAAGTTGTAAAGCCTCTTTGGGAGACATGTTTGGATTATAAGCCATCGCTTGATTCTGGCAACACAGCAAAAATGTGAATATTGCTGCGTAATAAAATTTCATCTTTCTCTTCCTTAAGTGATGTAAAATTAAAAATGTGCTTAAATAGCGCACCGCAACGAATCCTGATTACTAGAGCATAGTAATCTCAAGGCATTAAAACAAGAAATTGGCACCGAAATATTGGTTAGACAGGCCACCCACAGTTGGGGAGCTAAAATTACGAGGCGCCTGAGTTGAGATTTAACATCCGTTTTTCCAGCAAGGTTTTTGGAGCACTTTCAAACAGGAAATCTCTAATTCTGCTGGAACATAATCTTGAATTATTGAAACAACTCCCTCTAATTGTTTATAATTTTTTGCATTCTTAAAAACATTAAAAAAATGTGTAATTTCAACAGGTCCTGTATCAAAATGACGCTCTCTTTCATTTAAAAAATTTAACGATCCTTTTATTTTAAAAGCTTCAAATAAAATGGATTTAGGTATTTTTTCAAATTCGCTTTTAGCGATAGATGGCTGTTTGTCTAAACAAGGCTCAACTTCTATGTTTTTAAGATGCTGTCGGAGCTCGGTTCGGACGCCAGCTTCCCCGTCTCCAGAGGCGCTATCTAAATATTGGGCTTCGATTTCTGCACAAAGGTAGGCAGGATAATCCAAAGATTTAGCTGAACGATCAGTTGCATAGTCACGCGTCGTATCAGAGAGTGAAGGCTGTTTTAATGAAGGAATGACTTGTATTCCTTTGCCCGGTCCCTCAAGCTTATAACCTTCTTCCTTGCCTTTTAGCCAATCTAAAATATACTGCAACCCACCGCCGTGTATAACATACACAGAAGCGTTTGGCGGTACTGGTACTCCCGCCCCTTGCCAATATGGCGCCCTGGGCACAACAGATGCTACGTCCTGAGATAATGACGCTAATCTATTCTCGAGAAATGCTTTTAAGCGAGGAAATTGATTTTTCAAAAATGTTTCAACTCCTGATAGGTTCCCCTGTTGAAACGCCGGATATAAGGTATAAGCCACCTCCCCAATGAATCCTCTCGCCCCAGCTGCTCTCCCTAAATTAAAATACTGATATGCTATTATTCTTAATTGTTCTAAGTCTTTATTTTTTACAGCTTCTGCGATATTCCGAACAATTTGTTCATAATTATTCAAAAAATTTTCTACCCGTTCTTTCGTAGATAAATTTCTTGCTATTTCTGTCGTATTTACACTCATTTTCAATCCCCCTTTTCAATAATTTGTAACTTATCTGTCCGGTATAGACAAGGTTTTATTGGTGCCGAAGTGCGGAATCGAACCGCAGACCTACTGATTACGAATCAGTAAACTTAAACTTAATACCTTGATTTATAAACATTTTTAATCGCCAACCGCCCGTTACAAATGGCTGGCCATGTACCACAAAGGTTAACTGAAGCACGCAAAAATCACGCAATGATTTAAGCGGGATTATACTCAGTACTCGCAGAACCGCAACTGAATATTTTTAACAGTTGAAATCTGAACAGGTTATAGTTGGATTTATTACATTTCTTCAGACTCATATGAATTGGAGTATACTATCTTACAGCTAAGATGAGTAAAACCGCTTTACAAGAGAGGCTATGAACCATGCAGTTTACACTGAAGTGTTATAGTTAACAAACTATTTTTATCCAAAGTTGAAGATGATTGTCCAGTAAGCTTTTGCGTTTGCTTACACCCCGCCAGTGATGTACAGTGCGCCTTGACAGAATCGGTTAACATGAGAGCCAATAGACAATCTTATTAATCACGAATAGCGGCTCATACAGGACGATCCATGATTTATCTTTCGTCATCTATTAAATCAGTTACAAAGATCAGTGGCTCCATCGAAAATATAACATTCCATAATGAAGAGAATGGCTATTGTGTCCTAAAAATAAGGGTTGATGGTTCTAAAGAACTGGCTGTTGTTATCGCCAATCTACCTAGCATCATCCTAGGGGAGCATATTGACTGTGAGGGTGAGTGGATCACCCATCCTAAATTTGGCTCTCAATTTAACGCGACCCAAGTAAATATTAAGCCGCCTTGCCAGAGAGATGCCATAGAGAAATATCTGAGTTCTGGGATTATTAAGGGGATTGGTTCAGCCTCCGCTAAAAAGATTGTCGCCGCTTTTGGTGAAAAGACTTTGGAAGCGATCGAGGAAAATTTTGATTTGGTAAAACCCATTATCGGTGCCAGTAAGAAAAATTGGACTCGCGTTAAAAAAGGATTTGAAGCATATCTAACAACCTACAAAAAGTATGAGACAGAAAGGATCTGGTTAATAGGCCTAGGCGTTGGCTCTATGTCACTCAAAAAATTAATTGATGAGTATAAGGAAAATGTTATTCCGGTGATCTCTCAGAATCCTTATATTTTGATTGAAAAAGTAAAAGGCTTTGGATTTCAAAAATCAGATCAAATTGCGCTCAATCTACAGATCTCACTTGATTCGTCTTTTAGGATCCAAGCGGGGTTCTTGCATATTCTTCTGGAAAGCAATATGGCAGGGCATTGTTTCAATAGGTCTGAAGAACTTATATCAAGCACTGAAAAACTATTAGGAATAGATCAAACCCTGCTCACTGAACCCTTTTGCACGCTTGTGCAAAATAAACAAGTTGTTTGTTATAAGATTGATCAGGCGACCCTAGTGGGTCTTAAAAAATTTGATGACTATGAACGGGCTATTGCTCTGAAAATAAAAACCCTTAATAAACATGCAGCCGATCATTCTCTATCAACGCAAGTTGAAAAAGCGATTGCTGAAATAGAGCAATGTAGAAATTGGACGCTTAATCAGGAGCAATGTCAAGCTATTCAAATCTCAATTTCTCATAAATTGGTGATTATAACGGGCGGGCCTGGCACAGGCAAAACCACCATTACTCAATGTATCGCCAATGTTTTAAGCGGGCTTAATCATCATAGAATCGTAGGATGTTCTCCTACAGGTCGAGCTGCAAGACGGTTATCAGAGGCTTTAAATGTCAACGCACAAAACAATAAAATTGAGTGCAGTTCCATCCATCGCTTGCTCGAGGCCAGGGTGTCAAAGGAAGGACATTCTTATTTTGCCAAAGATCAAAACAATCAGATCGAAGTGGATACGCTGATTGTCGATGAAGTGTCGATGGTTGATGTGTCTCTGTTTCATTATCTACTACAGGCTTTGCCCAACAAGGCTCGCCTAATTTTGATTGGCGATGTGGATCAATTACCTTCTGTAGGGCCTGGCAGTATTTTAAACGACTTAATTAGTTCAGATACAATTCCAGTGGTACGGTTGACCGAAATACAAAGGCAAGCACAGGCTTCAAATATTATTATCAATGCCCACCGAGTGAATGCAGGTGATTGTCCTGATTTAGAACCGCACGATTTTGGTGCTGATAGCGATTTTTATTTTATAGAAGAGGAAGAGCCTCAATTAATTAAAGAACGAGTGTTAGAAGTTGCTTGTCATACAATATCAACACATTTTTTGAAAAACAATGGATCTGCTTATCATCCAATGGTAGACATTCAGGTATTTTCACCCATGAAAAACTCCATAACAGGTGTAAAATCTTTAAATGCCGCTTTACAACAAAAGCTAAACCCCTATGGCGCAAATCGGGTGCAGCGAGGAGAATTTTGGTTTGCACAAGGAGATAAAGTCATTCAAACCAAAAATAATTACGATAAAAACGTTTTTAATGGGGATATTGGCTTTATCGAAGCTATTAGTAAAAAAGACAATCTCGTCAGAGTATTATTTGCTACCCATGAACTCAATTATGTTAATTACACGCTCAACGAATTAGATCAACTATCACTGGCCTATGCTACAACCATTCACAAAGCACAAGGCTCTGAATATCCCGCCGTTGTAATCCCTATTTGTAAGCAACATTATATCATGTTGCAACGTAATCTGCTTTATACGGGGATCACTCGGGGTAAAAGTTTGGTTGTTCTTATTGGACAAAAAGAGGCACTGAAAATAGCCGTTAGAAACAATAAAACGGCCAAAAGAATAACAAATCTTATCAATCGACTTCAAGGTTAATCAATTTTCTTTTATAGCAGATTTTATTCAAACAACATTTTTTGTACTTTTTATCACTTCCACACATGCAAAATTCATTATGCCCCACCTGTGCGTGTTCTAAGGTTATAGGTTTAGATGAATTAAGTAATCGATAGACACTCGAGACATGTTCTGTTTTATCTGGTTCAAGACCCACATCACCCGCCCCCGCCAATCATGCTTATTACAGATTGTTAATATTTCATGTGCTCTATGTGGTTCTTGAACGTTAATGACAGCCAAATGTTCTTTGCTTCCTAATTTTTTCATATCATGCCTTTGAATTTTGGATCATAATTTAGAAACCAACTTGAATAGTCATCCACCAATTGACGTTCTATCGTTTTTCGCTTGCAAACTTTCAAATCAACCGATGGAATTAAAAAAATCTATAGGAAATTATTTGGGATACCGTTTAAAAAGTCATTGCAAAATAGGACAATTTGTTTTATAAATAAAGATTCAATAATAAGGAGATATCAAATGGCAAAAGTTAAAAAAGCTGTTAAAAAGACCACGGTTAAGAGTCAAAGTAAGGCATTAAAACCTAAAATCCACAAAGCGGTGCTAAAGGGTAAGACAAAAACAGATGTTGTTAAAGTGCCTAAGTTAAGTATTCCAAAAACGCCTTATAAAAAGTCTGAGTTTTTGACAACGCTATCTGAACAAACAGAGGTTAGCAAGAAAGATGTGATAAAAGTGTTAGAAGCTATCCAATGTATAGTCGCACTACATCTAGTCAAAAACGGCCCTGGACAATTTATTTATCCGGGATTGTTTAAAATGACGGCTAAAACAAAACCCGCGACCAAAGCTAGAAAAGGACGTAACCCCTTTACAGGAGAAGATATGATGTTTAAAGCCAAGCCTACTCAGCGGGTTGTAAAGGTTCGACTCTTAAAGAAATTTAAAAGTGGATTGGAGTAACACGCTTTGGGGTTAGCAGAGAATGTGTTAGTGCAGGCTATTTTAGAATTAAAATCGTCTAATACTTATAGATTAATAGAGCGGTATACAAAGCCACTTTATTATTCTCTTCATGATGGCTCTCCTAAATTTAAAGGCGTTTTTTTAGACATCGAAAGTACAGGCCTTTGTATACCGGAAGACAAGATTATTGAACTCGGGATGGTAGTTCTTGAATATGGCGCAGATGGAAGAATTTTTAGGATTTTAGAAGAGTTTAGTGAATACCAAGATCCGGGAAAATCTATTCCACCTCATATCGTTAAGTTAACGGGTATCACGGATTTGATGGTTAAAAACCGTCAACTGGGTAAGCAAAAAGTGTTTCAACATTTAAACGCAGCGGATATGATTATTGCGCATTATGCAAATTTTGATAGAGCGTGTTTAGAGGCACATTGGCCAGACATGCCTATAAAACCTTGGGGTTGCACAATGAGTCAAATTCCTTGGGGAGAAGAAGGGATAGAAAGCGCAAAATTGGAATATTTGGCCTATCGCTATGGTTTTTTCTATGAGGGCCATCGTGCAAGCACAGATTGCTTAGCTGGCGTACATCTATTATCCCAAGTGCTACCCCATTCTAAAGAGCGGGTATTAAAAACGTTGCTGAATGCCAGTAAAAAGATCACTTTTAGGGTTTGGGCATTTAATGCACCCTTTGCTAAAAAAGAACTTTTAAAAGTAAGACAGTATCGTTGGAGCGCTGATGGACACGGGAAACATAAAGCTTGGTTTCTTGAGTTGCTAGAAGAGCAGTTATTAGAAGAGCTGAAATTTTTATGGGAAGAAATTTATGCTTATACAGAATGTTTACCCGTTGAAGAAATAAATGCGAAAAATCGGTTTTCCAAGAAAGCGACTTTAAAAGAACATTGGATAGAAAGCCTTGCTCAAGGTGAGGAATTGCTTCAATGAAGGTATTGCGTTATAACGAACTGGATACTTCCAATGTTAGAAGCCAATATGAAAAAACGGTTGAGCGAATACGGCAAGATGATTTTTACTCCGCGAAGGTAAAGAAGCTGGCAAGCACCCCGTATTACAGAGCAGAGTTAGATTACGCGAATCGTTTATTATTTAAGATAGTCAGCTACCAAGGCGTCAAATATGCTTTAATGTTAGAGGTGATTTTAAATCATGCTTACGAGAAATCCCGGTTTTTACAGGGCACAAAGATAGATGAAGCTAAAATTGAGGCAATAGATCATAATGGTTTAGAAAAATATCCTGCTGAACCCATAACGTATATTAATACTCAGCATGCCCACTTTAATTTTTTAGATAAAATTATCTCATTTGATGATGTGCAACAAGCAATATTTTTAGTGCGTCCACCCTTGATTGTAATAGGTTCGGCGGGCAGTGGTAAAACCATGCTGACTTTGGAACATTTAAAGCTTTGCATGAATGAAGTTTTATATGTAACGGGTTCTTCTTATTTAGTGCAAAATGCGCGGCAACTTTATTATTCTTATGATTATGCTAATGAGGCTCAAAATGTTGAGTTTTTATCTTACCGGGAGTTATTGGAAACCCTCAAAGTGCCTGAGGGCAAAGAGATTGATTTTTATGCTTTTGCAGGATGGCTTAAAAAATTTAACCGGGGAAAAAGTTTCGAAGATGCAAATAAATTGTATGAGGAATTTAAAGGGGTTATAACAGGTAATCGTACGGATAAACCCTTTCTTTCAAAAGAAGAATATTTAAATCTAGGCGTTAAGCAGTCTATTTATCATTTAGAAGAAAGACCCATTGTTTATGAGCTATTTGAAAAATATTGTCAGTTTTTATCCACACAGGGGCTTTATGATATCAATGTGCTGTCCTTTGAATACTTAAGCCTTTCTCAAGGTAAATATGATTTTATAGTGGTAGATGAAGTACAAGATTTTACCCCTGTACAATTGTCGCTTATCTTAAAAACGTTGAAGCATCCTCATCAGTTTATTTTATGTGGAGATTCTAACCAAATCGTTCATCCCAATTTTTTTTCGTGGTCTAAAGTCAAAAGCTTATTTTATGAACAGCCCTCCCACGTACCGCAGGATTTAATTCGAATTTTAAATAAAAATTACCGCAATGCCGCTTCTATTACAGCCATCGCAAACAAAATTTTAAAAATTAAAAATGCGAGATTCGGCTCTATTGATAAAGAAAGTCATTATTTAGTGGAAAGCCAATCTTCATCAGCCGGAGAAGTATACTGTTTAGTGAATTCTCAAGAAATACGCCATGAACTGAATACAAAAACCGCCAAGTCAACCCGCTTTGCCGTGATTGTGTTACGCGAGGAGCAAAAAGAAGCAGCGAGTCAATATTTCCAGACACCGTTGATATTCTCAATTTATGAAGCCAAAGGTTTAGAATACGACAATGTGATTTTATATAACCTGATTAGCAGCGAAGAGAAAAAATTTAGAGATATTGTAGAAAATGTCTCAATAGAAGATTTAGAGAAAGCATTGGTTTATGGGCGCGTTAAAGATAAAAATGACCGTTCGCTAGAAATTTATAAATTTTATATTAATGCGCTCTACGTCGCCATTACCCGTGCTATTCAAAACGTCTATTTTATTGAAGACAAAGAAAGTCATCCACTATTTGATTTGTTAGGTATTAAACCTAGCCACGAAATGGTTCCGATTCAAATCCAAAACTCTTCCTTAGAGGAATGGCAGAAAGAAGCCAATCGTTTAGCGCTACAAGGCAAACAAACACAAGCAGAGGCCATACGTCATACTATTTTAAATGTACAAAATCCCCCTTGGCAGGTATTAACGCCCAGTGCTCTCATCCCTTTACAAGAAAAAGCTTTAGATACTCAACTGAAAAATAAAGAAGCGCGTTTATTACTGTTTGAATATGCGCTCGTTTATCAACAACGCACTTTATTAAATGCCTTGGCAGCCATCGGGTTTACGCCGGCTCTTAAACCTGATAAAAACAAAGATTTATTGCTAAGAAAATATTTTATAGGGTATTCCGCTAATCCAACCAACGTTATACGACAAATCGCTTCTTATAGTATAGATTTTAGAAACATTTTTAACCAAACGCCTTTAATGATTGCCTGTGGTTTTGGTCAAGAGGCACTGGTGAAACTACTGATAGACAAGGGAGCAAATCCGCTTTTAACAGATAATTTAGGGCGCAATGCATTTCAAATCATCCTTCAAAAGGCTTTTTCAGAGCAAAAGTTCGCTCAACATAAATTAAGTGGACTTTATCATTTATTGTCCCCCAACAGCTTAGATGTACAGGTTGAGGGAAAACTGATTAAACTGGATGTAAAGCAAATGGAATTTTTCCTGGTTAATGCCATGATTGCAATCGCCCATCAAAAAGAGTTAGCGCGTCATCAATTATGGTCATTTGTTGTCAATGATTTTTTGGCTCCTTTGCAATACTTTCCAGAGCGAATTGTTCCTGAAAAACGTAAACAAAGAGCCTATATTTCGAGTATTTTATCTAAAAATGAAATCTATAGAGAGGATCCGTATAATCGTAAACTTTTTTTACGGGTAAAGTTGGGGCATTACATTATCAATCCGGGTTTAAAAGTTAGGGTTAACGAGGACTGGATAAGCCTTTATGAATTATTAAATTTAACATTTATTAAAGAGTCTTTAGAGATAGGCGTAGAAGAAGAGGTCGTGTATTAAATGAGCGAATCGTCCTACTTGAAATGTTGATCAGCTATCTTGTAATGTTAGAAAATAGTGCAGAGACAAAAACGATCTCATCAAAGTCTTTGATCTTTATAAAACATAATCAACTGAAATTTATCGATTTAATCAATAAATTCCGACTCATCATCACCATCAACGGAGCATATTATCTGTCTTTCATAGGCTTCTATGCTTGGACGTCTTAATTTTGTGATCTTAGGCGCTGCCGCTTCTAATAACCCTATAGCTGTAACAATTGGCACATAAAATAATTCGTATTCAATGCGTTTATACTTGCTTTCAATAGCGTAAAATGCTGCTTCAATATCTTTATAATAATGCCCCTTGTTTACTGGGTAATGAGAACATTTTTGAATTTCATTCAAATATGCGGATTTGATTTCATCATCACTTGCTTTTTCGGTAATTTCTAAAGTCTCATAGGCAGTTTTCATAGATAGTTCGCTTTTTTCTTCATCCGGATTTCCGGGCTTTTGAATAAGATAATGCGCTTCAGCTTCTAATCCTTCAAGTATTGCGTGACTTGCCTATAAGCGGTATATTAATCCTACAGAATATCTAACAAATCAGGTGACCGACCTATATTCTGAGCAAGGAAGAGTTATGAGTGAATATCAATATTATGAATTTCAAGCCATCGACAAACCACTTACAGAAAAAGAGTGTTCGATCGTCAGTAACATCTCAAGCAGAGCTATCGTTTCTCCTAGTCAAGCGATATTCACTTACTCGTATAGTGATTTTCGAGGAGATCCCGAAAAATTATTGTTAGACCATTTCGATGCCATGGTATATATGGCTAATTGGGGAACAAGACAAATTTGTTTTAAATTTCCAAAAGACCTGATAAGGGAAGATGAAATAAAGCAATATTGCATACCTCATATTATCTCTTTAACAAAAAATAAGAAGCATGTTGTTTTAAAGATTGAATTCGATAATGAAGATGAAAATGACTGGGTAGAAGGAGAAGGCAATTTAAGTGGTATGCTCCCTCTGCGCCAGGATGTATTGAAAGGTGATTACCGAATGTTATATCTATCCTGGATAAATGCAATGAGCCAAAATGAACTAGACAACAAAACATTGGAACCTCCTGTTCCTAGTAACCTTTCTAATTTAAGCGATCCTCTCAATCGCTTTATTGAATTTATAGGAATCAATAGACAACTCATATCTGCTGCGGCTGAAAACGGTCAATCGACGGGAATTGAAGAAAGTACATTAGAAAAGCATATTCAACTTTTGTCGAAAGAAGAAAAAACAGATTTTCTCAAACGCCTGTTAAAAGGGGAAGTATATTTGGATGTTAAATTTAAAAATAGATTAGAAAATCTAAGTAACCTAAAACAAAAAACTGTTGATACCATCCCTAGAACGATTGGTGCATTACTAAAAAGAACAGAAGAATTAAAGCAAGAAGTAAAGAAAAAGGAACATCAAAAAAAGGAAAAAAGAGAATAAAAGCACTGAAAGAGCTAGCCGAAAACGAAACTGAAACATGGGATTCTATCGAAAAATTAGTCCGTGTAAAAACAAGCAAGTCCTATGAGGATGCAATAAAAAAATTAACAGAACTAAAAAAACTGGCTATTTATACTAAGAAAATGGATGCTTTTTCGACAAAAGTAGAAGCTTTATGTGACGAATTTCATCGTTCTTACTCGTTTATTAAAAAAGTACAAAGAGCTAAAATTATTGAGAATGTTTAATTTTACTTAACAATATTGGAGTGTTTAATGAAAAATTATTATTCAGCTTTTGAAATCCAGAAGGGTAAAGCATTAAGGGGATACACATGAAAAACAAAAAACGATACGTCGCAACATTTGACGATGTTTCTATCACCAGAAATGGAGAAACCGCAATTATCAAGTATAAGAAAACTGATATTGGCGAGACTAATTTGACAATTGGACCAGAAATTTACAATATGAGTGATCAAGATATTTTAAATCTGCATAATGATATTCTTCTTGATCAAGCAGAGTTGATAAAAAATTACCAATACACAGCAACCGAAATTTCTCCTGGAAAACCTCAAACTGAATATTTTAAACAAGGCGAGTATTGGACACCTAGAGGTGGTGTATTACGATGTGAAATCACTTCTCAAGATCGTGAAACAGCTATATTAATTGATGATAAAGAATTTTCCATGTATGAATTTGGCAAACTATTATCATCCTATGAAGGCTTGGGGCATGCGTATTATTTTCGTCCCTGAAGATGAGATATGCCAAACGCCACGCATTGAAATAAAAGATCCTGATAAGAAAGGCCCTGGTTCAATTTCAATATCTCCAGATTTTATTTCGAGACAAGACCATTAAAAATTCTGGTTGATCAGTAAGAAGCAAGTGGGATACCATTATGGCTTACAGTGTAGTTACTGATTGCGTATTACAGGTTCCGCAAAAATTACGAAATAATTTTTGCTAGTCAACAAGGTTACAAAATAGCTCGTTATAACTGCCTGATTCTATTTGGTTTTTTATCAAGTCTACTGAATCCGAAGCGATGGCCTTCTGATGATGAGTTAACATCTCTAAAATTAAGTATTTGATTTACAACAACTTTTAATAGCCAGGTGCCCGTTACAGATGCCTGACCATGCACAACCATTCACAACTCAGTCGCGCAAAAATCGCGCAAGCCTTCAACGCTCACCTTTATGCCTTCGACTTCGTTTTGCCCAACCGCACAGGCCGGGTATTTACTGTTTTGTACAATACAAATAACGACTTGTGCTCCACATTCTCTAACCCTGTGGTATGATGCACAGCTTGCTAGTGCAGGGGTAACACAGCCAACCGCGCTTTCCCTCAAAAGCGCGTACTCTAACAAATAAATTTTATTGTAGGTCAACTGGCTTACAATGAGTCAGCACAGTTAACTTTTTAAAAGTTAACTGTCCACTAAAAAGCCGATATTTCTTTTCTTTTTTCTTGCTTTTCATCCAAAAATGAGGTCTACTGTTCTTGTACAAAAAGTGCGAATATAGTTCGCAGTTATAAACCTAATAGCGAACTAAGTCAATGGAGCAGCTCGATGATCGATCAATGCGCGCAGCCACTACAAGCCGAAGAAGCCGATAGGCTATGCCAAGCCTGTGAAAGCCTGGAAGAAAAGTTAATTGTATGGACATTATTAGATACGGGAATGAGGGTATCTGAACTCTGTAATCTGAAAGCTAAGCAGATTTTACGGCGAAAAAAAATCATCCGTATTCATGGGGAGAAATCTAAAAAGCGTATTGTTCCGATGTCAAAACGGGTTCAAACACTTTTAGAGCATTATTTTGCGATCAATAATGATTGGCCCGTAGGACCTCGGCAAGCGCAAAAAATTGTTAAACAGGTTGCCAATAAGGCGAAGCTTTCACGAACGGTAACACCTCATACTTTACGCTATACCTTTAAAACCCTTGCGCTTCAAAAAGGGATTTCTCCAGCAACTGTTAACGAAATTCTTGGGCACGGTCCTCTAAATAGGTGGAATACTACCGAGCGCGTGAACAGCCTCAGAAGTATATATAACTCAACCGAGGACATTTTTAAGCACATAGTCTTACAGGATTTGGGAATCATGAATTGACAATTTTGCGTATATTTCCAGTGTTTCTCCCGTGAGCTGAAATAAGATAATGAGTTAACATCTCTAAAATTAAGTATTTGATTTACAACAACTTTTAATAGCCAGGTGCCCGTTACAGATGCCTGACCATGCACAACGACACCTGCAACAATATTGCAAATAATCTAGAGTTCGTACAAACTATACCAAGGTTCTTATTATCTCCGGCTCGCCGTAAGACCCTATTTATTTATCCTGATCCAGAGCTACTAAAGCGCAGAAATAGCAAAGACAGGCGACGCCGGAAAGGAGAATGGGTTGTATGCGAAGGGCATTACAAGTGAATCTCAGTTATGAATCCAACCGATTAACAGAAAAATACATAGCAAATGCCTATGAAAAAGTAATACCCGTCATAAAACATTCGAAAAATTTTGTCGAAAAAACAACAGAAACTCCAATGTTAAAAAAATTTCAAGCAGGGAGATATTAAAATGGTACAGGCGGCTTTATATGCGAGAGTTTCAACAACTGGCCAAGCTCAAACGGATACTATTGCAAGCCAAATTTCCGCATTAGAAAATCGTATTACTGAAGATGGATATACGTTATTAGAACAATTAAAATTTATTGATAATGGATATAGTGGTTCAAATTTGGTGCGCCCGGGTTTAGAATTGTTACGTGATAAAGTAGCTGCAGGAGAAGTTGATAGAGTCTATATTCATTCTCCCGATCGCCTGTCTAGAAAATACGCCTATCAGATGATTATTATGGAGGAATTTAAAAATGCTGGCGTAGAAATTATTTTTCTAAATTTTCAAAGCGATGATAACCCTGAATCCCAATTGTTATTACAAATGCAAGGAATGATAGCAGAATATGAGCGCACAAAAATTTTAGAAAGAAGCCGTAGAGGCAAAATTTTCGCAGCTAAAAGAGGGGCTGTTAATGCACTCGGCTGTGCACCTTATGGGTATCGTTATATTGATGTCCATTCTGGAAGAGGGGAAGCACAATATGAAATTAATGAAGAAGAAGCTCAAATTATTCAAAAAATGTTTGCTTGGATCGGCCATGAAAGGTTTAGCGTTGGCCAAGTTCGTCACAGACTCTCTGATTTAAATATTCCATCGCCGAAAGGTAATCCACGCTGGAATAACGCTTCAATTTATCATGTATTGAGAAATCCTGCGTATAAAGGGCAAGCTGCCTTTGGTAAAACGAAATCGGGGCCTAAATTGCCAGTAATAAGGCCACAAAAGAATGCAACGAATCATTCTAGAAGTCATCGTTCGGTGTGTGGCACTGATAAGAAGGATTGGATTTATATTCCAGTACCTGCGATTATAGATGCAGATTTGTTTGCAGTTGCTCAAGAGCAGCTAAAAGACAACAGAAAGCTAGCCAGGGTAAGACAACATGGCGCGACAACTTTATTGCAGGGCTTAGTAGTATGCAGCCGCTGCCGTTACGCATATTGCGGGATGGCGGTTAAGATAAGAAGAAGAACGGATCCAAAACAAAGTCAACACAACTATTACCGCTGCACTGGAACGCAGCACTATCATAGCGATGGTAATAGAGTTTGCGATAACAAATCAATACGTACTGATGTGTTAGACACGGTGGTATGGGAAGAAGTAAAAATTTTATTAAATGATCCGAATAGACTGATTCATGAATATAGAAGAAGAATGGAAGAATTAGAAAAAAGTCCCCAAGATCAAACAATCGAATTTTTAGAAAAGCAACAGAATAAATTGAAGAATAGTATTTCGCGGCTTATTGATAGTTATACACAGGGACATATTAGTAAGGAAGAATTCGAGCCGAGAATCAAGGTGTTAAGGCAAAATTTAAATGGCGTTGAGGAGCAAAATGAAAAATTAAAAGATCAAAAAAATCTCAGGAAAGAATTAACACTTATTGTTACTAATTTAGAGGATTTTTCTTCTAAAATTAAGTCAGGGCTGGAAGCTGTAGATTGGGATAGTAAACGTGATATTATTAGAAGCCTGGTTAAGCGAATTGAACTTAACTATGAAGAGGTAAATATAGTGTTTCGGATAAAAGAATTAGCGATTAATAATGCTTCAAATAATGTAGGTCATAATAATTTGCAATATCATTGCAGGCGTACCAGTGCACAACCCAGTCGCGCAAAAGTCGCGCATGATTAAATGTCTCACAAGCTTAACCTCCAATCACCTTTATTGCTTCGATCAGCTTCGTTTTGCACACTTAAACCAACAATAACACAACCAGCCGTGCTTTCCCTCTAAAGCACGTACTCTAATAGCTAAAGTTGGTTGTGTGTCAACTAGCTGATTTTTGAGTCCGGCTAGAAAAAATTTAAGTCGTTGATTTTTAATGAGATTTTTGCCCCGCCAACGCTGCAGTCTGACGTATAATGTAGCACAAAGTCGCACTAAACTCCACAGGTTTTACGAGGTGCTCATACAGTGCTGGGAACAAGTTCCTTATTAAAAATTAAGCTATTTAATTAGCTTAATCTACACCTATCCTTAACTCTCCCATGATTTTCATTAGCTCTAAGCTCAGAAATACTCCGAGAACTCTGCTGATACTGCGTTAACATCGCTGAGCCTTTTTGTTCTGAAGTATCCTCGAGATTTTCTGGTAAATGCATTCTAACATTTCCGCACTCTTCTGCTGAGCATTGCCGATTACTTAACGAGCTTTGAGCAATTGTCCACTCCAGCAAATGCTTTTCTAACTCTGCAATATCCAGTCTACCTGTTTCTGATAACTGCTCTATAACCAAGGAAAATAAATGTCTTAAGCCTTGTGCTTGCACTTCAGTCATTAAAAAACAATATCCCGATTTCACTATAAACCCACGCAGGTAATATCCCGCCGGCTCTCCCTCTTTATCAAAATCAATCTGGCAGCTGATATGGCTATTAAGATACGCTGCTGCTAAAGTGTACGATACAAATGCCAGCAGATGGGGGTGATTGGCATTCTCTGCGCAAATAGAGGGCATATGCCTAAATAGCGAGCCTATGTGCATCTCAAAAATATGCAATATACTATTGCTGTCTTCCACAGAAACTATATCTAAAAGCCAACGTAAAAATTCCGGCGTAGCAGCACTCAGCTTACCCGCCGCTTCCACGGCGAAGCTTCGCACATCTTTATCTTTATCCACCAACAACAGAGCCAGCGCGTCAAGCAGCTTGGGCGTGGCAGCACCCAGACCAACTGCCGCATCTAAAGCACAGCGGCGCACCTCCCAGTCTTTATCCTTCAACAGCCTTACGAACGTGCTCAGTATCTTTGGCGTTGTAGCTGCAGCACCTAGTTTGCTCAGCGCCTTTGCGGCAGAGCTGCGTGCATAGCTACTCGTACTCGTATCCGCTAACAATTCCGTCAATAGGTCTAGTATCTCAGAAGTCGCGGCAGCTGCCCCCAACGCACCCACAGTCCTTGCGGCATCGTGAAATACATTGCTTTTTTCTTTCAACAACCCCGTCAATGCTTTCAGTATCTGTGGAGTTCCAGCAGCTGTGCCCAATGCGCTCACCGTCGTCGCAGCAAGACTACGCACATAGCTGCTTTCATGAACCAATAACCCCTCTAGTGCATCCAATATCTTTGGCGTAGCAGCCGCGGAACCAAGTGCAGTCACCGCGTCTGTAGCATTGCAGCGCACAGATACACTATAATTTCCCGTCAACAATTCCACCAGCGAGTCCAATACCCGTGGCATAGCGGTGGCAGATATGCTTAGATTACCCAATGCCGAACTTGCGAAATTCGTGTCTACACCCCTCCTTGTTTCCTCTTTCAACAATCTCGTTAATGCATCCAGTATCTTTGGGGTCGCGGCAATCGCGCCCAGTCTACCCACCGCATATGCCGCACTCTGGCATACACCTCTCTCTTTATCCGCCAACAACCGAGTCAGTACGTCAAGTATTTTTGGTGTGGCAACAACCGCGCTTGGCCACGCTGCTGTATCAGAAACACCATCACGATAATGTGTCAACAAATGCCCTACTGTATTTGCTGTATCAGCGCGAACACAACAATCATCATGCATCAACAACCCCGCTAGTGTGTCTAATATCTCCGAGGTGATTGCGGTTGCGCCAAGTTCTTTCAGTGCACGTCCGGCATTGTCACGCACATCGTGAATCTCATCCCCCAATAGCTCCATCAGTGCTTTCAGTATCTTGGGTGTGGCAGCAACTGAGCCTAGCTGACACACTGTCCATGCTGTATCAGCGCGAACATCACAATCATGATGCATCAACAACCCTGCTAATCTGTCCAATATCTCCGAGGTGATTGCGGTTGCACCAAGCTTTTTCAGCACGCGTCCGGCACAGTTGCGCACATCGTGATTTAGACCAGCAGTGTGACGCTCATCGTGATCTATCTCTCCCAACATCGACTCCAGGTAATTTAATATTTCTGATGTAACAGCGATTGAACCAAGTTCACCTACCGCCCATAGGGCATTACATCGCGCACTAACATCCCAATTGCAGATCACTCCCCTCAATGTAGCAAGTATCTCTGGGGTCGCGACAGCTGAGCCTAGTGCAGTCACTAATCCTATAGTATGATTAGTCACTTCTCCTACAAGATAGCTTGTATATTCTTCATCCTCTGCGAACAACGCCATTAGTGCTTTCTGTACTTGTGGTATAGCGGCTGCACCCAATTTATTGACTGCTTGTGCCGCATATTTGCCTTCATTCCTATTCGCAAACAACCTCACTAGAGCATCTAATATCTTTGGCGTAGCAGCCGCAGCACCTAGTTTACTCACCATCTTTACGGTATCAGAGCGTACACCTCTCTTTTCATCCGTCAACAACAGAACCAGCGCATCCAGTATTTGTGGGATCGCAGCGGTTGCACCAAGCACGCCCACCGCCTTTATTGCAGCGCAACATACATCCTTGTTCATATCCCCCAATAAACAAACGAGCATGGACAATACTCTTGGCGTTACAATTCGAATGCAGCTTATCCATTCTAATAAAAAATACTTATCCTCACTTTCACTAACCTCTGAAACCAGAGCATATAAATCTTGCTGCTCACGTATGCAAAAATTTAGACTTATCCTACAAGCAGAAAAAAAGAAAGATTGTACTAATTCTAAATCTTTAACATTAAAAGTTGTGTTATTGTTTTTTAAATGTTTTGCTATTTGATATAGATTTAAAAAATTGTTCTGAATTTTTTTTACAATCGATTCAATTACGTTTCGATTATGTAGCTCAATGCCTTCATCTAGGCAGCGTGTTAATAAACCCAATTGATAATGTTCCAATATATCTTGTGTTAACATTTGACCCGCGCATTGATTACCTTGCAATTGTTGTAAATAAACCTCGTAAACACTCACATTTTCTCGCAATAAGCCAGCAATAAACCACCATACAATTTGCCATCGAGGATTATATTTTTCTCTCAATATTGTTTTTTCAACTTGATTTCTGATTGCCGACTTTTCACTGCCAAGTCCTTCTGCTAGATAAATTGCGACGTAATATTCCTGAAAAGTTAAGTGCAGAAATTCATAATCCTGCTGGGTTTGTCGAAAACCGCTTTTATCTAACACGGGCTTAATCAATCCCAGTCTGCAAACTTCGTCAAAAAATTCTTCGGCTAGTCTTTCTTTTTCTTGCTGAATGCTTCTTTGCGAACCTTGGGTTACTTCTTTATCAACATAAGCCTGTAGAACCTCTCCTATCACCTGTAGCGAAATAATGATGCGTTCTGTCTCAAAACTCTGAAAAGCCAATTGTGCTAAAAAAAGACGTTCCTTTTGATAATGTTTAATAAAATCGGTTTGTGCTCTTATCAACTGTCTGCCTACCTTAAGTGAGCCAGTATCATGTCGGCTGTGAGACCATTCGTATAATTTTTTTTCCATGACTTGATATAAGCGGGTCATGGAAGATAATTGTGCAAGTCCTTGGGTTAAGCCTTCAACTTGTGTTTTTTGAATGGTCTCCTCCATGATACCGCATAATAAATTAAGATTAAGCGGAATATGCGCATTAGCCCAAATAACGGGCTGTTTACGCAAGGTCTCCGTTAAGGTATTAACCAGTGCTTTATCGGGAGCCTTCGAAAAATAGGTTTGAATGTATTGGTTGATGTTGTCATCTGTAAAGCCAATAATTTCAAGGTTGCGTCGCTTTTCGGTAATTTCCTGAGCACCGCAAGGTCGAGTTGTTATTAATAGTGAAATACTAGAATATTTTCTACCAGCCATTAACAAACTTTTAAGAATAGATTGACAAGGATGGTTCTCAGGCGTTTCATCATAGCCGTCTAAGATGAGAAGTGCTTTATTTTGACGAATGGCGGAATCAATTCGGTGTTTCCAAAGTTCATCGAATTCTTTTTGCTCCCAGTCGCTAAATTGGCTTAGCCGTATCCACTCAGGTAGGCTAAGCTCCTGGATATGCGCCAAAAGACGGAGTTTACGCAATGTTAAGGTAAATACCCAAGCGTAGTTTCTATAGAGCTGCCCTTTACTCCATTGATGCGCCACATAGCGCACAAAAGTCGTTTTACCGATACCCGCGCGGCCTTGTACCAATAATAAACGGGGTACTTCATCTGTATCCTTAGCTTCCAATACTTGATTACCAAATAATTCCCGAATGGGCTTAAATAAGCTTTCAGCTTTAATCACACGCTTATCACCAAATAAATCTTCTACGCTTGCCATGCGGACATCTTTATATTTTTCGTCACCTTTTGTCTTTGTCAAATCTTGTGATTCTTTATCTTCCTCTATTTTTTTAGTTTTCAAGTCTGTGCACAGTATCTGTAAATTAATATATTGTCCTTCTAGTTTCAAAGGTGGTCCAAAGATGCCTGGGATAGTAGTGTATTCCGGTGTGGAGTAACTTGCTTTAAGCTGTGTGACTGCTTGTGTTTCTTTGGCATTTAAAGCTGATTCATCTAATGCAGACGCATAATTGATATAAACAGGCTTATTTATAACGGTATCAACACCTAAATACGCCTTTTTAGCATTAATGGAACCTCCAATCGCTATGGCAGATCCCTCCTTTGCATGCGCTTTAATCACAGTGTTACCAAGACTTAGGGCAGCGCTAGAATTAGAACTCCCGTCAACGCTTTGAGGGTTTAATGCGTCTAAAGATTCTATGATTGCGGTAAGCGTCTGGATTGTGCTTTGCGGCTCTAAAGGCTCATCGTTTATCCAAACTTTATGTACTCTTTCTTCTACATCATAAACCAGCTCTGCATTATGCGCTTTTAAACCGTTTTTGTACCGCTCGCAATCCTGAGATTCTGAACCCTGATGCTTATTATTTATAAAAAATAGCTTTAATTCTTTTAAAATAGCGATGTTACCTAATTCAGCTTCGTGTTTGCTCTCATGATTTGGATTACTAGCCCTGAACATAATATTTTTCCTTTTAGATAGTTTAAATTTTAAGGTTCTGTATAAATCTTATTGTTTTGCGTATTTCCATTTCCTAGTTGCATATTGCCGCTGTTATTAACAACGCCGATAATATTGTACTGACCAGCGGTTTGGTTTTTAAACTGATTATAAGCTGTAAAGTTATGATGCGTATCACCGCCACCAATGCACATTAGGCCTCTACTCGTCACATCACCTGTAATCGTTATCACATCTCGTCCTCCATGTGCTTGAACGCGAGTATTACCAGGATTTGTAGTATTACTAACAGCATTGGAAGCCGTGTTCACATTTTGCGTATTCAATGCTTGTAAAGACGCTATCATCTTGGTCAGTGTCTTAATGGCATTTTGCGGTTCTAAAGGCTCATCATTTACAAAGAGTCTATGTACCCGTTCTTCTTCAATGTAAACCAGCATAGCTTTATGGGAATCTAGTGCTCTATTGTATAACTCGCAATCTGGAGATTCTGAAGCCTTGTACTTATTGCTCATGAAAAATAATTTTAATTTCTTTAAAACAGCTATATTATCTACTGCAGCTGCTGCTTTAGGATTACTATCTGAACTGTTCTGACTAATCTCAGTGGAACTTAAATTCCCGCTGTCAATAACCACCTCAGACCCTCTAACGCCTCCAGTAATTGTGACAACAGCCCTGCCTGCTTTGGCTTCTACATTTGGATTGTCATATTGTGCTTGTGCTACAAAATCTGCTTGAGGTCGTTCTTGATTTAATTGAGTCGATTCACGATTTGCAACCAGAATCTTGATGCCGTTGGAATACTGCTGTAAATGGGCTTCTAGCAACCTGACGATGTCTTGGTCTCTTTGTGTTGTGCCTTGTTTAGCCAACTCTAGCGGCGTACCATGGAGTGTTTTGCTATTCACATTGGCTCCCGTTTCCAATAAAGCACTAATAACTTTTATATCTCTCATTTCAACAGCAATATAAACCGGCGTTAGACCATTAACCTCAGGGATATCTACATTTGCACCTGCAGCTTTAAGTACAGTTATGGCCTCTGCGCCCCCAGTCTATGCAGCCGCACAAACCGGCGTTGTACGACTGTCATTGGGCGTATTCACATCTGCGCCACCAACCTTTAAGGCAGTTATAATCTCCGCACGCCCATAATAAGCAGCAATATAAGTTGGTGTCCAACCGTATTTATCCGCTTTGTTGACATCTGCTCCCGCTTTAATTAAAGGAGCTATAAAATCAAGACGACCACAAGCAGCTGCCCAATATAACGCACTTCCTTCAGATTCAGTATCCACTTCATCAATAATCTTTTTTCCAAAAGGGTTTACTTTTAGACTTAAAAGCTCAAAAAATGCTTTTTCGTCATTTTTTTGAATCGCTTCTATCAGAAGTCATAGTCATTTCTCCCTGCCTAAGCTAGCTCCATTATAACCACATTTGCCCGTATTTGAAAAATAAAAAATTTTGAAATTTTTCTCAAAATAGAATCATACTTGTAAACCGACTAATAAAATGTTTAGGTAGACACAATAAATGTGTGGCGAGCACATGCTTTTCAGTCCGACAAGTCAAATTTTAAGCTGTTGATTTTTTAGTAAAATTTTTGCTACGCCGGCTCGTTTAGCCTGGCTTACTATGTCAACCAATAGCACACTCAAATACGCAGATCTTGCGACATCATTAATATTGGTCGCTTAATTAACTAATTCTGCACACACCCCTTACCTGATTTTGGTCAGCTCTGGCAGAATCTCGGAAACCCTGTTGATATTGCCTTAACAGTGGTGAACCTTTTCGTTCACACTCACTCTCAGCATGCATTATAACCTCTCCTCTCTCCAAACTGTGACCCATTGGTTTGCACTTTAACTGTTTTTCTAAGTCTGCAATATCTAGCCTCCCTGTTTTTGATAGCTGCTCTATTACCAAAGGCGATAAACGCTCTAAGATTTGGGCTTGTTCTTCGGTAATTAAAATACGATAGCGCGATTTTCCTACAACTCCTCGCATGTAATAGCCTGTATTTGCTCCTTCTTTATCAAAACCAATTTGACAAACAATGCGGCTATTTAGGTATGCTATTGCTAAAGCATAAGATACAAAAGCCAAGATGTTAGGATGATTGGCATGCTCTGAACCAACAGACGGCATCAGCGTAAATACTGTCTCTATACGTGTTTCGAAACAATATAATGTTGTTTTATTATTATTCTCAGCGGAAGAGATTGTTAAAAGCCAATCTAAAAATGCCGGAGGGGCTAAGGTATTGCTCAATTTATCAAAAGCTTTTGTAGCAGAGATCCGAACATCTCTGTCTTCATCCGAAAACCGCTCCAGAAGCGCATTCAGTATTAGCGGCGTTGCAGCAGATGTACTCAGATTACCCAATGCCGCTGCAGCAGAGCTGCGCACACCATCGTCTTTATCCGACAACAGCCTCAACAGTGCATCCAATATCTTTGCTCTATCAAGATTACCCAGTGCCCTTCCTAGTCTTCCCAGTGCCCTTGTGACAGAGTGACGCACACGACTGTCTTTATCCGACAGCAGTTTCAAAAGCTTATTCAGTATTGGCGGCGTTGCGGCGGCGGTACTTAGATTACCTAATGCCACTGCAGCAGAGCTGCGCACACCACTGTCTTTATCCGACAGCAGGCTCAAAAGTGCTTCCAGTATTTGTGGCTTTGCAGCAGTAGTACCCAGATTACCCAATGCCGCTGCGGCAGAGCTGCGCACAATTCTATCTTTATCCGACAGCAATGCTAGTAGTGCGTCCATTACCTTTGTCATAGCAACCTTACCAAGATAACCCAGTGTCTTTGCGGCAAAGCTACGTACATCTGCCTCTACGGCAGAGTAGCGTACATCACAGCCTTTATCCGAATCTGAGAGTAGTGCCAGGAGCACATCTACTACCTCTGGCGTGGCAGCGGCATCATTAAGTGCCCGCAGTGCCCGTGCGGCAGAACTGCGTACATTTTTATCTTCATCTGAAAGCAGCCTGAGCAGTCGATCCAATACATTTGGCGTGGCAACAGCCTCACCAAGATAACCCACTGCATCTGCAGCGTGGCGGCGCATATCGCTGTTGTCTTTATCGAAAAGCCGCTCTTGGAGCGTGTCCAATAATACTACCTTTGGCGTAATAGCCTTGCCAAGACAACTCAGCGTCAATGCGACACAATCGGATACTAAGCCCTCATCATCCGAGAGTAGCTCTAGAAGCGCGCCTAATACTTCTGGTGTGGCCGCAGCCTCGGCAAGCTCACCCAGTGCCTCTGCAGCAGAACTTCGCACATCACAATTTTTATGCGAGAGCAGTCCTAGGAGTGCTTCTACTACCTTTGGCGTGACAGCAGCATTATTAAGTTTACCCAATGCCCGTGCAGCAGAGAGACGTACATTGCTCTTTTTACTGGAAAGCAGCTGCAGAAGCGCATTCACCACCTCTGGTATAGCAAAAGCTTCACCAAGATTACCAAGTGCCTCTGCGGCAGAGCTACACACATGGCTATTTTCATGCGAAAGCAATCTCAGAAGGACGGCCACTGCCTTTTCTGTCGCAGCTTCACCAAGATTGCCGAGTGCGCTTGCGGCAGAACTACGCATATCACGATTTTTATGCGAGAGCAATCCTAAGAGTGCTTCTACTATCTTTGGCGTGGCAGCAGCATTATTAAGTTTACCCAATGCCCGTGCGACAGAGAGACGTGCATCGCTCTTTTTATCTGAGAGCAACTCCAAGAATACATCCAGTGCCTTTGGTGTTATAACCCGAATAGCGCCTATCCATTCTGATAAAAAATATCTGTCCTCTAGTTCATTAGATTCCGAAATCAATTCATATAAATCTTGCCTTCCGTTCATGCAAAGGTTCAGACTAATCCGACAAGCAGAAAAAAACGGAGAATTTATGAACGCTAGCGTTTCCAGCTCATGACTATCATTGTTGGTTACATTTTTTGCTATTTGATATAGTCTTAAAAAACCAAGCTGCAATTCTTTTACAATCGGTTCAATCACTTGCTGATTCTGTGGACTAAAGCCCTCATCAATGCAGCGGGTTAATAATCCTAAGGGGTAATGTTCGAAGATGTCTTTTTGTGTTGCGGACTGGCCTTGCAGTTGTTGTAAATAGGCTTGATAAACCGGTGTATTTTCTCTGAGCAAACCTGCAACAAACCACCATACAATTTGCCAGCGGGGGTTGTATTTTTCTTTTGCTATTATGCTTTGAGCGAAGGTTTGGGCTGCGGACTCTTTGCTGCTCAATCGCGAGGCAATATAAATGGCTGTATAATATTCCTGAAAGGTTAAGTGCAGAAATTCATAATCTTGCTTTGTTTGTGACAAACCGCTTTTATCTAGAACTGGCTTAATTAGCCCCAATTCACAAACTGTTTTAAAAAATGCGTCACCTAATGCTTCTTTTTGCTGTTGGTTTTGGGGAGCCTCTTTATCAACATAAGCCGCGAGAGTGTCTCCTATGGCTTGCAAGGAAATAATGATGCGCTCTGATTCAAAACTTTGAAAAGCGAGCTTTGCTAAAAAAAGACGCTCTTTTTCATAATGTTGGGTGAAATCGCTCGCTGCTCTTATGTGCAGCCTGACTACATTCGGCAAGACTGCATCGCGTCGGGTGTAAGATCGTTCATAGAGCTTTTTTTCCATCACTTGATAGAGACGAGTCATCGAAGATAAACCTGCAAGTGCTTGGTTTAAGCCGTCAGCTTGAGCTTTTTGAATGGCCTCCTCCATAATACCACATAAAAGGTTGAGGTTGAGCGGGATATGCGCATTAGCCCAAATGATAGGTTGTTTTCGTAAGGCTTCTGTAAAAGTGTTCACTAAAATTTCTTCAGAAGATTCAAAATAGCTTTGGATGTATTCATTGATGTTTGCATCAGTGAATCCAATGATTTCGAGGTTACGTCGTTTTTGACTAATTTTCTCTGCACTAACGGGTCTGGTTGTTATTAGTAAATTCAGTTTGGCATATCTACCGCTCCCACTTAGCAATTGCTCGAGGATGGATTGGCAAGGGTGTTCTTCAGGCGTTTCATCATAGCCGTCTAGAATTAACAACACTTGATTTTGATGGATGGCACCTTCAATGCTCTGCTGCCAAAGCTCATCAAATTCTTTTGTAGACCAATCAGAGAATTGGCTTAAGCGTATCCACTCGGATAAGCTCAGTTCGGGTGTTTTGGGCAAAAGACGGAGTTTACGTAAGGTTAAGGTAAATACCCAAGTATAGTTTGTATAGAGCTGTCCTCTACTCCATTGGTGTGCTGCATAGCGCACAAAAGTGGTTTTACCAATACCTGCACGGCCTTGTACTAATAGCAGGCGGGGTATTTCATTGCTATTCTTGGCTTCCAATACTTGATTATTAAACAACTCCCGTGTCGGCTTAAATAAATCCTCAGTTTTAATCACACGTTTATCGCCAAATAAATCTTCGACACTGGCCATGCGAGCATCTTTATATTTCTCCGTAGGTTTTGCCTCTAAAGATTCTTTTAATTCTTTATCTTCTCGTGGCTTTATAGTTTTTAGGTCTGTGCATAATATCTGCAAATTAATGTACTGCCCCTCCAATTTCAAAGACGGCCCAAAGATACCTGGAATGGTGGTATATTCTGATGTGCAGTAACCTAATTTAAGTTGTTCGACTAGTTGCGCTGCTTTTGCATTCAAATCTGCTTCATCTAATGGAGGCGAAACTGGGTTATTAGTAGCGATATGAGCACCGTCTACATGGTTGATATAAATATTATGAACATCACCAAAATGCACCTGGCCTCCAGCAACAATCCCACCTTTAATCTTAATCTTATCTCGTCCAACCCCAGAAGCACTGGGCTTTACCTGCTCTTGAACATAGGTATTAGTGGGACTTGTAGTAGAGCTAGCAGTTTTAGGAGTCCTGTCTGTTTGAGTATTCAATGGCTCTAAAGATTCTATTATTGCGCTAAGCACCTGAATAGCACTTTGCGAGTCTAAAGGCTCATCGTTTAACCAAAGCTTATGTGTTCTTTCTTCTTCGTCATAAACCAAAACAGCATTATGTGCTTCTAAAATACGATTATATCGCTCACAATCCTGAGGTTCTAAATTCTGGTGCTTATTGTTTGTAAAAAACAGTTTTAATTCTTTTAAAATAGCGATACTATTAAATTCAGCTTCTTGTTTAACTTCATGCTTCGAATTACTAGCTTTGAACATAATCTTTTCCCTTATTTAGATGATTTAAACTTTAGAGACCTGCATGATTTTGATTGTTTCGCATGTTCCCACTTCCTAATGGCATATTAGTGCTGTTATTAATAGAACCGGTAATATTATACTGACCAGCGGTTTGATTTTTAAAATGGTTATAAGCCGTAAAGCCATGCATATTACCACCACCAATACGTAACCCACCTTCACTGGTAACGCCCCCTGTGATTGTTATGACATCTCGACCTGCACGTGCTTGCACATGCGTGTTATTAGGACTTGTAGTAGCGCAAAAAGTATTGGAGGTTATGTTTGAACTCTGAGTACTTAATGGCTGCAAAGACGCTATGATTTTACTCAGCATCTTAATAGCATTTTGGGGTTCTAAAGGCTCATCATTTATAAAAAGTCTATGTACCCGTTCTTCTTCAAGGTAAACTAGCATCGCTTTATGCGAATCTAAGACCCTGTTGTATAACTCACAATCTGGAGACTCTAAGCCTTTGTACTTATTGCTCATAAAAAATAATTTCAGTTGCTTTAAAATAGCAATATTATCTACCATAGGTACTGCCTTAGAATGATTGTCTGAACTATTTTGAGCCTCAGCACAACTCAAATTCCCACCGCCAAGTGCTATCTCACGTCCTTTTACACCTCCAGTAATCGTGACGACGTCTCTGCCTGCTTCGCCTACTACAAGTGGATTGCCATATCGAGGTGCTGCTTTTACAAAATCTTCTGAATATGATTCTTGAATTAATGGAGTTGCTTCGCTATTTGCAACCAACGTCTTAATACCATTAGGATATTGTTGTAAGTGAGTTTCTAATAGTGTGACGATATATTGGCCTTTTTGCGTTGTGTCTCGTTTAGCCAATTCTAAGGATGTGCCTTGAGGTGTTCTGGTGCTTACATTAGCTCCTGCTTCCAATAAAGCACTAATAGCCTCTATATTACCGTTTTGAACAGCAACATAAAGCGGTGTTATACCCTCGTTCTGAGGCATATTCACATTCGCTCCTAAAGCATGCAGCGCAGCAATGGCTGAGGCATGACCTTTTTGAGCAGCGACAAAGACCGGCGTTGCACCATTACTATTCGGCATATCCACATTCGCACCTAAAGCATGCAGCTCAGCAATAACTGAGGCTTGGTCATTACAAGCGGCAGCAAAAACCGGCGTTGTGCCAACCTTGTTTGCTTTGTTAATATCTACGCCTGCCCTAACGAGCGAAGCTATGAAATGAGTATGACCAAGCGTAACTGCCCAATATAACGGACTTCCTCTCAATTGCAAATCTACTTCATCAATGATTTTTTTTTCAAGCGGGTTTGCCGGTAGCGGTGAATTTAAAAGCTCAAAAAATACTTTTTCATTATTTGACTGAATGGCCTCTATAAGCGTCATAGTTAACCCCTGTTCTATACCTAAATTGTCTCAATTCTAACAAAACTCACTTGACCTATAAAAAATTTTTTGAAAACAATAAAACATCTTTTAACCTGACTCAGAATTTCAGGTGGGTGATTTTCAGTTCTCATTACGACATTTTACCGCATTGATTTCGATAATATTTTTTCATAAAAAAATGTGCAATATTCCTCGTACCATGTCGCACAGTGTCTTGCCTAAATACACGAATCCTCCACAGTGCAGCCTGATTGAAAATAACCATATCTCCTGGATGAAGGGACTAGATGGATTTTCAACTAACATTACAGCTAGCCTTGGTCTGTTTAGAGTTTTTTATGGCATCGTCTTCTTTAGACGCAGGCTTAGCAACAGCCTGGTCAAACTGAGCTAGCATAGGTGAACCTTTTTGTTCGAGAGAATTATCTATATCCAAATGAATAACAACAGAAGGATTGGCATTAGGTTCAGAACTTTCATTCTCTTCAGCACTTTTAATATTATTTTGAATTTGAAGTTCTTCTAATCCTGCTGCCGCTTGTCTAGCATGTTCAGGAATTTTTAACAACATTTCCCAAGCTTGAATTCTTTCAAACACTTGCATACTTTTGTTTTGTGCAAATATGACTAGCCCCTCTACTGCCTGATTTGTATGCTCTGGGATCTTCAATAAATATTCCCAAGCTCCCATTCTTTCTCGAGCTGAAAAGCTTTGTTCTTCTATCAATGAAATTATTAACACCTCTGCCGCTTGATTGGCATACTCAGGTATTTCTAGCAAGATATACCAGGCGGGATATCTATCGGAAGCTTGAACGCTTTTATCCTCTGCCAACGCTATTAACGCTTCTGCTGTTTGCTTGGCATGCTCTGGAGTTTTTAATAAGGTCTCCCAGATTCGATTCTTTTCGAAAACATCAATGCTTTCATCTTGCACCAATGCGATTAATGCCGCCGCCGCTTGATTCGTATGCTCTGGGATCTTCAATAAATATTCCCAAGCTTTTATTCTTTTATTCGTTAAAACGCTTTTATCCTCTGCCAATGCGATTAATGCCGCCACGGCTTGATTCGTATGCTCTGGAGTTTTTAATAAGGTCTCCCAGATTCGCTGCCTTTCGAAAACATCAATACTTTCATATTGCACCAATGCGATTAATGCCGTCGCCGCTTGATTCGTATGCTCTGGGATCTTCAATAAAGTTTCCCAAGCTTCCATTCTTTCATTCGTCAAAACGCTTTTATTCTCTGCCAATGCGATTAACGTCTCTGCTGTTTGTTTGGCATGCTCTGGAGTTTTTAATAAGGTCTCCCAGATTCGATTCTTTTTGAAAACATCAATGCTTTTATCTTGCACCAATGCGATTAATGCCGCCGCCGCTTGATTCGTATGCTCTGGAATCTTCAATAAAATTTCCCAAGCTTCTATTCTTTCATTCGTCGAAACGCTTTTATCCTCTGCCAATGCGATTAACGCCGCCACGGCTTGATTCATATGCTCTGGTATCTTCAATAAAATTTCCCAGGCTAGCCTCCCTCCGTTAGCATTAGCATTTTTATCTTCCGCCAATGCGATTAATGCCGCCACGGCTTGATTCGTATGCTCTGGGATTTTCAATAAAATTTCCCAAGCTTGTATTCTTTCATTCGTCGAAACGCTTTTATCTTCTGCCAATGCGATTAACGCCGTCACGGCTTGATTTGTATGCTCTGGGATTTTCAATAAAATTTCCCAAGCTTGCATTCTTTCATTCGTCGAAACGCTTTTATCCTCTGCCAATCCGATTAACGTCTCTGCCGCTTGATTTACATATTCTGGGGTTTTTAACAAGATTTTACAGGTTAGCTTTCTTTCATAAGAATTAACGCTTTTATCTTGTGCCAATGCGATTAACGCCAATCCCGCTTGATCCACGTATTCTGGGATTTTTAACAAGGTTTCCCAGGTTGGCTTTCTTTCATAAAAATAAACGCTTTTATCTTGCGCCAATGCGATTAATGCGGCCGCCGCTTGATCCGCGTATTTTGAAATTTTTAACAATGATGCCCAAACGCACCTTCTTTTGAAAGGTTCAACACTTTTATCTTGCACAAATGCGATTAACGTCTCTGCCGCTTGATTTACATATTTTGGGATTTTTAACAAGGGTCCCCAGGCTGACATTCTTTCATCAACATCAAAGCTTTGGTCTTGTGCAAATGCGATTAACGCCAATCCCGCTTGATCCACGTATTCTGGGATTTTCAATAAGATTGCCCAAGCTTCCATTCTCTCTAGAGCCGTAGCAGTTTGGTCTTGCGCAAATGCGATTAACACCATTGTCGCTTGATCCACATATTCCGGGATTTTTAATAAGGTTACACAAGCTGACATTCTCTCTAGAACCGTAGCAGCTTGGTCTTTCATAAACGCGATTAACGTCTCTGCCATTTGTTTAGCATATCCCGGAATTTTTAATAAGATCTCCCAGATTCGCTGTCTTTCATAAGCATTAACACTTTTATCTTGCGCCAATGCAATTAATCCAGCTGCCGCTTGATTCGCATGCTCTGGGATTTTCAATAAAGTTTCCCAGGCTTGCATTCTTTGGTCAACATAAGCACTTTTATTTTTCGCAAATGCGATTAATCTCTTTGCCATTTCTTTGGTATGCTCTGGGATTTTTAAAAAGGTTTCCCAGACTCGCATTCTTTGGTCAAAATCAACGCTTTTATCTTGCGAAAAAGCTATCAGTCTTTTAAAAAAAAGGGTATCTATAAATGGTCGCATTGAAAAAAAATTAGAACACCTCTCTAAGGTCTCAAGATTTTCTTTACGTAAATCTGAATTTTTATAAAAAATAAAATAGGAGAAATAAATACTCATTTTCTTTTTCAGATTTTCATATTCAGCATCATTAAGTATTTTAAATAATATCTTTTGCTTTACTCCTAAACATTCATCTAAAGCGTGTACTGCCAGCTTAAAATCCAACTCACTCATATAATCTTGAGATAAAAACCCTAAAAATACAAAATGCGCAAATACTTTTAATGCACCATAATCATCCATTTCTGTTCCTTGAAGTGCCAATAACCCAGCTGTTAGCCACCACATTAACTGATAGCGAGGATGGTGTTTATTTTGTTGGATTTGTTGAATTAAGGTATATTCGTGGTTTTCTTTTTCATCTATATTAGTATGCAAGCGAGAAGCTATAAACCGCGCCCCAAAATATTCCTGAAAGCTTAAATGGATAAAATAGTGACTTTGATCAGCGATAGATTTCCCGCCTTGTCCTGTCGAAAACAAAAAACCCAGCTGATGGCTAGTTTCAAGAAGCTTTTCTGTTAAGTGTTTGTCATAATCAATATTATATATTTTCAAAACGGCCTTTGCAGAGAGTTTAATCGTTTCGCTAGAAAGTAATAACTCATTTTTAAACATCCCTTGATAGCCCAAATGCGCTAAAAACTGAAGTCCTATGTCTTTTAACAGATAACGTTGTATACCTCCTCTTCCTAAGATAGGTGCCTCTAGCCACCCGTTCAGTGCCTTATATTTTTTAGGCATCTCAAGCAGAACACCTTCCACGATTTTTTCATACAACATAGATAAACTGTTAGCTTTATTGCTTATTCTTCCTCCACAATATAGCCAACAAAGCATTTCTAAATTAATGGGAATATGGGCAACACCCCAAATGCTTGCTCTAGATTTTAAATAAGCTAACAAATCCCGTGCTGAAAGACCTTCATTAGAAGACTCTGCCATAAAATTTTGTACATAATCTTCCACCTGTTCATTTGAAAAACCCATTACCTCTAGCCTTCTTACAGCTTTATCCCTAAGCCATAAATCCAAATTTCTAGGCCTTGAGGTCAGTATGACATTGGTTTGTTCTTTTAAGGTATTCCATACGACAAGTAAACCTGCCTGATAAACAGGACTATCTTTAGCTAACATCTCTTCAATTTCATCATAACCATCTAAAATAAAGAGACTCTCTTGTTGATAGACTGCAATAACAGCTTCAAGCATATCTTTGTCTGCTTTGTCACTGTAACAGCAGTGATTTATGACATTTTTTAAAGAGCTGTTTTTTTTACCAGCTTGGAGAAAAGCAGGAATTTCACGTAATCTTATCCAAAAAATCAGTTTAAAGTTTTGAAGCCAAGGCAGTGGGACTTTTTCGGCTTTCTCTTTGATTTCTTCTGATGGATTAAGCATTAAAGGCTTTGCGGAATTTCCTAGCACTTCTTGACACCATCTGACGGCTAAATTCTGACGGCTAAATACTGACACAAAATACTTTTACCAATACCTGCTCTGCCAAAAACGATGAGCCGTCTTGGCGACGCATATTCACCCGATTGTATTTTAAATAAGTCCATTAAAGCGATAGGTTCTTTATGGACAAATAAATCTTCGTGACTGGGTGTTCGTTCGTCTATTGTGCGAGAAATTTGATCCGACTTAACATTATCTACTTCTTGAAGCTGTTTTTGTTTTCTTTTCTGTTCATCCGCAGTGATAATAGATAAGTTAATATAACTGTTCTCTATCGGTGTTTTTGTGTCATCAAACAATCTTTTTAAATACCAATATTCCTCTTGATAATACTCTGCTAGTTTTTTCTGCAATTCCATCAAACACAAGTGTTTTGAACTTAAAACTACTTCATCTAATATAGGTTTATCATAATGCTTATGCTTATGCTTACCGCCAACATACACTGAGCTTCCTGGTGCAATAATTTTGTCAATCTGTATATTATCTCTCTCAGCATACGAATAAGTATTGCCAAGACTTTCAGCACTGTTAGATACATGCTGGGCATCCAATTGTGAAGACTCTATCATTCTGATAAAATTTTCAATCGCATTCTGCGATTCCAAAGGTTCATCGTTTACCCACAGCTTATGTACTCTTTCTTCTTCATCATAAACCAGCTCGGCATTATACATTTCTAAAACGCTATTGTATCGCGAACAATCTTGAGGTTCTGAACCCCGATACTTGTTATTCATAAAAAAGAGCTTTAATTCTTCTAAAATAGCTAAGTCATTGACTTCAGCCTCGTGTTTGACTTCTTTATTTGCATTGTTTGTTGGCATAATATTTCCTTAAATAGTTTAAATTTTAACGCCATGTGTTGGTTTGATTATTTTTCAGGCTCCCATTGTCGAATCGTACATTTTCGCTACTCGTCATATTGTACTGACCAGCAGTTTGGTCTCTAAACTGATTGTAAGCCCTAAGATTATGATTCATATCACCGCCACCAATACGCACTTCACCTCCGCTTGTAACACTACCTGTGATTGTAATGACGTCCCGTCCTGCATGTGCTTGAAGAAGAGCGTTACCAGAACTTGCAGTATTAAAGCCTGTGCGATGAGTATTTAATGGCTGCAAAGATGCTATTATTTTAGTGAGCGTCGGGGCATTGCGTGGTTCTACAGGCTCATCATTTACAAAAAGCCTATACGCACGTTCTTCTACATCATAAACCAAGTCACCATTATGTATAGCTAAAACACTATTATATAACTCGCAATCCTGAGACTCTGAACCTTTGTATTTGCTACTCATAAAAAATATTTTTAATTGCTTTAAAATAGCTACATCATCGACTTCAACTACTTTTCTAGGAACAATATTTGAACCATTACCAATCTCGGTAGCATTTGATATATTGCCACCGCCAATAACTACTTGCCCCTCTGCCCTAATACCACCAAGAACCGTGTTAACATCTCTGTCTGCTTTAGCTTCCAGAGTTAGACCACTTGTATTTTGAGTATTCAATGACTGTAAAGACAACATCATCTTTCTAAGCACCTTAATTGCATCTTGTGCTTCTAAAGGGTTGTCATTGATAAAAAGCTTGTGCACATGCGCATCGATATCGTAAACCAATTCAGCTCGATGTACCGCTAACACCTTATTGTATAACTCGCAGTCTTGAGACTCTGGACCCTTGTATTTGCTGCTCATAAAAAATAATTTTAATTGCTTTAAAACAGCTAGATTGTCGACTTCAACTACTTTTCTAGGATTATCACTTGAACTCTTATGACCAGCTCCAGCAACATTTGACATATTTCCACCGCCAACAACTACTTGACCCTGTGCTCTAATCCCATCACTCAAGGTATTAACATCTCTGCCTGCTTCAGCTACTACAGTTAGATTACCATATCGAGGTGCTGTCTTTACAAAATCTTCTGAATATAGCTCCTGATTCAATGAGGCTGCTTCGCTATTTGCAACCAAAATCTTAATAGTATTAGGATATTGTTGTAAATGAGTTTCTAATAGCGTGACGATATATCGACCTTTTTGTGTTCCATCTCGTTTAGCCAATTCTAAGGGGGTGCCTTGAGGTGTTTTGGTACTTACGTTAGCTCCGGCTTCTAATAAGGCATTAATGACTGTTACATCTCCCATTTGAACAGCAATATAAAGCGGCGTTAGACCATTCACCTCTGTAGCATCAACATCTGCACCGGCCGCTTTAAGTGCGATTATGGCTTTTACATGCCCTCCATAAGCAGCTGCACAAACCGGCGGTGTACCACTATCATTTGGTGTATTCGCATGTGCACCACCAGCCTTTAAAGCGGTTATAATCTCTGTATATCCGAAATGAGCAGCAGCATAAACCGGTGTCCAACCAAGATTATTTGCTTTATTGACATTTACACCTGCATTAATTAAAGGCTCTATAAAATGTAAATGACCACCAGCAGCTGCCCAATATAATGCGTTTCCTGCACATTCCGCATCAACTTCATCAATGATTCTTTTTCCAGGTGGGCTTACTCGTGAATTTAAAAGCTCAAAAAATACTTTCTCGTTATTTGCTTGAATGGCCTCTATAAGCGTCATAGCTAACCCCTGCTCTATACCTAAATTGGCTCAATTCTAACAAAATTCACTTGACCTATAAAAAACTTTTTTTGAAAATAATAAAATATCTTTCAACCTAACTCAGAACTTCAGGTGGGTGATTAGCAGTCTTCCCTTCGAAATTTTATCGTACTGATCTCGATAGCATTTTTGTAACGACAAAAGTGCACAATCTGTCGCATTAAGTCCAACACTGTCTCACTGCATATTCTCCTCGCACTTGATCGGGCAATCTCTTTTCAGTTGATCACCCAAATTTATTGTGACCGATCAGTAGTTCCATTTTTAGACGACCTGTATAAAATCTCCTAAATTTGATCACTTTTTTAAGTGGTGGATTGGTGATTGATTTGATTTCCTTTTCTCGCTCTCTCCAATAGAAGTCTTTGTGCATACCAAAAACAAGATTCCTGCCAAGCTCCACGCCGCTTAGCAGTTCTGCGTTAACCAAGACGACATCACCACTATGTTGCTCTCATTTTTTTAAAAAATTTAATTCTTCTTGCAGTGCAGTTGTTGCAATTGAAATTCCCCATCAAACTCTATAAAAAAGAATGGGGTTGTTGGGAATTAGACTCCCCAGGCCAACGGCCTAACAACTACCACGCTGCACAACCCCGAGATAATTGTCTCAATTTTTTCACCTTGAGTCTAGTTCTTTTATCGGCAAAAAGCCTATGGGAACTAGAACTCATACATTTTACTGTGAGTGGTGTCACACACAGGTGTTTATTGATAGTAATTGCGATTACCGTAATAAATATTGTGGCTTGAGTTGTTCAAAAATGGCTCGTCAACAATATTTGCGTGCAATAAGAAAGCGTTATCAAAATAGTCGCAAAGGAAAATTTAAACACGCCGCACGACAAAAATGTTACAGAGAACGTCAAAAACTATAAAATAGTGACGGATCACCCCCTTACTTCCCCAATCTTTCTGTGTTTCACTATTGTCTGAAAACATTGAGGAGCGGAAAAAATTAAAGATAATTTGATTATATTTGTTGCACCCCATGATTTATCCGATAAATCTGCGTATGACTTGTGTGAATTTTTTCATGATATTGCAATGGCAGTAGATAACCATTATGCGGTGAAAACTAAGCGTTATTGGAAAACCGTAACATTGGAGGATGAAGAATCTACCCAATATGATGAGTCAACTGAAAAAATGCCATTTTAAAAATTGTAAAAATGATAGTGCTGTTGGGTGGTTTATTTCAGCTAAATCAGCGTGCTCGATATTCAACGGTCGTTCTGAAAACAACAGATTTTATTTATTTTCAATAGAGAGGATATATGTGATGGGTAGGATGACACTAAAAAAGATAAGAGAAATTTTGAGGCTTAAATTCGAGATGGGGTTACATCATCGTGCTATTGGCCGGATGGTTAATGCATCACCCGGTTCCATTAGTATTTATAGCAGTCCATTTCAACAACAAGGAATAAAGGCCTCTTAAGCTAAATCTGTGGGTCATTTTTTCATATTAGCGTGTAAAAATATGCCCATCGCTGTCGTGCTAACCCAATATATATTTTCATCTCAAATAAATTTTTAAAAAAATTTGCTGTTATTGCTCACTCGCTGTGTGCAGAGCGGAGGTAAGATGTGGGCAAGCTGGTGGACACCTGTGCCTGTGTCCACAGCTTGTCCATCGGCTTATCCCGCGCCTCGTAGAGCTGTACACAGCCCTAAAATAAAAAAGTTTTGAATTATAATCAACGAGTTAAAGCAGCTTCTTGACACTTTTCCTTAGCGCAAAAATATCCTTTCGAAGTTTGATAGACAAATTCATCAACTGAATGCCCTATAAAATTACAATTAGCACAAGGTATCGTAACTTTTTCTGGATTTTTCAAAGTCTCAAAGTTATATTCGTTAGTTCCCATATCGACATAGTTTGGCAAATGAAAACTATCCTTGCATTTTTTACAATTTTGCCATTGTCCTTTATGATTTTCATGATGGTGATACGCGCAAAGTGTATAACGATCATGGTTTCTATAACAACTGTTTCTGGCATAGGAAAAAAGTTCGTAAGTATGAGCATCATTACAAATCCAGTTTTGACAACATTCTGTTTTTATTAATACATTTTTTTTATCATTGCCACATAATCCACATTTTGCTTTAGATAATACCTTTTTTTGATTGGTTTTCATAGAAAAAAATCTCATCTTAAAAATTAATTACAAACTAAATTTCTCTATAGGCACTGCCTCTCATTGGGTATAGAATTCAATTTGCAAACCGTATTCAATAACCAGGAGAGAAGCAATGCTGATTAAGACCATACTAAATAAAATAGAAAAATTCAAGTCTTTTGTTTATGAGGCAGTCTATTTCGAGACCATAGCTGGAGAAGAATCGTTGATAGTCGACTTATCTCCCCGTAAAAATAGTCGTGGAAAGTGTTGTACTTGCGGTAAATGTTGTCCCACTTATGATACCCAGTTTATCCGCGATTATGAATATGTTCCCCTATGGGGTATACGGTTTTATTTTCGTTATGCTCGCCGTCGTGTCAGTTGCAAGATTGATGGTATTCATGTTGAACAATTGCCATGGGTGGAAGGTAAAGAGAGAACAACAAAAAGCTATCAATCTTTTTTGGCACAATGGGCTAAACGAATGTCGTGGAAAGAAGTAGCGCGGGTCTTTAAAACAAGTTGGGAGACTGTTTTTCGGTCGGTTGATTGGGTTGTGTGTTATGGATTGGCGCACCGAGAATGGGATAATGTTGAGCAAATTGGAGTCGATGAAATATTTGTTTTCAAAGGATATCGCTGTTTAACTTTAGTGTATCAATTAGACAAGGGTTTTCGCCGTTTATTGTGGTGCGCGCCAAAACGAGAAGCTGAAACGTTATTGAAATTTTTCAGAGCCTTTGGCAAAGAACGGAGCGAAAGGTTGCGTTTCGTGTGTAGCGATATGTGGGCACCCTATCTAAAGGTCATTAAAGAAAAAGCAGTCAATGCTCTAAATATTTTAGATCGCTTTCATATCATGAAAAAATTTAATGAAGCCATCGATGAAGTAAGACGACAAGAAGTTAAAAAATTAAAGGCCAAAGACAAAGAAAATGTTTTAGAAAATGGGCGTTGGGTATTGCTAAAAAAAGTAGCCAACCTAACCCAAAACCAAACCCATAAGCTAAGCGAACTATTAAAGATCAATCTATCTTCTGTTAAGGCTTATTTGTTAAAAGAAGACTTCCAACGATTCTGGGATTACAAATCGCCTACTTGGGCAGATAAGTTTCTGGAAGACTGGGCGACACGTACAATGAAATCTAAATTGGAGCCAATGAAGAAAGTAGCGAAGATGTTGCGATCACATAAGGAACTTATTTTGAATTGGTTTAGGGCGGATGGGCAGCTTTCTTCAGGACCAGTAGAAGGCTTAAATAACAAGGCAAAACTCGCTATCAAAAAAGCATATGGTTTTAAAAGCCTAAAATGCCTGAGAATAGCTTTATATCACCAACTTGGAGGGTTAGTAGAGCCTCCATTGACCCACAGATTCTGCTGAAGAACCGAATAAAGTGGTCCCAATTAAAAAACATGAGTGATGACGAAATAAATAATATTTTGTACCAAAAAAAGAGCATCCAGGAAAAACCCAAATTTATTGAACCTGATTTTGAGCGCATACATCAAGAACTACAATTGAAAACAGTGACTTTGCAATTATTGTGGGAAGAATATTGTGCAATTTATAAAGAAAAAGCTTATGGTAGAGCACAATTTTGTAAAATGTATAAAAAATGGCGCAATAAACTTAAAGCAACTATGCGTCAAATTCATAAAGCAGGAGACAAATTGTTTATTGATTATGCGGGTTCAACGGTTTCTATTGTTGATGGTCATTCTGGAGAAATTAGAGAAGCACAAATATTCGTTGCAGTAATGGGTGCTTCCAATTATATCTTTGCCGAAGCTACTTGGACACAAAAAATTCCAGACTGGGTTGGTTCTCATGTTCGTGCTTTTGCTTATTTTAAAGGTGTTCCTGCTCTGTGTGTACCTGACAATTTACGCTCGGCTATAAAAAAAGCATGTCGCTATGAGCCGGAAGTTAACAATACCTATTTAGAAATGATTAAACATTATGGAACCGCTGTTTTACCAGCAAGACCGATGAAACCAAAAGACAAGCCAAAGGCAGAAGGTGGAGTACAAATAGTAGGTCGTTGGATTTTAGCAAAATTGCGCCATCAACAATTTTTCACTTTGTTCGAACTTAATCAGGCTATCACAGAATTGTTGATAGAAGCAAATTTAAAGCATTTCCAGAAACTGCCTGGTTCTCGCTTAAGCCAGTTTGAAGCCATTGATAAACCCGCATTAAAACCGCTTCCAGCAACACCTTATGTGTATGCAGAATTTAAAAGAATACATTTAGCGTTTGATTATCATCTAGAAGTAGATGGCCATTATTACAGTGCACCTTATCAATTAATAAAAGAGCCAATTGAAGTTCGCATTACCGAGAATATTATTGAAATTTTCAATAATAATACTCGTATTGCCAGCCACATTCGAAGCTACAGACAAGGTGCCCATACCACTATACCGGAACATATGCCTAAAAAACATCAAAAACATATGGAATGGACACCCAGCCGATTGTTGGACTGGGCCTGTTCTATGGGGCAAAAAACTTTGCATCTTACGAAACATTTAATTGAAATAAAGGATCACCCAGAGCAGGCATATCGCGCTTGTCTGGGTCTTTTAAATCTTGCAAGACAATATGGAAAAGAACGTTTGGAAGCTGCTTGTAATCGAGCAATTCACTATCATACTCTTACACGTCGTAGCGTGGCTGCGATTTTAAAAGGCGGTTTGGATAAACAAGCACTTCCAGAAACAACGCCATCTGAATCAAAACCAAACCACCATCACGAAAATATTCGTGGCTCAGAGTATTTTACAAAAATCAAACCAAAGAAGGATGTAACATGTTAATGCAACCCACTATTGAAAAATTGAAGGCATTGAATCTTTATGGAATGGCAGAAATCTTCCAGTCACTGAATCAGGATCCTGATAATGAAAGGTTATCATTTGATGAAAGATTTGGTATGATTGTTGATAGAGAAATTATTCGTCGTGATGGTAAACGACAAATAAGACTATTAAAGGAAGCTAAATTGCGTGATCCAGCAGCTTGTATAGAAGATATTAATTATGAACACGTGAAGGGTCTCGAAAGAACTCAAATAGTTGCACTTGCTCAATGCGATTGGATAAGGCGAGGACATAATGTTGTTTTTTCAGGGCCAACAGGGTCTGGAAAAACTTTTTTAGCGTGTGCTCTTGGACAACGCGCTTGTCGAGAAGGAATTTCTGTTCGTTACTTTCGTATGCGAAAATTGTTTGAGTTAATTAAGACATCGCAAGCAGAAGGAAAATATACATCTTTTATGGCTAAATTATTTAAAACCGAACTCGTGATCCTTGACGATTGGGCACTCGGCGAATTAAATAAAACGGAAAGGCAGGATCTATTGGAAATTTTTGAAATGAGGCATGGGTTGAGATCTACTATTTTAACAACACAGAAACCTATTTCTCTTTGGCACGAATATATTGGCGACGCAACGATCGCTGACGCAATATTGGATCGGTTGCTGAGCAACGCTCATAAAATAGCAATAGATCGTGACTCACTTCGACCAAAGGAAGAAAATTTGATTTCAAATTAAACACCTGCAATCGGACAAAAAAAATCTCCAAGGTGGGCTTATACAGTAGTTGTATTTAGGGTTATTTGGGTGATCAACTATTGGAGATTAGGTGATCAATTTCAGTGGAATACGCACTCACCAAAATTCGCGAATTTTCCGCGAGTTTTATAGTGTTTGCTCGCTTTATAAAGCCCCCAGGTCATACACAATCGTAAATTTGAAATATCTACAAATTCCAAATTACCCATACGCTTTTTCCTTTGGAAGCTTAATCCTTCCTGGTAATTCACGCTCAAATTCTACGCTGATTTCACAGCTGCAATTCTGCATTTAAAACTAATTCTTGAGTTAACACTAAGACATTGGGTGAATGTATTTTCAGCTAACAGTGCAGTTGGCTTTTGTTTGCTTGGTATTTTCTCTAGAGTTGTTGTATTCTTTAGGCACAGGTTTAGCGATAGACTGGTTAAACTGGGTTACCATAGGCGAAACTTTTTGCTCGAGAGAATTACCGCTATCTAAATGAATAACAACAGAAGGATTGGAATCAAGTTGAGGTATTTCATTTTTTTTACCACTTTTAACATTATTTTGAATTTGAAGTTCTTCTAATCCTTTTCTCGCTTGTTCTGCATGCTCGGGGATTTTGAACAATGTTTTCCACGCTTGCCTTCTGTAGTAAACATCAACGCTTTTGTCTTGCGCGAATGTGGTTAATCCTTTCGCTGCTTGATTCGCATGCTTTGGCATTTTTAACAATGTTTCCCAGGCTTTTACTCTTTCTCGAGCATCAACGATTTTGTCTTGCGCCAATGCAATTAACGTCTCTGCCATTTGTTTGGCGTGTTCTGGAATTTTTAACAAGATTTCCCAGGCTTCTCTTCTTGTCCAAGCGTCAACGCTTTTGTCTTGCGCTATTGCGATTAACGTTTCTGCTATTTTTCTGGCATGCTCCGGCATTTTTAACAAGGTTGCCCAGGCTTGCATTCTTTCGTAAGCGTCAACGCTTTTATCTTGCACCAATGTGATTAACGCCTCTACCGCTTGATTAACGTGTTCTGGGATTTTTAACAAAATTGCCCAGGCTCGCATTCTTTTGGAAGCCTTAACGCTTTTGTCTTGCGCCAACGCGACTAACCCTGCTACCGCTTGATTCGCATACGCTGAAATTTCTAACAAGGTTTCCCAGACTTGCCTTCTTTGAGAAGTCTCAACGCTTTTGTCTTGCGCCAATGCGATTAACCCCGTTGCCGCTTGATTAGCATGCTCGGGGATTTTTAACAAGGTTTTCCAGATTTCCATTCTTATCCAAGCCTCAACGCTTTTGTCTTCTGCCAATCCGATTAGCTCAGCTTCCGCTTGATTAGCATGCTCAGGGATTTTTAACAAGGCTTCCCAAGCTTGCATTCTTTCTAGAGCCTCAACGCTTTTGTCTTCTGCCAATGCGATTAGCCCCGCTTCCGCTTGATTAACATGCTCGGGGATTTTTAACAAGGCTTCCCAAGCTTGCATTCTTTCTAGAGCCTCAACGCTTTTGTCTTCTGCCCATACGATTAATACTGCTGCCGTTTGATTAGCGTGTTCAGGCATTTTTAATAAAGTTTCCCAGACTTGCCCTCTTTGGGAAGCATCAACGCTTTTATTTTGCGCCAATGTGATTAACCCCGTTACCGCTTGGTTAGCGTGTTCTGAGATTTTTAACAAGGTTTTCCAGATTTCCATTCTTATCCAAGCCTCAACACTTTTGTCTTGCGCCAATGCGATTAACTCCACTGCCGCTTGATTAGTATGCTGGGGGATTTTTAACAACGCTTCCCAGGTTTGCCTTTTTGTCCAAGGATTAATGCTTTTGTCTTGCGCCAATGCGATTAGCTCCGCTGCTGCTTGATTAGCATACACTGGAATTTTTAAGAAGGCTTCCCAGGTTTGCCTTCTTTCCCAAGCATCAACGCTTTGGCCTTGTGTCAACGTGATTAACCCCGCTGTCGCTTGATTCACATGCGCTGGAATTTTTAACAAGATTTCCCAGGCTTGCACTCTTTTGTAAGCCTTAACACTTTTATCTCGCGCCAATACGATTAGCCTCGTTGCCGCTTGATTAGCATGATCGGGGATTTTTAACAATATTTTACAGGCTTGCATTCTTTCGTCAGCATCAATGCTTTTGTCTTCTGCTAATGCGATTAACGTCTCTGCCGTTTGTTTGGCGTGCTCGGGGATTTTTAACAATATTTCACAGGCTTGCATTCTTGTCCAAGCACCAATGCTTTTGTCTTCTGCCAATGCGATTAAGGTCTCTACCGTTTGTTTGGCGTGCTCTGGAATTTTTAACAATATTTCGCAGGCTTGCATTCTTTCGTAAGCGTCAACGCTTTGATCTTGCGCCAATGCGATTAACCCCGCTGCCGCTTGATTTGCATACGCTGAAATTTCTAACAAGGTTTCCCAGGCTTGCACTCTTTTGTAAGCCTTAACGCTTTGATCTTGCGCCAATGCGATTAGTCTCGTTGCCGCTTGATTAGCATGCTCGGGGATTTTTAACAAGGTTTCATAAGCTTGCATTCTTTCGTAAGCCTCAACGCTTTTGTCTTGCGCCAATGCGATCGCTGCCGCTTGATTCGCATATTCAGGGATTTTTAACAAGGCTTCCCAAGCTTGCATTCTTTCGTAAGCCTTAACGCTTTTATCTTGCGTCAATCCGATTAACGTCTCTGCCGTTCGTTTAGCGTGATCGGGGATTTTTAACAAGGTTTCACAAGCTTGCATTCTTTCGTAAACCTCAACGCTTTTGTCTTCTGCCCATACGATTAATGCTGCTACCGTTTGATTAGCGTGTTCAGGCATTTTTAACAAGATTTCCCAGGCTTGCATTCTTTCGTAAGCCTTAACGCTTTTATCTTCTGCCAATGCGATTAACCCCGCTACCGCTTGATTCGCATACGCTGGGATTTTTAACAATATTTTACAGGCTTGCATTCTTGTCCAAGCACCAATGCTTTTGTCTTCTGCCAATGCGATTAACCCCGCTGCCGCTTGATTCGCATACGCTGGAATTTTTAACAATATTTTACAGGCTTGCATTCTTGTCCAAGCACTAATGCTTTTATCTTCTGCCAATGCGATTAACCCTGCTGCAGCTTGATTAGCACGCTCGGGGATTTTTAACAAGGCTTCCCAAGCTTGCATTCTTTCGTAAGCGTCAACGCTTTGATCTTGCGCCAATACGATTAACCCCGCTGCTGCCGCTTGATTCGCATGCGCTGGGATTTTTAACAAAATTTTCCAGGCTTGCATTCTTTCGTAAGCCTTAACGCTTTTATCTTCTGCCAATGCGATTAACCCTGCTGCCGCTTGATTAGCACGCTCGGGGATTTTTAACAAGGCTTCCCAAGCTTGCATTCTTTCGTAAGCCTTAACGCTTTTATCTTCTGCCAATACGATTAACCCCGCTGCCGCTTGATTCGCATACGCTGGGATTTTTAACAAGGCTGCCCAGATTTGCCTTCTTTCCGAAGTATTAACGTTTCTGCCTTGCGCCAATGTTATCAAAAGTACATCTATAAATGGATACATTGAAAAAAAATTAGAACATCTCTCTAAGGTTTCAAGACTTTCTTTACGTAAATGGGAGAAATAAGTACTCATTTTCTTTTTCAAGTTTTCATGTTCAGAATCATTAAGCATTTTAAATAATATTTTTTGATTTGCCCCTAAACATTCATCTAAAGCATGTACTGCCAGCTTAAAATCCGCCTCACTCATCATGTAATCTTGAGATAAAAACCCTAAAAATACAGGATGCGCAAATTTTTTTAATGCCTCATAATCACCCGCTTCTGTTCCTTGAAATGCCAATAACCCAGCTGCTAGCCACCACATTAACTGGTAGCGAGGATGGTGTTTTTTTTCTTGTATTTGTTTTATGAGTGTGCTTTCATGACATCCTTTCTCTTCTAACTTGGATGTCAAACGGAATGCCACATACCGTGCTCCAAAATGTTCCTGAAAGCTTAAATGGATAAAATAGTGACTTTGATCAGCAGTGGATTTCCCGCCCTGTCCTGTCGAAAATAAAAAGCCCAGTTGACGACTTGTTTCCAGCAGCTTTTCAGTTAAGCATTTGTCATAAGAGATTTTGTGTGCATCAAACACAGCTTTTGCAGATAATTCAATGGTTTTACTGGAGAGTAATAACTCATTTTTAAGTATCGCTTGATAGGCTAAATGCGCTAAAAACTGAAGTCCTATCTCTTTTAGTGCATAACGTTGTATGCCTTCTCTTCCTAAAATAGGTGCCTCTAGCCACCCGTTAAGTGCTTTATGTTTTTTAGGCATCTCAAGCACAACACCTTCTATGATTTTTTCATACAACATGGATAAACTGTTAGCTTTATTCCTTATTTTTCTCTCACAATATAGCCAACAAAGCATTTCTAAATTAATGGGAATATGGGCAATACCCCAAATGCTTGCTCTAGATTTTAAATAGCTTAATAAAGCTGATGCTGAAAGACCTTTATTAGAAGACTCTGCCATAAAATTTTGTACATAACCTTCCACCTGTTCATTTGAAAAACCCATTACCTCCAGCCTTTTTACGGTTTTATCCCTAGGCCATAAATTCAAATTTCTGGGTCTTGAGGTCAATATAACATTGGTTTGTTCTTTTAAAGTATTCCATACGGCAAGTAAAGCTGGCTGATGAATAGGACTATCTTTATCTAAAATCTCTTCAATTTCATCATAACCATCTAAAATAAAGAGACTCTCTTGTTGATAGGCTTTAATGGCTGTTTTAAGCATATCTTGTTCTGCTTTGCCACTGTAACAGCAATGATTTATGATACTTTCTAGAGGGCTGTTTTTTTTACTGGCTTGAAGCAAAGCAGGAATTTCGCGTAGTCTTATCCAAAAAACCAGTTTAAAGTTATGAAGCCAGGGTAATAAGACTTTTTCGGCTTTCCCTTTGATTTTTTGTGAGGGATTAAACATTACAGGCTTTGCAGAATTTCCTAGTACCTCTTGATACCACCTAATGGTTAAATACTGACACAAAATACTTTTACCAATACCCGCTCTACCAAAAACAATTAGCCGTTTTCGTGACTCATATTCACTCAATTCCATTTTAAATAAATCAGATAAATCAATGGATTCTTTATGTACAAATAAATCTTCGTGACTGGGCGTTCGTTCGTCTATTGTACGAGCAATACGATCCGATTTGGCATTATCTATTTCCTCCAGCTGTTTTTGTTTTCTTTGCTGTTCATCCGCGGTAATAATGGATAAGCTAATATAACTGTTCTCTATCGGTGTTTTTATATCATCAAACAGCCTTTTTAAGTACCAATGTTCATCTTGACAATGCTCTACTAGTTTTTGCTGTAACTCTATTAAACACTGTTTTGGACTCAAAGCTGCTTCATTTAGCACAGGTTTATTGCCATAAAATTGATGTATAACGATATTATCACTTTGAAAACTCATCACATTTGCTTCAGCTTTATCAATTACTATAACGTCTCTACCCGCCATCAATTGTACATTTGGCTTTATTCTTAATTTTTTGGTTAAAATGCCCTTAAATTCTTTGAAAAGTTCAACAAACAAAAGACCACTATCAAGCTTAGAGTTCTGGTCAATTTCTGGCGGCTGGCCATCAAAAAAATAAGATAATGGATTATTTGCAGATAGCTTTTCTCTGTTCTTTTTATAAATATCAATCAAAATGTTTTTGATGTTTCCTCCACCATCTAAATCCAATGTTGACTTTGATATTATTTGATGCATGCTGCTTAAAATTTTTTCGTCTAATGTATTCAAAGTAGACTTGATTTGAGAAAAAGCTTCTCTAGTTTTCCTTTTTTGTTCTGCATCTTTTTCAAAATGCACTGACGTGTTTTTATAACCAGAGCCGTTCCCTGTACGACCAAAAACGCTTATCTTTGAGCTGTTGTATTCTGTGATTATTTGTGCATCTTCTTCTCTCAAATCCTTATCTTCTTTACTTCCGCAGTTCCAGACCGCTTCTTTTGTGACATCTTGTTTAGGCGCTGATGTTAAACTGACAATTAAGCGAGTTGCGTATCCCCCACAATAGACATTACCTGTACGAGCTTGAATAGGATAAATATTACTTCTACCCTGATTTTCGAAGTTGATTTTTTTAACCCCTTGCTCATCAAAAAAAATGGTCTTCAATCTTGCTTGGATATCTATTTTTGTAAGCTTTGGGATTCGATTGTTTTGCGCTATAAAGTCAGAAAATTCTTTTTGTTGTTGAAAAAAATCTTGCAATGCTATTTCAATCTCTTCGCTACTATAGAGATTGGCTGAATCATGTAACTTAAAATGAACATTATTTTGATTCGTAACTAAAATACATATCGTAACCCAATGTTGAACCCACTTCATTCTATAAGGACATAAAATCTGTTTAATTTTCTCTGTGTTTAATAAAGCAATACAGATTGTCTCTTTTAAACCATTTAAAGCTTCTAAACCGTCCATTCCACAAAATGGAGGAACTAAATAAGTTCTACAACCATCTTTAATAATCGAATTGTCTGCATCAAGTTTAAGTCCTTCTTTGCTTAAAAACGCGTCTCTCAAAAATAATATATCGTTAGATTCATAATATCCTGTAACTACTTGGGCTTTTTGGGAAAAAATTGCAAAGCTTGATTTTTCTCTTTCCTTAGTGTCCGATAAAGCTAATGCATTTACTGTAGGTATATGGTTGGTAGCATTTAGCTCTGCATGAGTCTTAACTTCAGTGTTCCCGGGATTTGCAGTAGAACTGCTAGCAATATTGAGAACCCCACCTTTATCTCGAGCATGCAATGCTTCTAAAGATTCGATGATTGCCGTAAGCGTCCCGATTGCGCCTTGCGGTTCTAAAGGCTCATCGTTTACCCAAAACTTATGTACGCTTTCTTCTTCGTCATAAACCAGAATGGCGTTATGTGCCTCTAAAACGCTATTATATCGCAGACAGTCCTGAGATTCTGAACCCTGATGCTTATTACCTATAAAAAATAACTTTAATTCTTTTAAAATAGCAATGTTATCTAATTCAGTTTCGCGTTTACTCTCATAACTTGGATTACTAGCTGCAAACATGATGTTTTCCCCTGCTATTAAAAATCTTAAAATTTAAGGCAACTTATAGGGTTATTGTTTTGCGTATTTCCATTTCCTAATTGCATATTAGCACTGTTATTAACAACACCAACAATATCGTACTGACCAGCGGTTTGGCTTTTAAACTGGTTATAAGCTGTAAAGTTATGATGCGTATCGCCGCCCCCAATACGCAAAACACCTCCGCTTGTAACGCCCTCTGTGATTGTTATGACATCTCGTCGCGCACGCGCTTGAACTTGGGTGTTACCAAAACTAGCGGCAACACAAGTAGCATTGAGCATTGGGTTTGTATTTTGAGTGTTCAATGGCTGCAAAAATGCTATCATCTTGGTTAGTGCTTTAATGGCATTTTGTGGCTCTAAAGGCTCATCGTTTAAAAAAAGTCTATGTACCCGTTCCTCTTCAATGTAAACCAACATAGCTTTATGTGAACCTAATGCTCTATTGTATAACTCGCAATCTGAAGATTCTGAAGCCTTGTACTTATTGCTCATGAAAAATACTTTTAATTGCTTTAAAACAGCTATACTATCAACTTCAGCTACTGCTTTAGGATTACTGTCTGAACTGTTCTGGCTAGCCTCAGTGGAACTTGAATTCCCTCCGCCAATAGCTATCTCAGGCCCTCTAACGCCTCCAGTAATCGTGACAACATCTCTGCCTGCTTTGGCTTCTACATTTGGATTGTCATATTTAAGCACTTGTGTTACAAAATCTTCTTGAAGTGATTCTTGATTTAATTGAGTCGATTCAGGATTTGCAGCTAGAATCTTGATGCCGTTTGGATATTGCTGTAAATGAGCTTCTAGCAGTCTGACGATGTCTTGGTCTCTTTGTCTTGTGCCTTGTTTAGCCAACCCTAGCGGCGTGCCATGAGGTGTTTTGATATTCACATTGGCTCCCGCTTCCAGTAAAGCACTAATAACTTTTACATCTCTCATTTGAACAGCAATATAAATCGGCGTTAGACAGTTAATCTCTGGGGTATTTACATTTGCGCCCGCAGCTTTAAGTGCGGTTAT
>JBPOIR010000093.1:0-15158 GCA_052034335.1 Pseudomonadota bacterium | reverse complement strand
TTGAAATAGGTCTATTTTGCATCATAGAATTTACTCCTGCAGTGAGCAAATTCTATCGAAAATATTTATTTATGTCTCGGTAACGCCTTAAATTTTAATGGGTTATTGCTTCAGCGGGAACTGCTGCTTACCTGTGCGATCTACCCACTCTAATTATTAGTATCTTAAATAACACATTTTTTGTTGCTTTGGCTAAACAATCTTTTTCGCCAATTCAACACTGCTCTGCATATTTTCACAAATCGCCAATCTTTCGGGATGGGGTTCTAAACCCGCACGCTTTAATGCTGTCATCGGTTGTGTTTGCACCTCAGATAAAATCACAAAAATGCGTTTTTTCTGCAGCGATTCCAACGCAGATTTTAAAGCAACCACACCGCTGATATCCATTGTCGGCACACCGTGCATTTGTAAAATCAAGACTTTTAATCCTGAACTGTGCTCGCGCAAGGTACTCATGGCCTTTTCTGCAGCGCCAAAAAACAAAGGACCCGAAATTTCGTAGACCATCACATGATCGGGCAAGCGTTTGTTCATATTCCAATGGCTCGCTTCCAAAAGCCAACGTCCCCCTGTAATATTGGCCATCTGCTTCATAAATAAAAGCGCGGCTAACACCATACCAACACCCACGGCTATCACCATATCCAACAATACGGTTAAACCAAAGCAAATTAAGAGTACAGCGACATCACTTCGGGTGCCAACACGCACAATCTGCAAGCAGTGTTGAAAGTCAAAAATATTCCAAGCCGCCATTAACAACAATGCAGCCAACGCTGCCATTGGCAAATAGGATAAAACTGGTGCAAAAATCAAAATAACAAATAAAATAGAAACCCCGTGGATCACGGCTGCTAAAGGCGATCTCGCGCCCACGCGTAAATTAGCCACTGAACGAGAAAGCGCACTGGTAGAGGTGATACCGCCAAAAAAAGGCAATACCAAATTACCAATCCCATGCGCAATCAGTTCTGAATTCGGATTATGCTTAGTGCCTGTCATACCATCTAACACGACAGCGCATAATAACGCCTTAATCGAGCATAACATGGCAATCGCGAAGGCAGAACCGAATAAAATGCGAATCGCCTCTAAATCGAATGTTCCCTTAAAAGATAATATTTGAGGTAAGGTTTGAGGAATACCCCCATATCGCGAACCGATAGTTTCTATAGACAATTCGGGTGAAATAAGAGGCAAGAGCATGCCGGCTAAACTACCGATAATCATCGCAATTAAATGCGCGGGGATCCGTAACTTTAAACGTGACCAAAACATCATCACCATTAAAGTGATTATGCCAATCGTGGTATCCCCTATTTTCCAACTCGGAAAGGCTTGTGCAAGTCCGAGCAAACGATCGACAAAATATTTAGGTTCTACTAACAAATTAAGGCCAAAAAAATCTTTAATCTGCAATGCACAGATAACAACGCCCGTTCCCGCAATAAAACCCGTTGTAACCGGATAAGGGATAAATTCTATAACACGTCCAAGCTTTGCTAACCCCATGATTAATAATATGAGACCAGCCATCCAAGTAACCAACATCAATCCACCAAATCCAAATTGGTAGACAACGGGGTAAATCAAAACAGCTAATTCTGCAACTGGCCCCGAAACACTTAAACGTGACCCGCCCAATAATCCAATTAAGGGTCCTGCAATAATCGCACCATATAAGCCATGTTCAGGCTGCACGCCACAGGCAATAGCAACCGCCATGGTCATCGGAATCGCAATAATGCAAAGGGTGAGGCCAGCACCAAGATCAGCAAAAAAATCCGGAAAACGATAGCCCTGCTGCCAGGTTTCGCGAATGGCTTTGGCTAAAGGAATATTAAAAAAACCTAATTTCATTTAATAACCCCCAATCGAGTCAGTATAACAATACTCTTATCTAGAGGCCAGAAACCAAAAGCAAGAGACAAGCGACGAGAGATGAGAGATTTGCTACACTCATACAGTATGAAATTAACACTGCTTATCTTATTTCTTTCTCTCACAGGTTGTGCAACGGTCATTCATGTGCCTGATGAGCTGCATATCACAACCAATCCTAAAGTTAGAAATCAAAACTTAGCAAATCTTCAAAATTTTGAAGCCATCGGGAAAGTCGGGTTTAGCGATGGAAAGCAGGGAGGCAATGCCAGTATTGTCTGGGAACAACACCCACAAAGCTATCAAATTCGCCTATATGGCCCTCTCGGCAGTAATACTGTTCAAATCAGGGGGGAATCAAATCAGGTCTCGCTCACAAAAACAGATGGTAAAATTATCACAGCTGGCACCCCCGAAGCATTAGTGCGTCAGGAACTGGGATGGGTCATTCCAGTCTCCGGGTTACGCTATTGGCTACGAGGTTTACCCGCGCCGGGTGCCGCTCCCAAAAAAATGTTATTGGATAACTCAAAGCGGCTTTGGCAAATTGATCAACAGGGTTGGAACATCGAATATCAAGCTTACAAATCCATTGATGGACGCGATGTGCCTTATAAGCTTCTCCTCACAAATGGTGCTATACGACTTAAATTTATTTTTGATCGTTGGAGCCTGGATGAATAAGAGCATTTGTGACTTGTTTCTTTGCCCCGGTTTCTTGCATAATGAACAGCTTCAGATGGGGTGTCGCCAAGCGGTAAGGCACAGGGTTTTGATCCCTGCATACCTAGGTTCGAATCCTAGCACCCCAGCCACCTTCCTGCAGACCCAGTAATTCGAGGGTTAGCATGGTGACTAATTTTCTTCTCCTGTCAGGCAATGCGAATCAACCTCTTTCAGAAAAAATTGCACAACATTTAAATCAACCGCTCGGCAAAGCACTGGTTTCTCAATTTAGTGATGGTGAAACGCGAGTTGAAATTTTAGAACCCGTTCGCGATCGCGATGTTTATATTATTCAACCAACCTCTACCCCAACGAATCACCACATCATGGAGTTATTATTGATCGCAGATGCGGTTAAACGCGCAGCAAGCTATCGAATAACTGCTGTGATACCCTACTTTGGATATGCCCGTCAAGATAAATGCTTACATTCCGCAACTGTACCTATTAGCGCAAAACTTATCGCTGATTTATTAACAACCGTTGGTATCGATCGGGTGATCACAGTAGATTTGCACGCCAAGCAGCTGCAAGGCTTTTTTGAAAAACCCATCGATAATTTATATACAACACACGTCTTTTTAGAAGATATTTTAGAAAAAAAACTTATTCATCCTTTAGTGGTTTCTCCGGATATTGGCGGCGTTGTACGCGCCAGAGCTTTTGCCGAAAAATTACATGATTCAGAACTCGCGATTATTGATAAGCGCCGCCCTAATCCCAATGCCGTAGAAATCATGAATATTATTGGCCATGTAAAAGATCGCCATTGTGTCATTATCGATGACATGATAGACACCGGCAATACGCTGTGTAGCGCTGCAACAGCATTAAAAACACAGGGTGCGAAATCCGTGATTGCTTACATTACACACCCTGTTTTATCGGGTAACGCCATCAAAAATATTGGTGATTCGCCTATTGATGAATTAGTGGTAACCGATACAATACCGCTGAGTGTCTCAGCACAAGCGTGCAAAAAAATTCGCGTGCATTCAGTATCGGCGCTGATCGCAGAAAGCGTATGGGGTCAAATCTAGACTGAGTGCAGGTTATACATACAGCATGTTCTTTGACCTTAACCCCATTGCTTTAAATATGTGATAGAATTTAGCTATCCAGAGATTCGGGAAATGACGCTCGATTTTAATAAATGCGCGTATCTGCCCGAAATGTATAAAAAACAAATTGTAAAGGAGAGTAAAAGTGAAATCCGCAAACAACAAACACATTACCACAGAATTGTTTAAGGCAATTTCTAAATGTAAGTTAATACTTGAAGACATAGAGCAGGTTTTAGACCTTAAAACCGAAACAGAAAGAGTGTTTAGTCAATGGTTCAAGACGCACGGGCCTGCAGACATTGAGCAATTTTCCGAATATACCGATTTAGAAAAGGTGGATTTTGCAAGAGCACTTGCGAGAATCATTTCTAATTCTAAGGAAAAATTAATCTCAAAAGAAGGAGGTCATAAAATTCAAGGCTCGTTTACTTTAACAAAGATTGAAGATATCTTAAACAAGAGCTTATTACCTTATATTACTACAGCTGAAAATAAATCCCAAAACACAGGGGCTCTCAGAGACTTATATTATTGGAGTGAGAGCGCAAGCGATGCTTTGCTGGGCGATTACATGAGCCAGTTTATTTTTAGCTCCTATCAGAAACCTCCAAGATTCTGCGTTACCACATCTGATACTCCTGCTTCTTCTGGCTATCTATCAAATTGGCTCTCGTTTAGCGCATCCACATCAAGTGTCAGTAGTACTTCTACCACTACTTCTCCTTCTGATGCTGCTCCTGATTCTTCTGGCTATCTAGCAAATTTGCTCTGGGGCACATCCACATCAAGTGCCAGTAGTACTTCTACCACTACTTCTCCTTCTGCAGCACCAGCACCTTAAAACAGTGATGTTCACAGCTCGGCCAAAAAGGTCGAGCTGTGCTTTAGTTATTACACCTTAGATCAAAATTGTTCTAAAAATCGCAAATCATTTTCGAAAAACAAACGCAAATCCGTAACACCATAACGCAACATCGCCAAGCGTTCCATACCCATACCAAAGGCAAAACCCGTATATTTTTCGCTATCAATATTGCAATTCTCAAGGACTTTAGGATGCACCATGCCGCAGCCTAAAATTTCCAACCACCCGGTTTGGCTGCAAATGCGGCACCCCTTGCCTTCGCATTTTACACATTGAATATCGACTTCTGCCGAAGGCTCCGTAAACGGGAAATAAGAAGAACGAAAACGCGTTTTTAAATCTTTTTCGAAAAAAGCTTTCAAAAATGCTTCTAAAATACCTTTTAAATGGCCAAAATGAATATCGGTATCGACAACCAACCCTTCGATTTGATGAAACATGGGCGTATGCGAAATATCAAAATCACAGCGATAAACACGTCCGGGTGCAATCATTCTAAAAGGTGGCTGTTTGTTATGCATCGCGCGAATTTGCACCGGGGACGTATGCGTTCGAAGTACACGCCCATCCGGAAAATAAAAGGTATCATGCATGGCACGCGCCGGATGATGCGACGGCATATTCAAGGCTTCAAAATTATAAAATTCGTCTTCAATTTCAGGGCCTTCTTCTATCGTAAACCCTAAATGCGAGAACCATTCTGAAATGCGAGATAAGGTTTGGCTAATCGGATGTGCTCTCCCCTGCTCCATCCCTCTGCCCGGTAAAGTTACGTCTAATTGAGCCTGTTTTAATTCCAATTCGAGTAAGGCTTGTTCTAAAGTTTGTTTTTTTGTGTTCAGCGCATCTGTGAAAGCTTCTTTGGCTTCATTCACTTTTTGACCAAATTTAGGACGTTCTTCAGCGGATAATGTCCCCAATGTTTTTAATAATTGGGTGATGTGGCCGGTTTTTCCCAAGAATTCGACACGGAGAGACTCCAGCGATTTCAGATCGGAGGCTGCTGTAATAGCAACGAAGCCGTTTTCTAAAATCTCCGACAAGTCTTGCATGAAATCTCCGGTTATTGAAGATAAAATGGGCATTGGCAAACACGACAAGGGCGGACACTGTAGGGGCGGACCTCTGTGTCCGCCCTCGTCCGCCCCTACAGATTTACGCCAACGCCGCTTTTGATTTCTCTGCAATTAAAGTAAAGGATGCTTTATCGAATACCGCTAAATCTGCGAGAATTTTACGATCGATTTCGATAGAAGCCTTTTTTAGGCCTGCCATAAAGCGACTATAAGACAAACCATTTAATCGCGCTGCAGCATTAATACGCACAATCCACAAACGACGAAATTCACGTTTACGCTGTTTGCGATCACGATAAGCGTATTGTGCAGCTTTAATAACCGCCTGTTTTGCAACACGATAGACACTGCGTCTTGCGCCATAATAGCCTTTCGCTAGTTTTAAAACTTTTTTATGTCGGGCTTTAGCTGTAACACCCCGTTTTACACGTGCCATATTTTATCTCCCCTTAACCATTTGGCAACATTTGTTTAATAGACGCAACATCACTGGGATTCACCATTTTCAGGTGCCGCAATTGACGCATACGTTTACTACTTTTTTTAGTCAATATATGGTTACGGTGAGATTGGCGATGTTTATAACCCCCACTACCCGTCTTTTTGAAGCGCTTAGCCGCTCCCTTATTGGTCTTTAACTTTGGCATAACTTCAACTCCGCAATTTAAATTAAACGCTAATGGGTAAAAACCCTATTTTTTCTTGGGGGATACAATCATCACCAATTGTCGACCTTCAGCACCGCGCGGAAAATAATCGATCTTGCCATCTTCGGCTAAGTCCAATCGAATTCGCTCCAGTAGCTTCATGCCCAATTCTTGGTGTGTAATTTCACGACCTCTAAAAAAGACCGTTACTTTTACCTTGTCACCCTCTTCTAGGAACCCACGAAGGTTGCGTAGTTTTACCTCGTAGTCCGCTTTATCTGTGCCCGGACGAAACTTAAGTTCTTTAACTTTAACCTGCTTTTGTTTTTTTCTTGCAAGCATTTTTTGCTTACTTTCCTGAAACAAAAACTTACCATAATCCATCACGCGAACCACTGGGGGCTCCGCGTTTGGTGAGATCTCTACTAAATCGAGACCCGCAGTCTCCGCCGCCAGCTTGGCTTCTTTTATCGACACCACGCCAACTTGGCTTCCATCATCTCCGATTAATCGCACCTCTAGTGCACGGATCTGTCCATTAATGCGATTTCGCGTCTCTTTTCCAGTAGAACTAATAACTTATCTCCTCTACAAACTATGGTTCGCAACCTCTATAGAAAGTTGATTAACAAATTCTTGTGGCGCCATAGAACCCAAATCCATTCCTTCGCGTGTTCTTACTGCTACTTGGTTTTGGGTAACCTCACGATCCCCAACCACCAATAGGTATGGCACACGCTGAATAGTATGTTCGCGAATTTTAAACCCTATCTTCTCATTTCTCAAGTCTTTTTCTACACGAAAGCCCTGTTTTTGTAAAGATTGGGCAACAGAACGTGCAAAATCAGCCTGAGCACTGCTAATACTCATGACCACCACTTGAACAGGCGCAAGCCAGACGGGCAAAGAACCGCCTGTTTCTTCAATCAGTATTCCAATAAATCGTTCTAAAGAACCCAAAATAGCGCGGTGCACCATAACCGGCACACGACGTGCGCCATCTTCCGCAATATAGTTAGCACCCAAGCGTTCTGGCATCGAAAAATCGACTTGAATGGTGCCACATTGCCAAGTTCTACCCAGGCTGTCTTTACAGGAATAATCGATCTTCGGTCCATAAAACGCTCCATCTCCTGGTGCTAAAGTCCAAGATAATCCGGTTTGATTTAAGGCTATGGTCAATGCCGCTTCCGCTTTATCCCAAATCTCATCTGATCCCACACGGTGTTCGGGGCGTGTAGAAAGTTTAACGATGATTTCTTTAAATCCAAAATCGGCATAAACCTTAAACAATAATTCATTAAAAGCCGCAACTTCTGCTTGAATTTGATCTTCTGTACAAAAAATATGCGCATCATCTTGCACAAAATTTCGAACACGCATTAAACCATGCAGAGCACCCGAATCTTCATTACGATGGCAAGAACCAAACTCAGCTAAGCGCAAAGGCAAATCTCTATAGCTTTTTAAGCCCTGATTAAAAATTTGAACATGACAAGGACAATTCATCGGTTTTATAGCATAGTCTCGATTATCGGCTTTTAGAGTAAACATATGCGGCTGATATTTCTCCCAATGTCCCGAACGCTCCCACAATGTTCGATCGACAATTTGTGGTGTACGAACTTCGTTATATCCATTTGCAGCAAACGTTCTGCGCATATATTGCTCTACCGCTTGATAAACCGCCCATCCTTTAGGATGCCAAAATACCATGCCAGGCGCTTCTTCTTGAAAATGAAAGAGATCAAATTTTTTGGCCAATTTACGGTGATCACGTTTTTCGGCTTCTTCTAATTGATGCAAATACGCATCTAAATCTTTTTTAGAAGTCCAAGCTGTGCCGTAAATGCGTTGCAGCATTTCATTTTTAGAATCGCCTCGCCAATAGGCGCCTGCAATTTTCATGAGTTTGAACACTTTAATTTTGCCTGTGTTTGGCACATGTGGCCCACGGCACAAATCGATAAAATCGCCCTGCTGATAAAAAGAGAGTGGCTCGTCACCAGGAATATCTTGAATAATCTCTACCTTGTAGTGCTCCCCTTTCGTTTTAAACAAGGCGATGGCGTCTGTGCGGGAGAATACCTGACGCGAGACCGGCATGTCACTTGCCGCTAATTCCGCCATTTTTTGTTCAATCGCGGGAAAATCTGCCTCCGTAAATGCTTTTGTTTTATATGAAAAATCATAATAAAAACCATCGCTAATCACAGGGCCAATGCTAATTTGTGCTTCTGGATATAAGCTCTTTAGCGCTTGCGCAAATAAATGCGCACAAGAATGGCGAATCACCCCTAAGCCTTCGGGATCGCGTTCGGTGATTATCTGCAGAGTTGCATCTTGATCAATAATGAACGTGGTATCGACTAACGTTCCATTGACTTTAGCCGCCAATGCCGATTTCGCTAAACCGGACCCAATAGCGGCTGCCACGTCATAAACAGAAATGGACTGATTAAAAGAAAGTTTTTTTCCATCTGGCAATGTTATCGCTGGCATCTATGCTCCAAAATCAAGAATATGGTGTACCAAAAACGATATTCTACCGGAAAAAGGACTTTCAGACACACTAAAAAGTGAATATTATTTATGCTGGTGCTCGGGTCTAAGTATACTAAAGTGTTAGATAGTTAACAATAATTCAAAGGGTTTTCGGATGTTTTAAGACGTTGCAGGATTGTGTGTTGGTAGGCGCGAGTGGGATCGAATTTAACCAGTTAACGACTATTTCACACGTGTTTTAACTGTGACCTTCTGTATGATACCCCTTTGCAATTCAATTTTTAATAAAAACAAGCTTATCAACTAGCTTCTTGTTCCTTAAATTTAGTGGAAAGAGAACATTTTCATGGAGTGATGAGATAGCGTTGAAAAATTCCTTTCAATTTTATATAAAATATGTTAGATTATTAACAATATAATTTACCATTAAAATTAAAGCGGAGTAATTGCATGTCTGAGAATCTACACGAACTTTCAATAGCTTTAAAAAGACCAGAAGAACAATTAAATCCTTCTTCTGTGCAAGAAAAGCCTTTCTTGAGTTTAAAGACACAAAAAAAAATAATTTTTCAACGACATATCCAACAAGAGTGTCAAGCCATTGAGCATGTAAAAGCTATTATTGAAGCCCGATTAGAATATAAATCGTTTTATCTGGACTGGCTAATGAAAGAGAAGCCTTACACGATGACGCCAGAAAATTTTTATAATATCTTTATAAATAAAGCAGCCTTTGATAAACAAATTCTTCCTAAAGGAGTAACCAAGCTTTTTTTTCTAACTCAGTTTATGGAGACTGCAAAAGAAAACTTTCGAGATGAAATACGGGTCTATAAATATATGATTGAAAAAATACAGAATAAAACACCTTATTTGCTTGAAGGATTGTTCAGGGACGCAACTTCGTGTGATGCTGTACGCTCTACTGCTGCCTTTTATTCAAGAGTATCAAAACAATGGAATCATGAGGCTATGGAATTGAAGTATTTCAGAAAAATGGTAGAAATACTTTCTCCCTACCTTACCTCGGAAAGCAAATTTTATCTACAAAAAACATCACGTTTAGATCGTACAACTTCGGGATACGAAATTGATATCAAACTTGGTGAAAAAATGTGTCACGAGATCAAAACCAATATTGATTCTATTTTAAAAAGTTCTATAAAACATTCTAAGCAGGAGTCCCAGCAGCAATATGCAGAAGAATTAAACAGCAGAACAAAAAAAATATTGAAAGAGATAAAGAGTTTGTCTGCAGAAGCGTTATTGCTTCAGGAAGAAGTAAAGGAAAAAGCAACCGCTGCATCGCAAGAAAATGTACGTTTTGACTTACAAAAAGATATGGCTCTTTATAGCAGGTTGAGAAACAATTTTGATAAAATTTATTATGTCCACTTACAGGTAAACGAATTAGAAAACCTTCTAAAGAAACCGTCTTTAGCAAAAACCAATCACAAACAGAAAACTACTGTTTTGCACGATTCTGCGAGTGCAAGCAGCAGTTGTCCTGTGAGTGAAAGTGGTAGTAGTTCTTCAAGTACAAGTAACAGTGCTCAAGAAGTGCCAACATTTGCGGAAATTCCTCAGATAAACGACATCGTTGTACAAACAGCCGAACAATCAAGCGAGCAAAAACTACAAGAAAAAGAGGTAGTCCAACAATTTATTCGACAAAAACAAGAACAATTACGCTTATGGAAACAAATGGTAATCGAAAGAAGAGATCAGCGTTTACGTGAACAACAGATCGTTTCTGAAAACATAGGAAAAATTGATTCAAAAGAAAAAACAGAGATGACACCACAACATGCTAAACAGCTACTTGCTCTTGTTCAGAACTTAAATTCGGATCAAGAATTGTTCGATAGCTTCTTTAAAAGTGATGATGCTTGTAAGCCAATTAACGTACATTATAGAGATATTAAAAGATTCGTAGGAAAATTACAAGGTACTATTGAGCAAGAAGGAACTTCCCATTTTAGATTGCATTTTCCAAATACTTATCGTATTTGGCAACAACAAGAAGAAGCACCTAATATCTTGGCTTATGTGGATATTCCAGAGACCATTGGCGGAGGTTTTAGACCACATGGAAGTGAAGAATGGACACGATCTGCTCATTTTCTCTTTGCTCGTACTCTTGAAAAATCCGGTATCACACCTAAACGTATTGAGGAAGCTCAGCGCTTATTAGTCCTTTCTTCTTCATCCATGTATACTCCTCTTCTGGACGTTACTCTTGCTGCGAACCAAAGTGAAGTACAAGCGAGCACTGAGAACCCAGAAGAAGATTCAGCTAACTGTGTCACCCTAAAATCACAGTTCAATATTTAAAATAATGGATTTCCAATGACTTTGTCATATTGATCACCTATCGCAACTAATCAATTTGTAAAATTTATAAATAAGAAATGTTTTGTGAGTAACACATCGAATCACTACAATAAAAATTGCCTCTCTATAATACATTCCCCTGCTAAACCCGTAAGCAACCAGTAATTACAGGTTGTAATTTATTTTGAATAGTGATAAGGCAGTAGCGTCGATCGCGATGATCATCAGATCATGAGGCCAAGGTGAATCTTAATTTGTAATGCGACAACCTTTTCCGCGCAAGACCACTACAACTGGCGAACAAAGTCGTGTTCAAATACGTAAATTTTCCGAAAGGTTTTCAGGGGAATTTTTATAGTTTTTCCTGTAATTTGCTAATAAATCTTTGCATGTGTGGATCAGACTTCTCTAATGGCAGATCATCAAAGCCAAACCAACAAATGGCATTAAATTCATTGTGATCAAACACATAATCTTTCTGACTGTCCCCTTTTAACACGTACCAAAGACTGACATCGGTGTGCCCTGCCGTTAAACCAACAGTGATAGTTGAGGTTAGAAAAAATGGATCTTCACACCAAAAGTCCGCTTGAGTTTTAAGTTTTTCAAAACACTCCCGAATGGTAGTCTCCTTTGGATTTTCATCTGTTTCAACATGCCCACCAGAAGGCAGCCAAAGCTGAGCCTTTTTATGATCAACTAATAATATTTTTCTCTCACCTTCATCTAATAAAATAAAGTAGGAAACCAAATGTTTATTAGGGACATCTGGTTTTTGAATCCGAAAAATAGGAACACCACTATCAATCCAAGAAAGCGTATCCGTTATATGTTCTGCTTCAAGAGCATCAAATGGCTTGATGCTTGCTACAATATTATAAACGATATCAACAGATATTGGTCTTTTTAAAACCGCCTGAGTCATTATGGTTTTTCCTATGTTAGCTCATTAAAAATGCCTTACGTTCTCATTAACGTAAACTCTCGATTCCTCTCTGTTTGAACTGTTTCCATTTTGGAAACAGTCCTCTGCTATCAAGTTCCGCACTATCAAATATACTCTTTACGTGCTTACAAACGACTGCTAAAAGCCTAAACCTTGAACCAAACTGAGTGCAATCCTTAATTATTTAAGCCTAAATACAGCCTGTGGATCTTTAGCTGCTGTAGCAACGCGAATGATACGTCCTGAGCCAACCATTTTGTTAAGCCTAGTTCTAACTGTTCTGGTACTTACACCCCATAATTTTGAGATTGCGGTTGGACTCAATTCTTTTCTAGCATTCAATTCACTAAGCAAAACTTGCTCCCAATCTTCAACTTTTGTATTAATTAAATCAGCAGTATATAGAGTTGCACGAAAATGTGTATTTAACTCCTGAAACATTGGCGGTTTGGCTTTAATACGATCATAAACACTAATTATTCTTTTTAGACCTGTCCCCAGTTTTTCAATAAGACTAACCTCACGAAATATTCTCCCCATCATTCTATTTCTCATTCTAGAGATTCCAGAAAGTGCTAATTCCATAGTCTGACCATAAGTTAAAGCACCTGGATTTGTTATCTCGATCCGATCTGCAAAAATTGCAACTTGAATAGTCGCGCCTTTGATAGAGTAATCAGCATGTACAATTGCATTGATCAATGCTTCACGCACCGCCTTAGCAGGATACTGTGGAATATCTTCACGCACGCCATCATGAATTTTTCCTGCAACCCGTGTATTTCGTTTAATAAACGCTAATACCTCTTCCTGTGCTTTGATGAGTGGCAATTTAATTTCTTGTTGATCAACAATATCTTCGTGGGTCTCATTAGCAAAGCATACACATAATATTGTTGAATCAGGGAACCATTTAAATCGATTCTTAGCAAATAATAAAACCGCACCGTTAGTTGGAACCGACTTATTATTACGACTTATTACTATTCCCAAAGATTCATAGTTCTTTTTTGCAAACTTAGTAAATTTTGGTGCCATCCACGTTGCAATAATTTCATGATCCAAATCATCAGCTCTTGCACCCAAGCATGGCAACTCATCAAATAAAATATTTTTTGAGAGCATTTGCAAAGATAATATTGCCTCACTATCCGCCACCCTATTTGTTGAGCCTAAACGAACATACGTACCTCTTTCTATTCCTACTGATTTCAAATAAAACGGTCCAGCCATATGCGGCACCTGTATAACCAATAATTCTTTAGTTCGAATGCTAATTATCTGAATATCAGGTATAATTAGAGGCTCTACAGAATCTGCAATTGCGCTTGCAAGTTTTTCTTCTTCAAGCAATGGGTTTTTAACACCAGCAATTTTTTTAGTTTTATCTTCAACACCTATTACAATGTTACCGCCAGATGTGTTTGCAAATGCAATCACAGCTTTAATAATGGATGTTAAGGATTTAGTGTTTTCTTTGAATTCAAGCGTTTTACCTTCATTTTGAGATATTAAAGTTTCCGTAACTGCTCAATAACCGCGGGCAATTACACCTTAATTGGGTGATTGACTAACATGTTGCTAACGCTTTTTCTCTCATTAAAATTGGTAAGGATGCGATAGCATTTTTTCCAGATACTCGATCATTTAAATAATCCCAAAATCGAACACCTAATTTTTTACAGGTTTTCTTTAAACTTGTAAAAGTATCACGACATTGCCTGCCTGCTTCACTACGCGTACTGCCACTGATTTTTCGTTTCTTCACATATTCGCGAATATCATTTTCACTAAGATTATTATGTAATGGAATCTCCGGTCTATCGAGGACTAATAATAGTTCCACCTTATTTTGCTTCATTCTCTTCAACGCCCTATTGAGAAGTTCGTAACACGTTCTTGAGGCACATAACTGATCAAATCGTTTTTCTATCTCTTCTTTAAGCGGTGGGCTTTGTGCTTTTTTGTAATCTTTAATTTTATGGTAAATAGTCCAAAATTCTGTTCGTATTCCTTCAATAGCCTTAATCTGCCCATCGTTATAGGGAATAAGTTCGTTTATCTTCCGTTCAGCATGAATCCAACAAAGCGCATGTCGAAATATATTAAATTGACCAGCATCATCACTTAAAATAACCAAATCTCTGCGAAAACCGTGATCAAGTAACCCACCAATCAAAGCACCTTCCGTTGCAATGCGAACAAGACGTTTCGTTTTTATCTCCAAATCCTCCAAGTGCTTTGTCCAAGCCTTGGTATCATTAAAGCGGGTGAGCCCTTTTTTTAATATTGCTCGATATTTCGGCGCAAGAGCTTGCCGTTTCATATAAAATAATGCTTCTTCATTAATCACATAATCACTTCGGTTTTGTCTTAGCAATTCTAAAAAATTAACCCGACTTTTACTGCCGGTGCTTTCAAACCAGGCAAATAATTCATTTCCAATGTGTGTGCAATAACCATTCCTACCATTATGTCTGGCACCCGTATCATCCACTTGAATATAGCTTGAACGAGATAATCCTTCAGATAAAATATCTCGCTTCTCAGCATGAAATCCTTCTTTGTTCTCCGTCAAAATACGATTCAACTGGCCCTTTGAAATATCAATCCCCCATTCCCAGAGTTGCGAAAGCAGTAACGGTTGGGTCACACATTGATGATGGTGTTGATGTAAAATATAGGCTCGAAGTTCTGAAGAAAAATGGTGTCCTTTCATATCTGATGGCAATTCAGCCACCCGATAGCTGCCATCGGGCAATTTCCATCGTTCTAATTTGAAAAGCGTGTTTTCTACTCGAATTGCTATCCCTTGAATCACATATTTTTGATAACCCTTAAACTTTGAATGCACAGGAATATCTTTCGCTTTTAATATTTCGGTTTTGTGAACAATAAGTGTGTCGTGCTTGCTACGTTTATTAGAACCCGCTCTTTTTGCCGTATTGCCGCTACCTGGATTATCAAGATCATCATCTTTTTTATCCATTTTACTTGAACGGAATTTGGGTTTTGTCTTTAATTCCTTAAGCCGACGTATTTCTAATTTGAGATTTTCAATTTCCTTTGTTTGTTGATGATTCATTCTTTGGAGTGTTTCAATTTGTTTCG
>JBPOIR010000113.1:0-5059 GCA_052034335.1 Pseudomonadota bacterium | reverse complement strand
TGACGTAAGGTACAGGAGCGAAGACCAGAAACATCACGCCCATTTCGTGCACGGCCCCACCCCAGACCCGGCTGGCGAAGGCATGGCCGAGTTCGTGGAGCAGCTTGACCAGCGGAAAGACAAAGGCCATGACCAGCAGGTTACTCGACGACAACACCTGGTCCGACATGTTCTTAGTCAGTTCTGACCAGTTCTGGCCCGCCAGAACCAGTGCAGGCAGGACGAATGCCAGCCAGATGAAGCCGCCGGTACGCGAGAAACACCAAGCGAAAGTGGGTGCCCAGCGCAGCAGGAAAGGATCCGGATCGAGCAGCGGCACCTTCAAGCTCATAGGATTGAGCAGAAACTGCTTGAAACTGGCGCTGCGCTTCTTGCGATAGCGATCGAAGAGTGCTGCGGAATCGGGATTGGTATCCGCCTGCAACAGATCGGTGGCGTGCAATTGCACGAGCAGGTCGACAATCTCGTTCTGCGTACAGGCATCGCCTGTCCCTGATTGGTTGGCTTTCTCCCACAACTGCTGCACCGTCTGCGTGCCATCCATGCCGAGCAACAGGCTGTAGGCGGCCGACGAAAGTCGGTGATATCGGCCGCCGGTCTGGTCCTGCACGACATACCAAACCTGGCCGCGATAGACGTGGCGGTTAATACGCGATTGCGGTACCAGACGCGGCCGAAGCTCGGCCACGCTATGCCAGGACGAACTGAACAGGCTACGCGTCATAGGCGTTCAAGGTAGCCAGGTCCACAGCGAGAGAATCAGCCAGTCGGTAAAACTGTGGGTCAGCACCCACCACAGCGAACGGCCGCCGACTTCAATCTTGCCGATACCTTCCATGCCCGGTCGCAGGCGTGGCGATGCCTCGGCCAGTGCGGCCTCGACCCGGAAGAAATTCCTGCCTTCCTGGGCCGTCGCCACGGGCGTCACCTTGGCCACTTTAAAATCCATTGGTTCGCCGGCAATGCCGGTCATGACAAGGCGTCCCACCTGCCCCATCTGAACATGGCGAATCTCTCGCTCATCGACTTGCAGGATGATGCGATAACTCTGCAAGGGCGCAATCTCAAACAGCTTCTTGCCGGTTTCCACCGGTGCCCCGATCTGCTGGCTGAGGTCACCGGACACCACGATCCCGTCAAACGGCGCACTCAATTGGGCGCGGGCAATTTTTTCGGTGACCAGGGCGAGTTGCGCTGACGATTGGCGTAGTTGCGCGCCGACCACCTGCATCGCAGTCAGATCGTGATTGGCCATGGCCTCGCGCAAACGGTTGTCATATTGATCGCGCTCACTCGACCATTTCACTTCCTCGATGCGCAATTCGCGGTCATCCAGTTGCGCCAGTGACTGCCCTGCCTTGACCGTATCGCCGGCCCGCACGTAGGCAGCTCCGACAAAACCCTCGAAAGGCGCCGCGACAACGCGTTGGATTTCTCCCTCGATCACCGTTTTGGCCGATACCCGGTAATTGATTGGAACCGCCATCAAAATGGCGCTGAGCAGCAGCAAGGTTGCCGTCCCCGCCTTCCAAGTCAGGTGGCGGGGACCGAAGATTTTTTCCAGTACCTGGCGGGCGTCGCTACCGAGGCGGCGAAACGCGCCGCGTTCGGCTGCCTGACGCTGCTCGATAATGGGTGCGACAAGGGCACCAAAAGCATCCAGCCAGACCAGATCGGCATCAGAAAACGGCGTTGCTTCACGTTCCAGGGTCAATACGCCAATCGTCTGTGCCCCCATCATCAGGGGAAAAGATAGCACCGCTCCGGCCCCGGATGCCGAACGTAAAGCCTCGTGTTTCGGCCAGGATCGTGTCTCCACCGTCCCCTCTGCCGTAGAACGCACCGCTCCCCCCTCGTCGTAAGCCTCCTCCATTGCCTGCTCATAGGCCTTGACCAGAAAGGCATGCTTCTCGAAGACTGCCGCTTCAGAAAGCGTCATTAGTTTCACCGTGGCAGTCGAAACCAGCCCAATAGCGACACGGCTACAGGCGAAACGCTGGCGCAGGGTATTGGCAACCTCGAACAGCGCCTGACGTAATTTGCCATGGCGCAAGGCCACTGCCGTTGTTTCGAGCACCGAACCGACACGCTCGTGAGCCTGGATTGCATCGGACAACTCGCGGCTGGCCAGCAGATTAGTCAGCCAAGCACTACCCCAGTGAATATCGCGCAGAACCTCATCGACTTCATTCTCGATACAGATCACTTCGATCGCTACCACACCCGCCACATAGTCATCGACCAGCAGCGGATAGGCAATCTGCATCACGCCCGGTGACTCGGGCACCGGCTTGACGATGCCTCGCCGGTCGCGCAGGGCCGCTTCGACGACCGGTCCAAGCCGGCCAAGATCCGGACTGGCTTTGGGCCAAACCGCCATCGGCACATAGGTATGGTCAAGCGTATTTTCGATGAGTACGGCTGCCGCCTGGGTTCTTGGGATCTTCTCGCAGACCAGCATCAGCCAAGCATGGCAGCGCTCCTCTGCTGTCCTTGCCGAAACAAACACATCCCAAGCCAGCAACTCCGGCGGCACATTGTTGTTGTCTTCCAGAGACGGCAGGCGGTCTTTTGCGCTCATCTTCCGGAGACCTTGATCATTCTTGCCTCGGTCGGTGGTTCAGCTGCATCCGGCGACTTGATGAGCAGGCTATCGAGTGCCGCTACGTCGCCATCCGTTAACGTCCCGCTGGCTGCTAGCAAGCGGATCAATGCAACGACCTGATCATAGCGTCCCTTACGAAAATCGCGTTGCCCTGCCCGCAACTGCTGTTCAGCCTGCAAGACATCCAATTCTGTCTTCAACCCATTCTCGATACCTGCCCTCGCCTGCGCTAAGGCCGAACGTGCCGACTTCACCGCCTGAGTACCGGCTCGAGTCCGGGCAAACGCCCCATGCCAACCAAACCACGCCTGCTTGGTGTTCAGGGCCGCTGTCCGACGGGCCACTTCAAGATCCAGCCTGGCCTTCTCCTTTTGTGCCAACGCTTCATCCACCTTGGCTGACTGCGTCCCCCCGGAAAACAGTGGAACATTCAACTGCAGGCCGACCGTGCCCTGCTCGATGTCGTATCCGGCCTGCCCTGGAAATCCGCCAACCGGCTGGCCGTTCTTGCCATAACTGGCGACCAGATCCAAGGTCGGAAAATGCCCAGCGCTCTGCTTGCTCACCTCGGCCGAAGCCGCCTCAAAAGCCTGCATTGCCGCCAGGATATTCGGGTTACCGGCCTCGACATTTTCCAGCCATTTTTCCAGCGAATCTTTGCTTGGCAAAGCCAGCGCCACCTCGCCGTGCATATACGGCAAGTCACTTTCCGGCAGCGTACCCACCAGTTGCTCAAGTGCTGCACGCTTCAAATGCACCTCGGTTACCGCCACCACCGCATCCGACAATGCTTGATCCAGCTTGGTCCGCGCCTCATCCACCTGCGGCTGACCATAAACCCCCAGCTCGCTACCCCGGCTAACAATTTCCCACTGCCGCTGCAACGCTTCCGCCTGGCGTCCGGTAAAAGCCTCAGCGTCGCGTGCTGCCAGCAGGTCAAACCAAGCGCTGACCAACTTGGCGAACAACTCCTGTTCTGCCCCGACCAACTGGTGTTCGGCCTGCCCGACCGCCGCCCGTGCCTGGCGCCAGCCCATAATATTGGCGTAACGTACCAACGGTTGGGTTAGGCTGATCTGGGCCGAATAGCTGTCGTACTGATCACGCGTTTCCGGCACGATAGAGTTTCGCGTCTTGTATTTGCGGTCGTTTTCATTGGAACTGGCTGTGGCACTCAGCTGCGGCAGCATTGCACCAATTGCCTGGGTATTGCGCGCCTGAGCGGCGAGCACATTAGTCTTCGCCCCTAGATACGTCGGTTCGCCGGTACGGGCACGCTCAAGTAAAACAGAAAGGGACTGGGCCTGCGCCGCACCGGCTAGGGAAAGCGCCAGCGTTAGCACAGGGAAACGCCAGCCGACCCCCTCAAAACTCAGACGCATGAGGGAACATCGAAACAAGGGAAACTTCCGCGAAGAATATGACTGGAACAAACCACGTATGGCCTCAGTTAACTGAGTGCTTTTCCGTGAACTCCATGGCAACCAGTTCACAACAGCACCGAGGTTGGCGGTGAGGGCGTCCAGGTCAAGAACCTAAGCGCCCTCCCGAGGCCATCTAGACGGTCCAATTTTGACGCCATGGTAGATAAAGCCAAGCTTGATGGCATTACTGAGAACGATCCATTTTTTCCATATGCTCAATGAACTTCTTCGCCCGCTTTCGGATATCTGGATCAGTATCTTCAATCGCTAACTTATGTAAGCTCGGTAGTGCCGCCACATATTCAATTTTTTGTAGTACATCAATAATCTGTTCACGTAGTTGTGAATCAGGCTGATCATTCAAAATCAGCAATAGCTCCTTACCCAGTGGATTGACCAACGGCCCCAACGTCCATAGCCGACTCAACGTTAATTCAAAACGATCAACATTTGTTTTCGGAAGACCTGCATCAAGCAGATCGGCACGCAATGCCGGTATTAATTCTTTGACTAATTGCTGTGCCAACGCCGTTGCTTCCGGCGTATCAACCCCCGTTAGCATGACCAGTGATAAAGCTTTTGAATCGATATCACCGCTCCCCCAAAAGATTTTGACCAACGGTTGAATGGCAATGTTGCCAACCTCTTTACGTAGATGCTCTGGAATCCAAGGATTAATACTAGCCCAATTAGAAGGACACGACTGGTTCGGATTAGTAGAACCACATTTACTAACAAACTTTTTGATTTTAAAGCGAATGAAATAATCAATGGACAAATCATCTTTAATAGGCAAAAGAATGAAAGATAAGGAATATGCATCGTCCCGATCTTCCTTCTCAATTGCTGAAATAATTAGCGGCCCAATATAGGCTGGCAGGGACTTCTGACCGCTCAATACGCTGATCGCAGAATAATTTCTTTCATTCAGCGCTAGGTTCAACAACATATCCAGTGACGCCCGGTCATCGACACCGATATTTATTAAGGCCTGTAGACCACCACTAGTATGGAGATCGCCAAACATATT
>JBPOIR010000134.1:0-5537 GCA_052034335.1 Pseudomonadota bacterium | reverse complement strand
CCACATCAATTGCGATATCCAGATCTGATGCTCTTCTCACTGTTCCCTTAACGCGAGAACCAAAAACCCAAACTTTTGCATTTTTAGGCAGTATATTTCTTAATATATCTTGTAAAATTTTGAGATCGGAAGCACGAATGTCAATTGTGCTATTCAATGTTATGTCTCGAGCGTTGTTTGAGGCTGTTTAATAAGAATTGTGCATCTTGTAAAAAAATGGGAATATCTTCAAAGACGGCTTGCGCTTTTTCTTCATCATAGGTATGACTTGTTCTTCCACGTTCCCGACGAAATTCTTTCCAGGCGGCAAGCTCAGACTTTATTAAACCTTTTTCATAGGCTTTTCTAAGGAGTTCATTAAAAGTCATTTCATCAATAATGCTGGGGTTAGCTTCCGTTAAACTCAGATAACGCTTAATCATTTTTAATGATAATTCATAGCTAAATTCAAAAGCTTGAATTGCCCCCGCGCGTAAATGTAAGGCAAGCCGATCATCCTGTTGTGCTAAACGAGAGGCGCAATATTCCAATGCTTCCTCAAGCTGCGCTACCGCTTTTTCTAATGAAGTGAGATCAAGTAACATTAATTTACCCTAAATTCATTTCTCATGGGTTTAATGTTATCAAACTGTGGGATTTGTTACAAATCCCCGGCTTTGCATTGCAAGGCGGTAATAGCGACCAGTGCGGCGGTTTCGGTTCTCAAAATACGAGGCCCACAACTTACCGTCTGAAAACCCCGTTCTTTGGCATAAACGAGCTCTTGTTCGGTGAGTCCTCCTTCAGGACCAATGAGTAGCGCGACAGACCCAAGAATAGGGAGGGTGTTCAATCCATTGGAGCTTAAGGGATCGAGGCCTAAGCGGGTCTTTTCATCTCGATTAAAGATCCACTCTGCGATTGGAATAGGGTGTTCGATAGCGGGAACGACGGTTCTGCCACATTGTTCTGCTGCGTGGATGGCGATTTTTTGCCAGTGCCCGGTCTTTTTTTCTAAGCGGTCTTGCTTAAGGTGCACCACGCTGCGTTCTGAAAAAAGCGGTGTGATTTTTTTAACACCCAATTCGGTTGCCTTTTGAATCACAAAATCCATTTTTTCACCTTTAGAAATCACTTGCCCCAAATGAATTTCTAAAACGGATTCCAAATTTTTTTTTGTTTTTTCTAAAACGGTTACATTTACACGATTTCGTTTAATCAATGTGATAATGCTTAAATATTCAAAGCCATCCCCATTGAATAAAATGACTTTTCTGTCGGTTTCTAAGCGTAAAACAGCAGTTAAACGATGGCAAGCGTTAGGATCGAGTTCTATGTGATCACTAATTTGCAAAGGTCTGTTTTGAAAAAGGCGAGGAAACTTCATAACCGAAGTTTATCAGAGGTTCTTTTAGCAGTACAAGGATCTTTTATAGTTTTGCGGCTTCTTTTAAAATATCGGCCATATTGGTTTGTTCCCAAGTAAAATCGGGTTCTTCTCGACCGAAATGACCATAGGCAGCCGTTTGTGCGTAGATTGGTCTTAATAGGTCAAGCGTTTTAATAATTTGGGCGGGACGGAGATCAAAGACATTGCGGATAATATCGCAGATGGTTGTATTGGGAATTTTCCCTGTGCCAAAAGTTTCTACCCCGACAGAAAGAGGTTTTGCTATGCCAATGGCATACGCAAGTTGAAGTTCTAATCGATCGGCAATACCAGCGGCGACGAGGTTTTTCGCAATGTATCTTGCCATATAAGCGGCAGAACGATCGACTTTAGAAGGATCCTTACCCGAAAATGCGCCACCACCGTGCCTGCTCATACCACCATAGGTATCAACAATAATCTTTCGGCCTGTTAAACCACAATCGCCCATGGGCCCACCAATCACAAATCTTCCGCCAGGGTTTACCAAAAAACGTGTTTTTTTAGTGATAAAATGCAGAGGAATAATGGGTTTAATAATTTCATCTATGACCGCTTCTGTTAATACAGTATGACTAATGTCTGGCGCATGTTGTGTGGAAATCACGATGGTATCGGCATAAATCGGTTTGTGATTTTCGTCATAAAGAAAGGTTATTTGGCTTTTTGCATCCGGCCTTAACCAGGGCAGTGTGCCATTTTTTCGCACTATTGCCTGTCTTTTCATTAAGAGATGTGCATAGAAAATAGGTGCAGGCATTAATACAGCAGTTTCATTGGATGCGTATCCAAACATAAGACCCTGATCCCCGGCACCTTGTTCGTTATTTAAAGTGCTTTGTATGCTTTTTGCAATATCGGTAGATTGTTTTCCGATTGCATTTAAAACGGCACAGGAATTTCCATCAAAGCCCACATCCGAATGCGTATAACCAATATGATTAATGGTTTGGCGTGCTAATGAGACAAGATCTACCCATGCCAGGGTGGTAATTTCTCCAGAAATTAATACCATGCCAGTTTTAACAAAGGTTTCGCAGGCAACACGTGCGTTTTTATCTTCGGCCAGAATGGCATCGAGTACAACATCAGAGATCTGATCGGCAATTTTGTCCGGATGGCCTTCAGAAACCGATTCCGATGTAAATAAAAAGGGCATGCCCATGGAGCCGTGCTTCATCGTCATCGTATTTTCTTCTAAAACAGTCTTAGATATTTCAAGGATAGACTATCCTAAAAGAATTAGGGGGTTCCATGATCGATACCAAATACCATCAGGTGATTCGTGATCTCTCAGAAAAGATTGTAGCTGCACAGCGGCCGATTCGCATTTTAGATGCTTTAAAATGGAATGGTACTGTTGAAGAAGCCTTTTTTAAAAGTGGTTGCAAAGAACTGCCTAATGTACGTGGACCAGAATATTACGAGCAAAACCCTCTTAAGTTTGATCCCGATAAAAAAATTGATGAGTTTAATCACATCGAAAGAGAAATTCGCCGTGATCTCGGGCAATTTAACAGCGTCGGCGCCATTATGCAGCGGATGTGCCGCGAATATTGTACCGTCGTCGAAATGTTAAATGCGCGAGGAACACCCCATTTTACACGTTATGCACAGCAACTTTACGGAAGCGCAGATGATGCATTTTATGCGGGGGCACCCACGCTAACCGACTTAGCGATCTTAATTTCGAATACCTTGTCTTTTATCGAAAAACAAACAGGAACAGAATTAGATCAAAAAATTTATACAGGTGACGAAGCCATTAGCATTTTAGGACAACGTTTATCAAAGTATTTTGAGGATGAAAAAGAGAAGACGCGCGTTAAATTAAGTGACGATATTATTGCAGATGCAGCAGCGGGGGCAGAGTTTATAAAATTAAGAAAGAATGCGATGTTTAGTGAAAGAGATTTACGCGTATTAGAAGTGCATGAAGGTTGGGTGCATTTAGGCACGACATTAAATGGTATGAGTCAACCGATTTGCACTTTTTTGAGTAAAGGAACACCTTCTTCAACCATTACCCAAGAAGGTTTAGCAATTATTATGGAAATTTTCACTTTCTCCTCACATCCAGCACGCATGGAAGGCTTAACCGATCGTATTCGGGCGATTAATATGGCGGAAAAAGGCGGAAATTTTTTAGATATCTTTAATTTTTTTCGTGAACAAGGACAATCCGAAGCAGAAAGTTATACACGAGCCTCGCGAGTATTTAGAGGCAGTACAGCCGAGGGCGGTCCCTTTACCAAAGATTTGGTGTATAATAAAGGTTTTATTCTTATTTATAATTACATTCGACTGGCCATTCAACGGGGCTTATTATCGCATATTCCTTTGCTATTTTTGGGTAAAGCAACATTGGAAGATCTGCACGTTTTGAATGATTTAGTGGAGGAGGGAATTGTCGTTCTTCCCAAATATGTGCCTCCGCAATTTAAAGATTTAGCGGCTTTAAGTTCGTGGATGTGTTATTCGTTATTTTTAAATCAACTCGATCTAAAACGATTAGCCCAAGAATATAAAGAGATTTTGTAGTCCATCAAAACGGGCTTAAAAGAAGAATAGCTTAAGACAAAAATGCTTGCGAAAATTGTAGCAACACCAATCCATAAAGATTTTTCAAGAGGTAGTTCTTGAAACGCTAGATATCCCACTAAAACATTGATAAAAAATTTGCTAAATCCAATAGGCGTTAAAAAGGTTACTTCCGCCAGTTGATAGGCTTTTGCAAACGATAAATGTGCACCAGCCGCCAATGCGCCTAACAAGATTAACCAGGGCCAATGGGCAAAATTAGGGGTTGTCCATTCATAAAGTGCTGGGATTAAAGAAGCGGGTGCCATCAATAATAAAAGATACGTGCTAAGAACCGTTGGTGTTTCGCCCAGTGTTGCTAATTTTCGGGTTAATAATTTACTGATTGCAATCGCCAGCGCGGAAGATAACGGGAGTAAGGCAGCAAGTCCGATGGCATGTGTATTTTCACCAAATGCCAGATCAGGGCGCGAGATAACAAAGGCACCTGTTAAACTCAATAGTATGGCGAAGAGGCGGTGGGAACTGATTTTTTCTTTAAGCCAAATTGATGCCGCAATAATGCTCACAATAGGTCCTGTAAAACTTAAGGTAACGCTTTCTGCGATGGGCATCGCTTTTAAAGAAAGATACCATAAATAAACGCCGAGAACTGCTGCAATAATGCGAGTGAGATGTAGCCCAACGTAGCGTATTTTAAAACTACCTACGCGTGCTTGAAGTATCCAAGGCAATAAGAATAAAGTACCAAATACATTTTGAAAAAACTGTATGACAGACACAGGCAAGCTTTCGATGCCTGCGTCTACACCCCCAGACCAATGCCGCACAATGGCATTAATTCCCGAAAAACAGGTATGGGATACCATTATCCAAAAGGCCCCTTGCCAAGCTGCGGACGGTGTAGACCATTGTGTGGTAGATGTTTTATGCATGACACGTATTGTATAGAAAAGTTAAGTTGAATAACATCAATTTATTACGAGAGAACTGTTTTTTTGAATGGTGCTCAATTCTTGCAACCTCATAATGATATTCTCTATCTTTTGTATATCAGGGATAGTAATAGCTATCTTGGCATTTGCTTCAGAGACGCAGGATACCTTAAAATTAGAAATGCCTAATTTTTTATACAGTAATTCTGCGAGATCTCTATTTGTTTCGTCTTTGTTACTTGTGACTGTGTCAAATGTGAAGACAAGTTCCATCTTATTTTTTAGGTAAGATTTTTTTTCGCGCATCTCACAGTTAATATGATACATCCCTAATTGTGCAAACGATTCATTAGTTTCTTTTGTTTCTAAGAAGGTTTTTAAATCATTAATACGTAAAGAGTAATATTGTTTGCAGATTTCGGGCAACTTATCTGTTTCAAAGTAAATCCCTGGTTGCTTTTTACAATTGTACATAAAACAAATACCAGGTCGCCCATCCCTAAATTCTGTTTTACAATGCACACTTTCTACAGTGGGGTGTGTAAATTCCAAACCAAAAGGGCAATCTTGTGAGGGTTCAGTGCCTGGAAAAGTAACATGAATATTCCCAACAATCATTCTATTGTCTAAGCCCTCTAGCAGCTCTTTCCTTT
>JBPOIR010000005.1:0-9555 GCA_052034335.1 Pseudomonadota bacterium | reverse complement strand
TTGGTACACCTGTACGAATTATTCACGAACCCTTTAAGATTGGCTGGCATAAAGGACATTTGTACTTAGAAGCCCATGAACCTTGCTCAGAGCCAAAGTTTGCGGGTTCCGATAGCTTATCGCGCTTAGAGAAAATGATACGAAGCATCATTGAAAGCAGCCATCTGATAAATTGGACCAGTGCGAAGATGGGTGCTAAAAAGGCGAATGGGTATCCTGTTAGGATTGATTAATTTTGCAATAAAAAGCGTGCATCTCAACAAAGGGCTTGTGACCAAGCTTAGCAATGCCAAACCCAGCCATAACCCATCATCGATATCGTTACTTATTGCTTAACTTAATTTTTTTTGAATGATTTCTCCACTTTATTTGCGGGGGCTAATACTACAATTTCAAATCCACAACGATTAAAGAATGCTCTCAGATTTTCTAGAATCTCAGACGTAAATCCCCTATTATTTGCCATACTCCTTGCCTGAGAGCCATGCGGTCTAAAAGCTTGACCTGTCTCTCGTCCAGGCTCAACGCTTTCCGCAAAAACAGCGTTATGAAAAATAACCTTATAGTGTGATCCTCTCATTTCATAGCTGATACTCAAACCTGCACTCTGTAAGCTAGTAATTAAATGCATCAGCTCACGATGACCAAACGTGTTATCTTTAGTCGGATGATACAATGCTTCGAAAAGACCTTTTATTGTCGGGGTGATTTTTAGTGCAGCAATAGATGCTTTTCTTTTTTCCACATCTGCTTCAGATAAGTGACCAAAAGCGGCTCTTAATTGTTCGGCACTGTATTTATGCTCTGACTCATCTTCGCTAAATTTTCTTTCCGCTTTGTTTTCACATTGCATTGCCAATGCCAATTTAGCCATTTGTGCTCGCCATAACTCAATAGTCATCGGTTCTGGTTTGGATACTGCTCTTTTCGGCTGCTTAGGTACTGGTTGTTCATCCGTATAGTTCTTCGGTTCTTTCTCTATTTTGCACAAAGTAAGATACAAATTCCGTCTTCCTAATTCCCAAGATAATTTCCGACTTGCGAGAAAAAAATCAGCATCTTCAGGGTTCCCTAAAAATTCCAGCAAATCTTGACTCAACGCTAACTCGTTCGGATTTACTTTACTTTTTTTATTTAGTTCCAATAATTTCTTCGAACATGAAAGGACATACTCAATAATACCATAATTTGCATCTGTCACCAATAACGCTGAATTAAACAAATTTATAATTTGCCTTTCAAAATCTGAAAAAACATGATCCAAACCTTCGTGCTGCAGCAGTAATGCCTCGATTTTTCGATCCATTTTCGCAACCACTTTTAACTGTTCTGGAGAAAGCTCATTTGACAAAAAACATTTTGTTTTTTCCAGTTGATATTTTGCGATCTCTGCACTTAGTGAACCCATAAATTCTTGTCGGGCATTTTTGAAAATTGTATAAGCCTCATACTGAGACAATAGCTGAGAATAAAGTGATAACTTTGCATCAAACGCGCGTGTAAGACATTGAGTCTCACGGTAAGCGCTGCATATTTCTTTTACTGAAGCAACAAACTGTGGGCAATATAGATCACCACTCATTCGAGCACAAAGTGGAGAAAATAAAACTAAAAATTTCTTTTGCAAATTATCATCATCTACTGAAACCAACGCTTTTTCTGCTTTCATTATTCCTAAAAAAAATTCTTTTAATGGCGAAGAAGCCGTGAATTTGTGTGGAATTAATTTCTCAAATTGTTTTTGTTGAAATTCATCAAGATTTGCGCGACTAAGCAAACAAAGATCTTTCTGCATTTCGTCCGCTTTAAATACGATCTGTAAAGCAAAGTCATTCGCACTAGCGAGTGGCGCCCTGAGTGTAATATAAGCACCCTGGCCAATGAACATTTTTTTCAATGCACAACTGATAAAAGGTCTTAAGTTTTCTTCCATCTCGTGGACAAAGTGACGTTCTGATAAAACGCTATCGTGGTGTATCTCGTTCTCCCGTGCCATCCAATAGCGTATTTGCACATAAGCACTCTCGATATCTCCAGGCAATTGTTCCATAATGTATTTCAAGGAATAGATACGAAATGTAATCATTCTTGCTAGCGGATCCAGTACCACATGCTTCTTGCTCTCAGCATGTTTCTTATTTTTTACTTTAACACGCATTTTCGAACGATCTTGAACAGGTAAAGACTCTGCGAAAACATCTAATAAAACGTTCAAAGGTGTTTCTGCTGTAAATTCTGATTGTCTTGCTAACCAGCACTCTAATCTGCTTTGGCAAAGTGCGATAGTTTGTAAACACGCGTTCAATGTTTTCTCGCATTCCTTTTCAAGCTTTTGAAATTGTAGATCTTTCCTTGTTTTTTTTGCTTTATACATTCTAAAGGCATGTTGAATCCTAATAGCCGCTTGTATTTTACTAGGCGGTTGTTCTCTTGCAACTTTTGTTTCTGATCCGAGCGGGTTAACATTAGCCATCTTCAAACTCCTAAAATTATTAAATTATTAAACTTAAGCTTTTTCGTGCCAATACACAAAGTCACAAGCACAAGATTCTATGCAACATAACTAAATCTTGTCAACCCCTGCGTTAAGAATGTTGAAACCCGAGCATATACATGAACTTTTTATTTGTTAAAGGAGAATTTTATGATCTTATGCGAGATTGGAATTTAACTTTTTTTCTGCCAAAAAAAAACCCCCCAATAATGGGGGGTTTCCTTATGCAAAAGTTCTATCGCAGAAATAACTTATTTTCCACAACGTTCCTTTTCCATTTTATGACATACTGTCTTCGTATGGCATTTTGGTGCACATTTCTTGTGGCAGCCACAGCCAACCAACCCTAACATTACCAAACTTACCATAACAACTTTAGCTACATTTTTCATCTTTACGACTCCCCTTCAGTTTTAATTAAACCTGTAAGATTAGGTTAGACAACTTTTTACTAATTTGTCAAACTTTCTCTTTCAGGTGCCCTTCGAAATAACACCTTCAACGCTTCCTGTGGCGAAACACCTTGCTTCATAATACGAAACACCTGTTCCACTATAGGTAGCTCAACCTGTTCCCGCTTCGCTAAACCACAAAGCTGACCCACATTGTACACAGCTTCCACGACTTGACCAATCTGCTTTAACGCTTCAGCTTCGGTTAACCCTTCTGCTAACGCTAATCCAAAACGTCGATTGCGCGATTGATTGTCCGTACAGGTTAAAATAACATCTCCACACCCTGCAAGTCCCATCAATGTCTCACGACGTGCACCTAAAACTTGACCTAAGCGCATCATTTCGTTAAGACCGCGTGTTATTAACGCCGCTCTTGCGTTAGCACCAAACTGTACGCCATCTGAAATGCCCACTGCAACCGCTAATACATTTTTGACCACGCCACCCAATTGAACACCTACTATGTCATCTGTTGTGTAAACGCCAAAACTGTCTTGACTAAAACGTACAGCTAATTCATCGGCAAAATTTTGATTTCTTGAAGCAACCGTTACTGCGGTGGGTAATCCGATGGCCACTTCTTTTGCAAAGCTCGGTCCAGAAAGCACCGCGTAGGGTCGACCAGTACCCAACTCTCGCTCTGCTACCTGATGTAAAAAATCACCGGTTTCTAGCTCAAGCCCCTTGGTCGCCCATGCAATACGATGTTCGGGCGTTAAAAAGGGTTTAAGGCCTCGCAAAGCCTCTGTAAATCCATGGCTGGGCACAACCAATAAAATATCTTTTACCTGCTCTAAGGCCAAGGCAAGCGTCGTACAGATAACAATATTATCTGGCAATGGCACACCAGGCAGATATCGGGCATTTTGGCGTACGGCTGATATATCCGCTAATAACGGCTGAACGCGATCCCATAAATGCACAACTTGCCCATTTTTCGCCAAGGTAATCGCAAGCGCAGTTCCCCACGAGCCTGCACCTAATACCGCAATCGGTGAATCTTTAATCGAACTATTTTTAACCGTCATTAATGACTCTCAGCAACAGGTGACTCTGCCGCCGTACCGCGTGTTTTAAGATGATGCTCGTACATCGCATCAAAATTAATGGGTGGTAGCACCAATTGTGGAAAACCACCGCGCGTTGCAAGATTTGAAACGGCTTCGCGTGCATATGGAAACAAGACGGCTGCACAAGTCGTCGCCAATACTTGTTGCGTAACCTCTGGTGTAAAGTTCTGAACGCTAAACGCACCCGCCTGCTGAATATCAATTAAAAATGCGGACTTTTCTTCTGCCGCTTCTCCCAGCTTAATGGTTACCGTCACATGTAACACCACTTCATAAATCGATTCTGGTTCAGATAAGATCTGAGACCCCATTTGCAAATCAAAGTCAATTTTAGGCTTCCATTCTGTGTTAAAGATCTGGGGGCTATGCGGTGCTTCAAAAGAGGCATCTTTGACATAAATACTATGCACATTAAACACAGGGGTTATTTCTTTTGGATCGTGTAGATCTTGCCCATTGGCTGCTTGCTTAACAGGGGCTTGTGCATTTTTTGGCATATTGAAGCTTCCTCTTTATATTTTGAAAAAATGAATTACCGAAGCGAATCGTGCAATTCGCCTCGTTCGTATAAGGCTTTTAAATCCGAAAAACCACCGACATGTTGATCGCCTATAAAAATTTGTGGCACCGTTCGTTGCCCGCTGATCCGTTTCATTTCTTCGAAACGGGTTACATCCAAATCGACGCGAATTTCTTCAAATGGAATCCCTTCGCTTTCCAATAATTCTTTTGCACGAATGCAATAAGGACAAATTGCTGTACTGTAGACAATGACTTTTTTCATGGGTTCATCCCTTGTTTCACTTTGCTGTTCATGATTTTATCACCGGCATCCCGGCCGATTTCCATGCTTGCATCCCACCACTTAAAACAAAGATCTGAAGGAATCCTTTTTCTTGCAATACAGCTATCATTTTTGCAGTATCTTGTCCGGTTGCTGTCGCGATGATGATTGGCTTCTTCAGGTATTTCTGCAAGTGGCTCATTTTTTTATCGAGCGAGACTGCTGTTAGCTGCTCTGCACCAACAATATGTCCTGCCGAAAATTCTGCTTCCGTTCGGACATCAAACACGACCGCTTCTTGATGATTCATCATCTGCACAGCACGCTCTGTTGAAACAGCCTGTTTTGATCCGAAATGACTACCAATGATTTCATTGATAATAAATGCCGTCAGAACGACTCCCAGCAGGGAAGCCAAAATCCAATGATTAGTTATAAAGACAACCCATTCTTCCATATTTAACCAACTCTTAATTTAAATTTAATAACCGTGATACACGCGCCAAAAGGGGGAGTATACTCGAAATAGGAGTTTGTGACACCCTAGATGTGATGTGATCCTTATTTAACATAGGCTCCAATAAGCTAATCAACCCGTGCAATCATTTATTTCACCCTCACCCCAGCCCTCTCCCGCAAAGCAGGAGAGGGAGTCTAAGGAGCGCTTCGCGAGTGATTCGCTTTCAGCGACATTTTTAGAATAAGATCACAGCTCTTGTACAACACGTATCGTTTGTATTTCTTCACTGCTTAAGTCAAAATCTTTCATACAGCAAATGATGTCAAAAAAATCACCAACTGCACTATGCTTACTTTTTGGATGAATAAAACCATGCACAATAAAAACTTGATAGAACGCGCTAGGAATTTAAGAAAAACACAAACGGAAGCAGAGAAAATATTATGGCATGCTATCAAAAATCGTCAAATAATAGGATATAAATTTCGACGCCAATATTTGATGGCCGGCTACATCATTGATTTTATATGCTTAGAACGGAAACTCATTATTGAAGCCGATGGCCAACAGCATCAGCTTCAACAAGAATATGATCAAATCCGTACTAACGTTTTTTCTGGTGCGGGATTCCGAGTTTTAAGATTTTGGAACAATGAGATTTTTGAAAATTTAGAGAGTGTTCTGCACAAAATCATGATTTTTTTGGAGAGCGGATTGTCATAATCAATTATTTTCGCTGAAAGCGAATCAAAAAGTCCTGCGAAGCACTCTCTAGACTCCCTCTCCTGCTTTGCGGGAGAGGGCTGGGGTGAGGGTGAAAAAAAACCAGCGGAGGGGATCGGCTGGCGTGGCTAGGAACAGGATTATTGCAGCATGATAAACGTCATGCAGCTTTAGATCTCTGAACGTTTCTTGCCCTGACTTCGGTGATAAGCTTCTCGCGCTGGGCCATACGAGTGCTGCTCAAGGTGGCGACAGCAAAAGCGTCAGCACTTAACAAGTGTGTCCAAGCCGGATACCGCTCCCAGAGCAATCCATCACCCATGCCCCTTCGTGCTATGCTCTCCTCACGTGCTGCTCTGATATATGCATATTTTTCTCCCAAGCTACCGTCATTGTACAACCCTGTAAACCATTCCTTTGTTGGCTTTGCATCACTCTTGCGTGTACGAGAAAGAACTGAGGTATCTTTAAAATCAGGACAAGGCTCAAAGGAACGTCTGGGGTGACAATATTCATTAACGACATGGGCTGGGAGTAAGCATTGCGCCCCGCCGACTTGTTGTATCCAAGCAGCGTTACCTGCGGAATGTGCTTTAATTCCCGCATTATATAAAGCATTGGCACATCGCAATGCCTCAACTAGGTTATTTAATAAGTGTTGGGCATGAAGGCCATGTTGTCTTACCCAAGAGCCTGTTTCAAATCCTTCCGCTTGTTTTTTTGCTTCATCATCGGGAAGATATTTTCTAATCATTGTCCACATATGCCAGTCTAATGCCCATACCGCATATTGAAAGGCTGTGATATTCGTAAATGTGCGTTTGGATAAGTCTGTGACATCTTCTGACACTAACGCTAAAGCGGGATTCTTTTGCAACATGGCTTCTGCTTTGTCTTGTTCCCCTTCCGCTACGAACCTTAAGAACTCTTTAACTTCTTTTGAATCAATGGCGTTAGCTTTAAGAGCAGACTTAGTGGCTTCGAACTGAGGTAAGGTAGTAGACGAGTACGAAGGAGGAGGAGGCGGTGGGACAGGCGTAACAAAAGTGTTTATCATCTGCTGTATTACTTCCACTGCCGCTTTAGGATCCACGTCCTTATCATCCACACGAAGTACATGCTCTTTATCTTTTTGTCGATAAATCAGTTCCGCGTTTTTATGTGCAACTGTTAAGCATTGCTCATATGCCGCAAAATTTTGGCTTTTCTCACCCGCATCTCTCTGCTCTAAAAAAAATCTTTTTAATTCTTTCAAAGCGTCCAGCGTATTTCCTCGTTCATCTTTTTTAGTAAAATCCTTTATCCCGCTTGGCCTTCTTTTTTCGACAGCTGTAGGGCTTTGAGGTAAAGCAGACGACGTGCTTGATACAGCGGCAGTTGCACTGGAAGATTTTATCATGCTTGATATTTCTTTTAAGACTTGTTTTGCATCTATAGGATTATCATCCACAAACAGCACGTGCACCTCTTTTCTATAAGCCAAAGCTGCGTTATATTTCTTTAGTGTATCGTTGTATATATCAAAAGCACGTGTTTTTTTACTTGGCTCTTCTCCTCTCCCATCTCTAAAAAGCTGTTTCAAACTTTCCAAAACATGATGATCTCTTTCTTGAGTCAAATGTTTAATTTCCGCTGCAAGAGATATACTGCCTCTACCATCGCCAAGCAATGGCGATTCAGGCGCAACATGAAAATGTTGCTCAAATTTATTGTTAGCCGTGCCACCCTGGCCGCCAGCATGATTGTATTGCTGATTCCCCTCGCCAATTTGAGCATTAGCGCCAGAAATTCCGCCAACATTTGTCATTTTTTCGGGTGATACTGCCATAACTTTCTCCTGCTAATAAATTTTAACTTTTTTAGTTTTTTAACCGGATAAATATTTCCTAAAACAGATGTTGGATCAAACATAACACCTCATTGATAAGCGCCCAGTCTTCAAAAACATTCAAATATAAACGTCAATAAACCGTTACTAAAACGCGAATTTATCTGATTTAGCGTGCTGCGTCAATCCCTTTTTTGGCTCTCTGAATGCAACCGATCTCTTGACTGATCTGCCCTCATTTTTATGGACACTCTTTCATGAACACTTAACAATAAATTCAAACACAAAAAGAGTATGGGACCAAGTGCCGGGCGGTATGATTGATGTTAGCTAATATGGAATCGTTCAGCATTTTTTGGGAAGTTTCACTTTAACAAATACACCAAGCTGGTAAGAAATGAATATTTATTTCTTGGTCATATTTATAAGACCCATTATAAATATAAAATCCTTGGCTTGCGCGTTTTTCTTCTTGCATAAACATTTTCAAATGTTTTATTTTTTTATTATTTATTTTGCTACCCACAGTTACCTCGAAAGGAATTACTAAGGGTTTTCTATCAACAACAAAATCTACTTCCACACCACCAGACGTTCGCCAGTAGTCAATTCGATATTGACCAACAATATCGTCCAGCCAAATATTTAATGCTTGTAGAAACCAATTCTCAAAGCGGTGCCCTATTAAGCCATTCGATTCTAATATACCAATACCCGATATGCCGGTTAAATAGCTAATTAGGCCATTATTAACCAGATAACCTTTCGGAGATTTGGTTAATCTTTTTATAGAAGAATCAATAAATGGATAAATTTCCTGATACATTAAGGTTGCAATGAGATATCCTCGATATTTTTTTAAAGTTTCACGCGAACACCCTAAACTTTCCAGCAATTTTTTGTCATCGCGTATTGAGCCTGTTTGTGCAGCAATCACTTCTATCAATTTTTGGTATACATTTAATTGCGTAATTTCTTCTATGGCGCGCACATCTTTTTCTAAATAAGTCTGCAAATAATTTCCTAAATAAATTAACTTATCTTCTTCCGTATTCATTGTGGCCATTTCTGGCAAACTACCCCAGGATAAACAGGTATGTAAAGTTTTATCCAAAATAGCTTTATATGGGCTGAGCTTATTCACTTCTGTAGCAACGGCTTTGGGATCTTCCAGCGCTAAATCTATAATGGAAATTTTTGGTATTTCAATGTCATGCTGCAAGCTTGCCAATTCATGGAGTGAAAATTCTCGCAAATATAAAATTTCAATACGACCCGCTAAGGTTTCTGCGCTTAATTTATGTAAGGATAAAGAACCTGATCCCGTTAAGATAAATTTTATACCTATCGTTTGTTCTTTAAATTGATCATAGAGTATTTTGATTTGTTCAAACAATTCAGGACATTTTTGGGCTTCATCAACCACAACCCATATCGTTTCTTCGATGCCGATTAAGCAGAGCGCTCTTTCTTGTATCATGGCCTGCAGTTCGCCATCCGCACATCGCTGCCTATCCTTTAATATATCCATATTAAAAACCACCCAACGGCGCACTGGGTACCTATTCATATAGGCTTTCACTAAGGTAGATTTTCCTACTCGACGCGGCCCCAATAAGGCAGATACAAAGGATCTTTCGAAGGATCTGAAAGCCCGAACTTCTATATCTCGATTAACGTAAACTTGATTTTTTTGCAAAAAACAAACTCCAACAGCAGAATTACATGTAATTTTACTAAT
>JBPOIR010000111.1:0-20053 GCA_052034335.1 Pseudomonadota bacterium | reverse complement strand
GAGCAGCAATGAGAAAGCTAGTCCATATAATCTTTGGGGTACTAAAGTCCGGAAAACCGTTTAATATAAATTTTTCCAAATGAGGGAATAAAAGTGTTGACAAGCAAGACGGTATCTCTCCGGCGTTAGCGGGAGAGGGTGGCACGAAGTGCCGGGTGAAGGAAAGGGAAAGGAATAAGGCTTATTTTTTCTTTTTTTCTCGTGCTCTGGTAGGAGGCATAAGAGAGCTATAATAACCTATGGACATGTTCCACGTGGAACAACTATCAACCGATTATCCCATCTTTCACCGAATACATCGCAACGGCTCTGCCTTTTAGCAATTTAGCCAGTGGAGCCCCTTCTATGCTCGTTATAAGCACCTGCCCCCCTAAACCACTTAACGCATCAATCAAGAGCCTACTCCCCTTTTCGTCGAGTTCCGAATTCAGATCGTCGATTAAAAACACACAACGTCGACCCTCGCGTTTATAAAGCAAGCTCGCTCTAGCCATTAAAAGCGCACAAATATACAATTTTGACTGGCCACGAGACAGTACATTTTTAGCAGGAACACCCTCTATCATGAATTCCAAATCCGCCCGCTGCGGCCCGAACGTGGTATATCCCCAAACCAGATCTCGCTCCCAATAACGATCTAAGGCCTCTCGCAAACTATATTCTGTCTTCCACCCTGACTGATATTGAATGGTGATTGTTTTATTAACGCCCAACAATTCCCCTACAATTTCCGAAAATAAGGGTATCAGCTCTGCCAAAACGACCTTCCTTTGAAGATCGATAATTTCACCCATCTCTGTAAATTCTTTATCCCAAACCCGAATGCTGTCAACGGGCAGCGTCTTGCCTACCTTTAATGCCGCATTACGTTGTTGAAGTGCTCTTTTAAAACGTTGCCAAGTTGAATAGAACGAATGTTCCACGTGGAACATTGCCCAATCTAAAAATTTTCGCCGACATTGCGGGCTGGCTTCTAAAATATCGTAACTGTCGCTATTAATCAGCTGGATCGGCAGGGTTTTGGCCAAAAGCGCAACAGAATGACAATCTTGGCCTGCCAATCTCATTTTAATGCTGCCCGATTGATGTCGTTCCACGCCCATACGGATAGGATTAACTGTGTTTATTGTTTCTCTTGAACTGACAACGCCTGCAATCCTACAGATATTTTCGCCAAAGGTAATCATTTGACGTGGTTGGTGCGCTCTAAAAGAACGTCCGGTGGTTAAAACGTGAATAGCTTCTAAAAGACTTGTCTTCCCACCCCCATTTTCTCCCCAAAAAATGTTGAATTGCGGGTTAAAATCCAAATCAACGACTCGTAAATTTCTAAGACAAGAAATACTTAATGAATTAAGCTGCATAAACCCTCGGGTGCCGCGTTAGCGCCGGATAAGGGTTATGTATAACTTAAATCCAGTATCTGCTCAAGTTTTTGAAAATCAAGCGGCTTATGAACAATCTGATCGATCCCTGCTGCCAGACAATTTTTTGTAACATCACCTTCTGCAAACGCACTGACTGCAACAATCCGCGTTCGTTTATCAGTTTCTCGACCTCGAATCTCAAGCGCGACTTCAACTCCGCTTCTATCGGGCAAACCGATATCTAATAAAATCAAGTCATGATGATTCCAAGCCATCTCCAAAGCCTCTTTTGCATTTGAAGCAACTTCGGTTTCACAATTTAATTCCGTTAGCATCGCTTTGTGAATACATTGAATCGCAGGATTATCTTCTACAACTAACACTTTAAACAATTTTTGCATAGCAGATTTCTTCTGATGTCCTTGCACAACTCCTCCTTGTAAATTACAGGTGGTTAATCACCCCATGCTGTACCTACACAGCGCTCAAAAAATTGTAATGGATTGAAAATGGAAAAGCAACTTTAAAGTTGCACTTTGTACTTCTGTTTGCTAAAATTATTTCAGTTTATAATGATAAACAAGTTATTTAACACGTTTTTAGACTAGAAAAGCATTTTGAATCCGGAAAACACATTGAAAAAACCAACCGATTTACAAGCAATACTTCGAGAGGGGTTTTCTCAGCGCTTAATTCGTACACTGAAAGAAAAAGGTTACACTTCTTCGCGAGCCTTCAGTGGTGTGAATGCTAAAGCGCTGGCTCAAGCATTGGAGTGCTCCACAACCATGGCTAGACGCTATCTTTCTGCTGAATCGTTGCCAGAAAATAAAACCATGGAAAAGTTATCCAATTGGCTCCAGGTGGACATCTGGTGGTTATTATATGGAGACAAAGAACAAAAAAATGTTTCCCAATTTGATAAACAATTACTCAAAGAAATTCTACTTCAAACCAGAATGCACTTAATCCACTTTAACCAAAAGTGGGATTTTATCATAGATAATATTTTAGATATTTATGAAAATGCACTAGATTTGCCTGGCACGCTAGAAGAAAAAAAAGACACTATAAAATTGATGGTGGATTTTTTAAAAAAAAGCTTATGTAGATTTTCAGACTAATTAATTGAGTACATTAAAGAACCCATATCCGTCATTCTAGACGGGAACAAAATACCTGCTAAATGATCTGTTTCATGTTGAATAATCCGTGCTTCAAATCCAGAAACGATCCTTTCTATCAACTCCCCTTCTGGTGTATAGGCCCTACATTTGATCGATGAAGATCTGGAAACAGAGCCTCGAATATGCGGAACGCTTAAACAGCCTTCATAAGAATCATTTTTATCCTCAGAAAATTCAACAATTTCCGGATTAATCATCACAGTCCTAGGGACAGGCTTTGCCTCTGGATAACGAGGATTTTGCGTTATACCATAAACAAAAACTTGTTGCGACTCTCCAATCTGAGGCGCAGCAAGACCTACACCAAGATAGTGCTGCATATGAAAAAATAGAAATTCTATCAGTTCATTCAGGGCCTTTGAGCCAAAATTCGTCACGGGTTTTGCAGCCATTTGCAAAATTGGATTTCCCGCTTTCACAATATCAACAAGCGTCATACCCCAATACTTCTTAACAACGGACTTTGTTTGGTAGAAATATTTCTATAATAAGAACTATACAATGCCGTAGCGCCTATCAACCCAGAAAGCGCCATATAAATACCTGGAAATGTTCTATCTCCAAAATATTGAATTAAAGAAATAGAAATAATAGGCACGGTGCTCCCAAAAAGTGCCATGCTGGTATTAAACACAAATGAAACACTCGTATACCTTAACTGTGTGGGAAAAACTTTCAGTAAAACTCCAAATATGGGGGCGGCAATTGAAGAGACGATTATGCCCAACATTAACAATCCACAAATCACTGAAAGATGTGTGCCCAAAGATAACATGTAAAAAATGGGGTATCCAAAAACAAAAGACGCGCTTAACGCAAGGAATAACAATTTTTCATTCCCTATTTTATCGGCAATTCGTCCTACTGTGGGCACTAAAATAGAGATAAAAGCCAAAGCAACCGTCGAGAAAACGAGCCCCTTTTGGCTGCCAAAACTCGCAATTTCCGAAATGTAATTTGGAATATAAATCGTATACATATAAATTGGCACAGATAAACCCATCACCAAAAATATCATTAATACGATATCGCGCCACTGATTTTTAAAGGCATCTTGTACAGGCGTTTGGCTGAGTTTATTTTCAGCTTGCGCTTTTTTGAATTCTACGGATTCTGCTCCGCTTACCCGAAGCACTAAAGAAACTAACCCAAGTAAAATAGACAATAGAAACGGGATCCGCCAACCAAAACGAAACATCTCTTGTTCTGGTAAATAAGAAGATACCGCTAAACACGTTACCAATCCCAATAAAACACCAAAATATGAGCTGCCTAACACGAGTGAACCAATAAAACCATTTTTACCAGAACCCATGCTTTCAGAAAGATAAACGGCAACTCCGCTTTGTTCCCCGCTTACCGCAAATCCCTGTACTAATCGACAGAGCATTAACAATAACGAAGACATCAAACCAATCTCCGCGTAAGTTGGTAACAGTCCTATACAAGCCGTTGCAACCGTAATTAAAATAATCGACTGAATTAATGCAATTTTTCTACCATACTTGTCGCCAATATGCCCAAAAAGCATCGCGCCAAATGGCCGGGTAAGATATCCGCTGGCAAAAACACTAAACATTAGAAGCTTTGATACAAAAAGATCTTCGTGCGGAAAAAAATTCACCATAATATATTTTGATAAATAGACATAAACAATGAAGTCGAAAAACTCCATCACATTTCCAATGAGTCCTCCGGTTATCAATTTTCTATTCAGCGCCACACTAAACATCCTAGTCTCCTATTCGTCCTACTTGTTTGGGGAAATTGCTTGAATTCAATATAGGTGGATGATACCCACCCGAATAACGTTCATAAATATCCCGCACGAGCCCATAACAATGATCGCCCATATGAATAAATTCGCTTTGATATTCTTTGATATTGTCGCGGATTCCTGGGTCGACTTCACGCGTTGCAAATGAATACATCAAGTGAAAACCTTCTATCTTGCGAGTACAAATAAATCCACAGCTCAAATTGTTTTTTGTTTCTTTTTCAAATTTTAAAATTTTTTTCATCCCCTGTGCATAACACTCATCCCACCAATAAAATTTTTTATTTTCGTAAGTTTCGGGGTGTATAGAGAAATCATGCCGCCAAAGATCGGTACCACAAACATTTTGTCCTGTAGCCGGTGTCGAAGATAAAAAAACCATTTCGCCGTCGGGATTAACGATATTAATCGATAAATGATCAATCGCATTTAATCCTAAAACTTGTTCATAGGCTTTTCGGATTTTTATATAATTGAGAGGTGATATTAATAAAATATCTTTGTGTAATTTAGGTAACTTCTTGCTGCGTCCATCCTTCACGATAAAATCCCTGTTCATTCCTTCATTCGCTATACGACATTCTCCAGAATCTCTTACAAAAACACAATTACTTATAACTGTCAAGTGCCCATCCCTCGAATATCGAAGGAACGTGCGCGAAATAATCCCCTCTTTTGAGCGAATCAATTGCTTGAGCAGAGCGAGTTGGATGAGCGTAAAAAGGGGGAATTATTTCGCGCACGTTCCTAAAATCAAATTTTCATTGGCATAATAACGTATATGCCACTTTCTGCCCCCACACCCTCTACACGCGCACTACTGTTAGAATCAGACAACGTAAATTTAACACGTTCTGTTTGAATAACACTGAGCAAATCAATTAAATATTTCACATTAAAACCAATTTCAAGTTCATTACCAACATAATCCACTTCTACATCTTCTTCAACTTCATCTTGCTCCGAGCTAATCGCTAAAATTTTTAAATATCCTTCGGTTAACCGTAACCGCACACCTCTAAATCGATCGCTAAACAACGCAGCGGCTCGCTGAAACGCATCTTTTAAAACCTCGCGACACCCTGTAAAAATTTTATCGCCGTCGGTTAACACAATACGCTGATAATCTGGAAAACGACCCTCTAATAACTTAGAGGTTAACTGCACATCATTTGTAACAACACGAATATGGTTACTTCCCAAAATAATTTGGATCTCTTCTTCTGTATCGTCCAATATGCGCTGTAGTTCTAAAATCCCTTTTCTTGGCACAATAACGCGAAATGTTTCAGAGTTGGTTTCGCCTAATGCTGCCTTGCCCAGTGCAAGTCGATGTCCGTCTGCAGCAACACCATAGATATAACCTTTATTCACTTCTAACAACATCCCGTTTAAATAATAACGCACATCTTGTTCGGCCATCGCAAAACAAGTTTGCTCTATTAACAGTCGTAAGTTTTTTTTGGAAATGGAAAACTTAAATTTTCCAATCTGCTCGTCTAGGTTTGGAAATTCACAAACGGGTAATGTAGACACCATAAAACGACTGCGCCCCGCTCGCAGTGTGATTCGATCTTCTGCTTCTACAAACGATATATTTGCGCCCTCAGGCAAGGTTTTACACACTTCCATTAGTTTACGAACCGATACCGTTACTGCCCCATTCGTTTCTGCAGGCGTTTCTAATTTTCCAATCGCAACCAATTCAATTTCTTGATCTGTTGTGGTCAGTGAAAAATGATCATCTTGTACTTGTAGTAATGTGTTTAATAAAATAGGGGAAGATTGAGAAGACTGTTTACGATCAACGCCTCCTGCTACCAATCGAAGTGGTCTCAAAAACGCTTCTCGCTGAATTGTAAAGCGCATAAGAAAGTTCCTTTAAGTCGATAGTATCCGAACCAGATTTAAATAATCTTCAGCAATATCTGTTCCCGTCTCGTTCAGCTGTTTAATTAAGCGACACGCATGCAATACCGTTGTGTGATCGCGTCCACCAAAAGCATCCCCGATTTCAGGCAAACTGTGGTTTGTCAGTTCTTTACACAGCGCCATTGCCACTTGCCTAGGGCGGGCAACCGATCGACTACGTCGTTTAGAAAGCAATTCTGAAACTTTAATTTTATAATATTCCGAGACTGTTTTGATGATATTGTCTATAGACACCAATTTTTCTTGTAGCGCCAAGAGATCTTTTAAGGCTTCTTGCACAAAACTTAGGGTAATTGCACCGCCTGTAAAGTGCGCATTCGCTATCACTCTTTTTAAAGCGCCTTCTAACTCTCTCACATTGGCGCGAATGCGTTTAGCAATAAAAAAGGCAACTTCAGGCGATAATTCAATATGAGATTGCTCGGCCTTATTCATTAAAATAGCAACGCGCGTTTCTAAATCGGGCGGTTGCACCGCAACGGTTAAACCTGCGCCAAAACGAGATTTTAATCTTTCTTCGATACCACTTAATTCTTTAGGGTAACGATCGGAAGTTAAAATAATTTGTTGTTGACCCTCGAGTAATGCATTAAAGGTATGAAAAAATTCTTCTTGTGATCGCTCTTTTCCAGAAAAAAACTGTATATCATCAATCAACAAGGCATCGACAGTACGATAACGTCGCTTAAATTCATTAATGGCATTGGATTGCAACGCTTTTACCATATCTGCCACAAAACGCTCTGAGTGTAGATACAATACACGCGCTTTTCGTTCTTTATTTTTGTTAACAATTAAATTACCCACGGCCTGCATTAAGTGGGTCTTTCCCAATCCAACGCCCCCATATAAAAACAAAGGATTATAGGCCCCACCGGGATTTTCGGCGACTTGCATAGCTGCTGCACGTGCCAATTGATTAGACTTCCCTTCTACAAAACTTTCGAAAGTATAGCTCGGATTTAAATAGCTTTGATGATGTTCAAAAGGAGGTGCTTCTCCGTGCCTGTTGTCTGCGGAGACGCCTTCTCTGATGTCTGCAGTGGCGTTTGACGCCGACCCATTATGACTTGTGGATTGGATAGGAACGGGGCGTTTAGCGCCAACCACCAAAGCCACTTCTGTAAACTTATCTGAGTTTAAGCTGGACAACACAGATTCAATGGTTTTTAAATAATCTCGATTTACACTATCCAAAACATACTGATTGGGTGCAAATAAGACCACTCTTTCGCCCGTGTCGTCTGCTTGTAACGGACTAATCCACTGACTAAATTGTTGCTGCGGGATCTCGTCTCGCAATCGTTGTAGGCACTGCTGCCACAGAGAAGACGCCACACGCTGCCCCTTTCCTAAATCTAAATAAAAAAATTGATATCACCCAGAAGCACCAGTCTATACGGGTAACGTGAGCAGATCTAGCCCGTTATTTTAACCAGCAAAATATGCAGATAAAAAAGAAGCGACGAAATGAAGAAACGAAGTCAATAAGTTACCTGATTTATTTTGTACGTTTAATTTTCATTTGCGCATTTTAGCTAAGCGCAAACAGTTTCAACGTATTCAACATAAAACAACAGGTTCCCTCGGAATCTCGAGGGAACCCAAATAATGACGCTTACCTTAAAAAAGGCGAGGCTGAGTAACTGCAAAAGGATAGGGCTGTGCTGGAGCAGGTGTTGTCACCGGGGCTGCCGGAACCACTGCTGGCACGGGTACCGCTACAACTGGCGGTATCACCGGAGGATTAACCACTCTATTCGGAGCAGCGTTCACACCAATGCCTGCGGCTCTTGCAGCTGGCAACATTGCTGCGGGTGGATTTCCTTGCCCAGGATTGCCTAGACGACCCTCGACAGCATTGAGTGCATTCCCGACTCTTTCCAAGCGGCTTGCTAAGCCCACATCTTGTACTCGCTCCCCTGCTGCTAATCTCTGTTCCATGCCAACCTTCTGCTCTCCGAGTCTACGTTTATTGTGAAGCTCTGTGAGTTCACGCTCAATCTGGCTCTGACGATCCATTATGCTCCCTGTAATAATCTCATGAATTTCTGGTGTTGGTGCATCTAGTTCTCGCTGTAGAGCTATTCTCAGATCCTCTCTTTCCATTTCTAGTCGCGCTATTGGATCTTCAGCCCGAACTTTACGTTCTACTCTAACATCCCCTCGGTTTTCGTGTTGATGCTTAACTTCCCTTGCATCTTGACGAAGCGCTTGAATTTGCAGAGAAGCTGCTATCGCTGCCATCATTTCAGGATCTTCGTCTTGAGGAGGCGCTTGAACTTGCATAGAAACTTGCATCGCAAGGGCAACCTCGTCCTCCTCATCTTGTTGAACATACAGAGAAGCTGCTATCGCTGCCATCACTTCAGGATCTTCGTCTTGAGAAACTGCTAACGCTCGCGCTAGTTCAGCTGCTTCATTATAAACTGCGGCATTCGGCGCCGCACCAATAGACGGCGTAAAAGGACTAAAAGGATCAGGCATAGCATTTTGTGCGAGATGTATTGCCACTGGCGGTATAAGAACCTCTGTTTTAGCAGCCAACGGCGGCAAATAAGCAGGTAACTCTTTACCTGGATGCTTATAACCTACAAACTCTTCCGGCTTAAAACCCAGCGTATGTGTTAATAATCTAATTTGTCCTGCGCTCTTATTGATTGGCAACCCAACAGCAAACATTTTAGCCCTAAGATCACCAGGCGCTTTAAGCAAAGATTCGAGAATACCTCTTCCACCCAATAATGCTTGTCTAAAACCTGAAGTAGCAGCAAATGTTTTAAGGTCATCATCTCCTTTAATCGCTGCCTCCAACTGACCAGAAGCTTCAACTATCGCTAAAACTAATGAAAATAACTTCCCACAATCGACAAGCGTACTTACGTCAAGAGGCTCTCCAGCCTCAGGGGATTTAGGCCGCTTCATAGGATCCTTCGCTGCCTCTGTATTTATCCATTGGTGAAGCTCTTCACGTGCGTAAACACGGATCTCCGCATTATTTTTTGTCTCTGTTTCAATAGAAACCATATCTTTCGGTTCTGGAAAATCCGATGCAATTGAACTAATAAAACGATTAATCGCAAGCAAAGCGTTCTCTGCAGTAACTGTTATAGTCATATCAACCTCCGATAGCGTGTTTTAATTTGCTAACTCAACATTTAAAAGCCCACTCTATCATACAATTAAATAGGGGCGCAACCCGTGCATCAGCACCTTTTTTAATGCTCTTTTTTACCATTAAATCCATCTAAACCTGTGCATGTCCTGCTAATAAGGCAACGCTTAGTCTGTGGATAACTTAAACTTTCCGGGCCATTTTAACAAAACGTATTTTATCCACAATTTATCCCTTTCGTTATACTGGCATTGTCCAAGGGGTTTCCGTGTGCGTATCCATTTGATTTAAAAAAGAAATTAGATGATACCCACAGATTTTGTGCTCAGTAATCACCATAATAAGCTTTAAGATCTTTCTTATTCTTTTATTATGATTGATAAGGATACAATTGCTGATTGCGCTGAGGCTATACACCCAATGAAGCAAGACGATACGATATTTGACACCGGAATCAACATCCTATAAAGTGACCGACTTACTGCTAAACAAAGTGATTTCGGGAGCCGTCATGAAAAGAACATATCAACCCAGCAAAATCTGCCGTAAACGCAAGCACGGATTTCTGGTTAGAAGCCGAACCAAAGGTGGACGTCTTGTATTAAAAAGCCGACGCCAAAAGGGTCGTAAAAAGCTGGCCGCTTAAGGTTGCAGTCTAAAAAACTAACGTTTTCTAAAAATGAACGCTTACAAACACCTGCGGAATTTCAAGCTGTCTTTAGAGAGCCCATACGCGCAAGATCAGCATACTTTACGATGCTCGCCCGCCCAAACGAGCGTGACGGCGCAAGGCTCGGTGTGATTGTTGCTAAACGAATTATACGTCGCTCGGTGCGCCGCAATGCGATTCGGCGATTAATCAGAGAGAGCTTTAGGATAAATCAATGTCAATTGACGGGTCTGGATGTGATTGTGTTAGTACGATGTGCTCTACCTTCGGCACACAACACATTTTTTTTAGATTGTTTAGTACAACAATGGCAAGATTTAATCGCGCAATGGCAAAAGGCATGATTTTTATTATTCGATTTTATCAGTATTGTATAAGCCCATTGTTGGGAAATCACTGTCGTTTTTATCCGAGCTGTTCTGCGTATACCCTGGAAGCATTGGTTCGATTTGGATTTTTAAAAGGCTTTTTTTTAGGAACACGAAGACTGCTGCGATGTCATCCAGGCTGCGCGGGCTTTCATGATCCCGTACCTTTAGCGTAAGGAGTTAATGTGACAACCCAAAATATTCGTTTTTTCCTATTTGTGGCAATTGTCGTAATTGGCATGTTGTTTTATAACGCGTGGAAGCAAGAATCTGCGACAACACCTGTGATTTCTCAAAACAAGCAAGGGACACAGCTCGAAAATCAGGCACGGATTGATGACAAAGAGATCCCTGAAGTGGGGCAAGGAAAATCGGTTGTTGAACCTGCGACTTTTGTTTCCCAGACACATTCTCCTGACCGCGAAATTCAAATCAAAACCGATGTGTTGAATGTCAAAATTGATAAACTGGGCGGTGATATTACACAATTAATATTAACAACCTACGCAGAAGATGAGAAAAATTTTGGACAGGGATTTGTTTTATTCGATAACTCGGAGAAACGTTATTATGTTGCACAATCCGGATTAACGGGCGAACAGGGGCCCGATAAACGGAGTGTCGGTAGAGCAAAATATGAAACACATCAGGCGAGTTATCAACTTGAAAATAATCAAACCGATTTAATTGTTGATCTTAAAACCACCGCCGGGGCAGCCGTTGATATCATTAAGCGCTTTGTTTTTCATCGCGGATCGTACATCGTCGATGTCGAATATCTTATCTATAACAAAGGTAAAGAAGATTATAAAGGCAGCTTTTATGCGCGTTTAAAACGAAAAGCAGATAAAGATACGGGTGGCGGGTTTTTGGGTGTACAAACCTTTACCGGCGCTGCAATTCACACACCCGAGACACCTTATAAAAAAATCAATTTTAAAGATATTTCGGAAAAGCCGCTAGAGGAATCCGTAAAGGGCGGTTGGGCGGCCATGGTTGAGCATTATTTTGTTAGCGCTTGGGTGCCCGCATCCGGCGTTACAAGCCGCTACCAAACCAACTTGCTAGAGAATGATATTTACAGTGTTGGCTTTGTAGAGCCTGTATTAACGGTTGGTCCAGGCGAAGAAAAAAGCATTAAAACCCAATTATATGCAGGGCCTGAAATTACAGAAGATCTCGGAAAATTAGCGCCGGGTCTCGAGTTGGCTGTAGATTATGGTATTTTATGGCCTATTTGCCAGCCCATTTTTTGGCTGTTAAAGAAAGCGTTTCAATTGACGGGCAATTGGGGGCTCGCTATTATTCTCACCACCATTATTATTAAAGCCTTATTTTACAAGCTTTCTGCCAGCAGTTATCGCTCAATGGGCAACATGCGCAAATTGCAACCAAAGCTCGAAGCTTTAAAACAACGATTTGGTGATGACAAACAAAAATATAGTCAAGGGATGATGGAACTCTACAAAAAGGAAAAAATCAATCCATTAGGCGGTTGTTTGCCTGTTGTCGTTCAAATCCCGGTGTTTATCGCTTTGTATTATGTGTTACTGGGCAGCGTAGAGTTAAGAGAAGCCCCGTTTTACTTTTGGATTACCGATCTTTCCGACAAAGATCCTTTTTATGTTTTGCCTATCTTGATGGGACTCAGTATGTTGGTGCAACAAAAACTAAACCCGGCGCCACCCGATCCCGTGCAGGCTAAAGTGATGATGTTGATGCCGGTTGTTTTTACTGTGCTCTTTTTAAACTTTCCAGCTGGATTGGTTTTATATTGGTTTGTCAATAATATGCTTTCCATTGCGCAACAGTGGTTTATTACACGAAGAATAGAACTCTCATCGCGTCATGGAACAAAATGATGTCGATACTATTGTTGCAGAAGCAACACCCAGGGGCCGCGGTGGCGTGGGTGTTGTTCGCATTTCTGGCTCTAAAACAACAGAGATAGCACAGAAAATTTTAGGGCGTTTGCCCGCGGCTAATGAGGCCAAACATCTTCTATTTTTAGATAAAAACAACGAAGGCATCGATCGCGGCATAGCGCTTTTGTTTAAAGCACCACATTCTTTTACGGGTGAAGACGTTTTAGAGTTACAAGGTCACGGCGGGCCTGTGATTATGGATCTCTTAGTGCAGGCGGCGATCGACGCGGGCGCACGCAATGCCGAGCCTGGTGAATTTTCGCTACGAGCCTATTTAAACAATAAGATTGATCTCTGCCAAGCAGAGGCTATTGCCGATCTCATTAATGCAAGCTCAAAAGAAGCGGCTAAAAGTGCGTTGCGATCTCTGCAAGGTGTTTTTTCGGATGCCATTCAAACGTTGGTTGAAAAATTAATTAAGCTTCGCATGCATGTTGAGGCTGCCATCGATTTTCCAGAAGAAGAAATTGATTTTTTAAAAGACGATCGCATTCATGTGACGTTGAAAGCATTAATGACAGAATTAGAAACGATTCAGCAAAAAGCTTTTCAAGGATCATTAAGGTCGGATGGGGCACGGGTTGTGATTATTGGTCGCCCAAACGCCGGAAAATCCAGTCTTTTGAATGCGTTGTCGGGTACAGATGCTGCTATCGTAACCGATATACCGGGCACAACACGCGATGTGCTGCGCGAACAGATTGCGATTGATGGACTGTTGGTGCAATTCGTTGATACCGCAGGTTTAAGAGTGGGCGCCGATCTTGTTGAAAAAGAAGGCATTGCACGCGCATTAAAAGAAGTCTCTTTGGCAGATCATGTGGTCTTGGTGGTGGATGGTACAACGACAACAGAAACACACCCTACATTATTGTTTTCAGAGTGGATAGCGGTTTTCCCTAAAAACATTGGTATGACTGTTTTGATGAATAAAATCGATAAACGGGGTGTGGTGTCGAGTTTGCACGAAAAATCAGATCACACGGTTATCCATCTTTCGGTTAAGACGGGAGAGGGGCTTTCTCTTTTTAAAGAACATCTCAAAAAATCGGTGGGTTTCGAAACCGTGTCGGAAGGGAATTTTATGGCGCGGCGTCGGCATTTGGAAGCGCTTTCAGAGGCAAAACAGCATTTGATAACGGGCGAAAGACAGCTGCGCGAATTTAAAGCGGGTGAATTGTTGGCAGAAGAGTTACGGTTAGCACAATTGGCGCTCGATCGTATTACGGGAAAATTTTCGAGCGATGACTTATTGGGCAAGATTTTTTCTGAGTTTTGTATTGGAAAATAAATGAATTACGAAAAACAGTTTGATGTAATTGTTGTGGGTGGTGGCCATGCGGGCACTGAAGCCGCATTGGCTGCGGCCAGAATGGGTGCTAATACCCTGTTATTAACGCATAATATTGCAACTGTTGGAGAAATGTCTTGTAACCCGGCCATTGGGGGCATTGGAAAAGGACATTTAGTGAAAGAAATCGATGCGATGGGTGGCGCGATGGGACGCGCTGCAGATTTAGGCGGGATTCAATTTAGAATTTTAAATCAAAGCAAAGGACCTGCGGTACGTGCAACACGTGCACAAGCGGATCGGGTTTTATATAAACAGGCGATTCGATCGATTGTCGAAAACCAACCCAACCTCTCATTTTTTCAACAAGGCGTTGATGATCTCATTGTTGAGGGTGTTGACGTGAAAGGGGTTGTAACACAGGGCGGCATTCGTTTTTTTGCGAAAGCGGTTGTATTAACCACCGGTACTTTTTTGGGCGGAAAAATTCATATCGGTGATCGACAACACGCCGCCGGACGTGCAGGCGATCCCCCTTCTATTGCGTTGGCCGATCGATTACGCGAGTTGCATCCACGTGTTGGTAGGTTAAAAACAGGAACCCCACCACGTATAGATGGCAGAAGTATTAATTTTTCTATTCTAGAAGAGCAAAAAGGAACAGAACCTACCCCAACATTTTCTTTTTTTGGGACATCGGCCGATCATCCTAAACAAGTTTCTTGTTTTATTACGCATACCAATCAAAAAACGCATGATATTATCGAACAAGATCTTAAATATTCGCCGTTATTTACGGGGGCCATTGAGGGCATAGGCCCGCGTTATTGCCCTTCTATTGAAGATAAAGTGGTTCGCTTTAGCGATAGAAATGCGCATCAAATTTTTATAGAACCCGAGGGCTTAGAAACCCATGAAGTTTATCCCAATGGTATTTCGACCAGTTTGCCTTTTGAAACACAATTTAAACTCGTACGCTCTATTCGGGGTTTAGAAAATGCCCATATTACACGTGCGGGATACGCGATTGAATATGATTATTTTGATCCTCGCGATCTCAAAGCGACGCTGGAAACGCGACCACTGAATAGGCTCTTTTTTGCAGGACAAATAAATGGCACAACCGGTTATGAAGAAGCGGGTGCGCAAGGATTATTAGCAGGCATTAATGCCGCGTGTATGGCGCTTGATAAAGAACCGTGGATGCCTAAACGCAGTGAGTCGTATTTAGGCGTGTTGGTCGATGATTTAATTACGTTGGGCACAAAAGAGCCGTATCGTATGTTTACCAGCCGTGCCGAATATCGTTTAATCTTAAGAGAAGATAATGCTGATCTGCGCCTAACCACCCTTGCGTACCAATTAGGGATACTGGGTGAAACGCAATGGCGCGCTTTTCAAGAAAAACAAGAGGCAATCCTGCAAGAAACAGAGCGTTTGCGCGGGTTAAGAGCCTTCGAGCTATTGCGACGGCCCGAGGTTTCATATAAAGACTTGGTTGCACGTCCAGAATTTGGCCCAGGGGTATTAGATCCGCTTGTTGCAGAACAAATTGAAGTGCAAATTAAGTACGAAGGGTATATTAATGCCCAAACCCGAGAAATTGCGCGACAAGAAAAGTATGGGGTTTTGCGCTTACCTAAAGATATGGATTATTCAAAAATAACCGGATTGTCGACAGAAATTTTAGAAAAATTAATGAGCGCACAACCCGAAACCATCGGGCATGCCGCTCGTATCCCGGGTGTTACACCAGCAGCGATTTCTTTGTTATTAGTATATTTAAAAAAGCGGGGTCATTTGCGTGATAATTAAAGCACTTTCAGAGGGGCTTTCTGCTGCAAATCTCAGCGTTCCAGAATCAACGCAACTTCAATTCATTAAGTATATTGAATTACTGGCTAAATGGAATGCTGTGCATAATCTGACCGCCATTCGCGACCCTTTCGAGATGGTTAAACGACATGTGTTAGACAGCTTGGTGTTGTTGCCTTATTTTGAAGCTTTTTGCAAAAGTAGACCGCAAGGACAGGCCTCTGTGTTGGATGTCGGAACAGGCGCGGGTTTGCCCGGAATGCTGCTGGCTCTCTGTAGACCTGAACAATCCTTCGTGCTATTAGATAGCAATCAAAAGAAAATTGCCTTTGTTCAACATGTGATATTATCCTTAAAAGTGAGCAATGCCGTCGCGGTATGCGATCGTGTAGAAAAATACCGGCCAGCAGTTTCGTTTGATTGGGTTGTGTCGCGGGCATTTGCGTCTTTATCTGACTTTGTACGCCTGTCGCATCACCTCTGTAAACGCGATGGCAGATTGGTTGCAATGAAGGGTATTATCGATCCAGCAGAGGTTGCAATGGTGTCATCAGATTATACAATAGAAAAAATGGCGTCTGTGCAAGTTCCCGGGTTAGAGGCAGAACGCACCTTGGTTTTTATGCGCATCACACAAAAGGGAGACGTTGGTGCCAAATAGAGTGGTAGCCTTTGCAAATCAAAAAGGCGGGGTGGGTAAAACCACCAGCGCAGTTAATCTGGCGGCAGCGTTGGCGGCACATCAGCGTAACGCACATAACAAATATAAGGTTTTATTAATCGATTTAGATCCTCAAGGGAATGCCACGATGGGTAGTGGTGCGAGTAAAAATCAGCTGAAATATACGGTTAATGAAGTTTTACAAGAAGAAGTCGCTATTCAGGATGCGATAATACGTAAAACACCCTCAGGTTACGCATTACTCGCTGCCAACGCGGATCTCACCGCAGCAGAAGTGGCTTTATTAATGAAGCCTCATCAAGAAATGATTTTAAAAAATGCAATCAATTCTGTTCGAGCAGAATTTGATTTTGTGATCATTGATTGCCCGCCTTCGTTGAATATGCTTACCTTAAATGCGCTTGTTGCAGCGGATTCTGTGATTATTCCTATGCAATGCGAATATTATGCTTTAGAAGGCTTAACGGCGTTGATGAGTACTATTGAACAGATTAGAGGAGGATTAAACCCCGCCTTGGAGATCGAAGGCATTTTAAGAACGATGTATGATCCACGCAATCGATTATCTACCGAAATTTCTGCGCAATTGGTTGCGCATTTTGGCAATAAAGTTTATCAAACAGTGATTCCGCGCAATATTCGATTAGCAGAAGCGCCGAGTCATGGCGTATCGATTATATCATATGATGAGCGTTCTCGTGGCTCAGAGGCGTATATGGCGCTCGCCAGGGAGATGTTAAAACAATATCAACCCAATCATTCAAATCAAGCAACAGCACAGGCTGTTGTGGTTTAAGGGGAATACGATGTCACAAAATCGATTAGGAAAAGGGCTAGAAGCATTGTTGGGCGCTGCGCGCGCGATCCCCTTACCGGAAAGAGACCCTGCAAAAACGGTACATCACGGTGTTTTGGAGCTAGCTGTTAAACAGTTAGCGCCGGGGCGATATCAGCCGCGACGTATTATGCGCGAAGCAGAGCTCGAAACACTGGCGGATTCTATTCGATCACAAGGGATTATTCAGCCTATTTTGGTTCGAAAAACGGGCGAAGATCACTACGAAATTATTGCGGGAGAACGTCGTTGGCGTGCGGCGCAAATCGCCGGTTTAGCCAAAGTGCCGGTGGTTGTCAAAGAAGTTTCCGATGAAAACGCGATGGCTATTGCGCTCATCGAAAATATTCAGCGTGAAAATTTAAGTGCCTTAGAAGAAGCCTTGGCGCTCGAACGACTATCTAAAGAATTTAACTTAACTCACCAACAAGTGGCAGAGGCCGTCGGAAAATCAAGAGCGACCATTTCAAATTTATTACGTTTATTAACGCTCACAGATGAAGTGAAAGCCTATTTAGAACAATCGCGTTTAGAAGTGGGTCATGCCAAAGTATTGTTAGGTTTGCAAGGCAAAGCCCAGCGGGAAGCTGCAGAAGTGGTTGTTAATAAAGGTCTTTCTGTGCGCGAAACCGAACGGTTAGTTGAACATCTGTTACAAAAAGTGTCTGACGCAAATGCTACAACTAAAGCAAAATCCCAACAGCAGATACCTCGAGATCCCGATGTTCAGCGATTAGAAAATTCGTTATCCGAAAAGTTAGGTGCTTCTGTTGAAGTGGTGCATGGGCAAAATGGTAAAGGGCGTGTGATTATTCAGTACAACAATCTAGAAGAGCTAGATGGGATATTGGCGCATATTCAGTAGGTTGCCCGAGTCAAATTCGCACTTTCTAAAATAATCAAAACGAAATTATCGTAACACTGTTTAAAAAAATTTGTATACATTTAAATTTGTTTTGTGGTAAAGTCTCCGGCATATAGTATATGGGCCGTATATTGGCCTAAAAAAGTAAAATAAGGGGGAGAGATTATGGGTAATGCTTGCTGTACAGATGGTGCAGTTGAATCTCAAGGTGATGCTGAGGGAACGGCAACATATCATGTACTTGCTGAAGAACCTGAATTAGTAGATTCTGCAAAAGGTAAAAAAAACTCCGATATTCCGAAAACCGTAGAAGTAGAGCCCGTTCCTGAGTCATCGACTTTACCCACCGAATTAGAAAAACTTAAAGAGCGGCTAGATTTGGCTAACGCTGAAAGACAAAAATTACAAAAACAATTAGAGCAAATAGAAGCTAAAAATCATGATCTGTCAGAAAGCGTAGCAGTATTGAGCGCAGAAAGCGCTGGACTTCAGAAGCAATTGAGCCAAAAAGAGGAATTGCAAAGAGAATTACGAGAAATAGAAGCTAACCAGATTCATCTCTTAGCGAAAGTCCAAGCATTAGAAACTGAAAAACTGACTACGTCAGCAGGCGTGGAAGAACTGAGCGCAAAACAAGCCGTGCTTGAGCAACAATTGCAGCAAGAGACAGAGGCAAGAATGTCTGCTGAAACCGAATTGTTGTCTTTAGCTGGATCAAAAGTGTTTCAGGGGCAGCAGCTAGGTGAGACTAACGTTGCAAAAGAACAATTACAATGCCAATTACATACAAGCGAAGCTCAAAATCTTCAGTTGTCAAAAAACGCACCAGGGCTGAGCACAGAACAAGCGGCGCTGCAGCAAAAATTGCAGCAAGAGACAGAAGCAAAAACGTCTGTTGAAACCCAATTGTCGTCTTTAAACGCTCAATCAAAAAAACTTGAGGAGCAGCTAGGCGAGGCTCAGATTGCAAAAAAACAATTAGAAAAACAATTACAGGAAAAAATAGCCGAAAATCTTAACTTGTCAGGAATTGTAACAGAATTGAAGAAAGAAAAAGCTGCGCTTCTGGAGCAATTTAATCAAAAAGAGAATCAAAGCTTATCTGTTCAAACTGACTTGCAGCAAAGATTGGCGAAAGCAGAAGAGGAGTTATTGGCTGAAATTGAGAAAAAGAAAACATTAGAAAACGGCAGTCCGGTGAAAAATTATTATAAATTGAAAGAGGCTTATCAAAGACAAACCGAGAAGTTAAAACATCCGCTGGCTGTAAAACTTTTTGGCCCCCCTAGCTAGAAAAATTTTCGGCCCTTAAAAAACTGAAATAGGAGCATTTATGTATTGTAGAGTAAAGATAAAATTCGTTTTTTTAGTTTTTATTTTTTTTGTTTCGCCAAACATTTTGGCGGCAACAGAACGGGGGTTTTCTCCGTATATTGGTGGGGATGTGCAAATCCGAAAAATGCCTTTTAAACAAGGGGTTGGGGATGATTTGTTTAAAAAAGGATCCATACAAGGAAATTTTTATTTGGGTTTTAAAGTAAATAAATATTTTGGATTTGAAATTGGGCACCAAGCGGCAAACAAAAAAGATCGAAACGTTCCCCCTACTGCGGAGACTAGACTTGGTAAAGCTGGTGGGCTGGCTGCAGCGAGTGAAATGGGGACTAGACAAATTAAAGGTTGGAATTTAAATGTGATTGGTTTTTTACCCATTAGCAGCGAATACCAGATGAGCATGATAGGTATAGCAGGCTTGTCAAGCCTGGAAGTTAGATTAAAATATACAGGGAGCAGTCCGATATTTGGCGGTGCCGTAATGCATGAGCAAATAAAATTTAAGCAAAGAAAAAATGTATTACGCCTTGGGGGCGGTGTGCAAAAAATGTTTTCGGACTCATTTGGTGTCCGTACCACGGTAGTTTGGGAAAATACATCTCGGTTTAATAATATTACTCAAAATTATGCAGGCAACACCTATACCGCCAAACTTAAAGATTCCTGGACTTATGGCATTGGCGCCTTCGTTATGTTTTAACAAAGTATCACAGTTTTTGCTTGACCATTGTACTGCTGAGTAAAATTGCGCTACGATGCTATATTAATGGACAGATATAGAGGGGTAGCAAATGCTCGATCATGTTTCTTTTGCTGTTAAAAACTATGAAGAAAGCTGCAAGTTTTACGACGAAACGTTATTAATCTTAGGGTATAAAAGAGAAGCAAC
>JBPOIR010000039.1:0-12200 GCA_052034335.1 Pseudomonadota bacterium | reverse complement strand
CGCTTCTAGACCCGCTCTTGTGCCAAGCCAGTGTATATCCCACCCTTGGCTTAGCAAGCGTTCGGCAACAGCAAGCGCCGGGAACACATGCCCACCTGTTCCACCCGCCATAATTAAAATACGCTGTTTAGTCATACTGGTCATTTTAACAGCTTCGCCTGCTTGATTTAGGAACACAAGTTTAACATTTTATAGCTATATTGAAAGTAGAGGCCTAGAAGCCACTACGTTAATGGAACTATTTCTAGAAGACTCTGTCAAACAAATAAAGCATTATTATGCTGTATAAATATTAACGGAGGTTAACATGCCTGATTTAATAGACCTTTTTGGGAACAAGAAGTCTGGTGGGGTTCGTATCACGTTTGATATTGATGAAAAACAAGCAAAAAAGCTTGAAATTGATCTAAAAACAAATACAAATACAAAAACAACTATCAATATTTTCTCTGATCCAGAGCTTTTGGATACATTTAAGGAATTTTGTGCTGACCGCCACATCTCAGAAGAGATTGATTTTTTATCTAAACTACAAAAATTATATGAGGAAAAAGTAAAAACTGGACAAGAACCCACGAGTGAAGCACTTCAAAAATTTTACAACGAAAATATAACAGCCGGCGCGGAAGATCAGATGAATTTTTCAGCCACATTGAGAGCTGCGATTGATGCGGATCTTGAAACTGGAAAAGGACTGGAAAGTTTTTATAGCGCGGCACAGGAGGCTTTTACGCTACTTAACACGAATGCAGTTATACGATTTAAGAGGTCAGAAGAATATCGTGAAGCCTCTGAGCGGTATGCGTTGAGGGCTGAACGGGAAAGATTGCTTGACAACCGTGGCGCCCTAGACACAAGGGAAAAGCTTGAAAAAATTGAAGCAGTAAATAAAAAAACTGAAGACAAAGACTTGAAATATTTCACTACGCTGATAGTAAAACGAGAAGGGATTTTTAAAGAACTCAAAGGATTTGAAGCGACAAAAAGTCGTGACGCCACAAGAGCTATTGATAAAATCAAAAGCATAGATTTAATGCTTTCAAAAAATGAAAGCGCTATTTTAAAAAACACTGAAAATAAAAAAGGGAGACTCGATAATTTTAAAGAAAAGCAGAAAGCGGATGGGGAGCCTGAAAAAATAAAAAAAATTGAATCTCATCTGTTCGAGGCATTAATAAATGAACGGAAACTATTGCTTGAATCGGCTAAAGACTTTAAAAGCTCAGACCCAGAAGCACTCGAAAAAATTAAATATGTAGATTTTAAACTTACACAAAATGAAAATGCCATTTTAAAAAGATTTGAAAATAATAAAGAAAAACTTGACGCTTTTACAGAGGCACTGAAAAATGAAGCTCCGCAGATGAAAAAATTTGAATCTACTTTATTTGATGTATTAACAAATGAACGAAAACAATGGCTTGAATCGGTTAGAAACTTTAAAAGCTCAGACCCAGAAGCACTCAAAAAAATTAAACATGTGGATTTTAAACTTGCACAAAGTGAAAGTGCCATTTTAAAAAGATTTGCAAACAACAAAGAAAAACTTGACGCTTTTACAGAGACGCTGAAAAATGAAGCTCCGCAACTAGAACAGCTTAAATCCAATTTATTCAATACATTAATAAGCGAACGACTAACATTGATTGCAGAACAATCGATTACAAGAGAGAAACTAAAAATATTCCGCAAACCGAGCGAACTTGAAGAAGACAGCAAAAAAATTGAAAATCAACTTAAAGAACTCGAAGAACAACTTAAAGAAAATGAAAAAACTATTCAAAATAGATTTGGTACAGATAATGAAAAAATTGGCATTTTTAAAGAAGCACAGAAAGGCGAGACTGAGCAGAGAGAAAAATTTGAATCCGAATTATTCAATGCATTAATAAGCGAACGATTACAATTGTTTGCAGAGCGAACGCTTGCAAAAAACGAACTAAAAGCATTCCGTAACCCGAGCGAAAATGAAGAAGGCGACAAAGAAATTGAAGAAAAAACTAAAGAACTTGAAAAAAGACTTGAAGAAAAAATTAAAAGTCTTGAAGAACAACTGAAAGAAAATAAAAGCTCTATTGAAAATCGATTTATTACAGACGAAAAAAATAGTGACGCAGACAAGGAAAGAAAGAATTTTTATATCGCAAGGATGGCAGACGAGGAGATGCAAGAGAAGCGAGACAAAGGTGAACAAATAAGTCCCAAATTAATGAAAATGACGACGGAAAAAACCTCAGAGCCAACGACCAGAGGATCGCAATCGGAATCCAGAGGATCACAATCGACACCAAAAGAAGCAAACACGCCAGAAACAAGTAGATCATCACAATCTAAAAGTCCCGAGCCAACGACTCAGCCAACCCCACCAAATTTCGATACGTTGACACTGGAACGGTCAACATTGATTGCAAAACAATTGTTTAATGAAGACCACAAGCTTCTTCTACCAGACTTTCAAAAAGAACTTACAAGCAACGAAAAGGCTATTAAAGACTACGTTGATTCGAACCCAGAAAAAAAGGCTGCTTTTGACAAAATGCAAAATCAAGAAAGAAACAATCCAATGCTGCAAGCATTGCTACTGCCACAAAAAAAAGAAAAAACACTCCCGGAAAAGAAAACGACTGCATCAACTTTATTGTTTAAACAATCCGCCTTAAACGTAAAAGATAAAGATAAAGGAAGTTTTTTTAGAAATCTTTTTAACAGCAAATCTTCAGACGAGGGTGAATCTTCGAAATCTAGGAACTCTGGAGGCCCTGGAAGTCGTGGAAGTCGTGGAAGCCAAGGAGGCGGCTAAGAGAAAATAAATCAAACCCTTTGAATTTTACGCGACAGCTCAAATTCAATCCGCAACAAAATCCCAACGGCTAATAAGCCCACAATCAGACTACAACCACCATAACTCATAAAAGGCAAAGTTAGACCTTTGGTCGGCAAAACGCCGAGATTAACGCCAATATTAATGATTGCTTGAAAACCAAACCACAACCCAATGCCATACGCCATAAAACCTGCAAACGGATGTCCAGACAATATCGCCTGCCTACCTAAGGCCAATATGCGCCAAACTAACAGACCAAAAAATAACAATATAACCATAGCGCCCACCAAGCCAAGCTCTTCCGCCAATACGGCAAAAATAAAATCATTATGGGCTTCGGGTAAATAAAGCAACTTTTGTACACTGTTACCTAATCCTGTACCAAACCAACCCCCTCTACCAAACGCAATTAACGATTGTGTTAATTGGTAACCGGTATTAAATTGATCTGTCCACGGGTTCAAAAAAGACGTTAAGCGCTGCATACGATACGGTGAGGCAATCGATAAAATACCCAATGCGCCCAGTGCGGGTAAAAGCAATACCAAGAAACGTCGAAGGGGTACCCCCCCCAAAAATAACATGCCCATTGTTGTTGAAACGATAACAACCGTCGCACCAAAATCAGGTTCCAATAACAATAATGCCGAGACCAGACCCAACATCAGCATCGGCTTTATAAAGCCTGAAAGTTCTGTTTGCACCTCTTTATGTCTTTGAACCAAATACTGCGCCATATAGACAATGATAAACAATTTAGCGAATTCAGAAACCTGTATCGAAATAGGCCCCAAAAATAACCATCGCGAACTGCCATTCACCTGACGACTAATGCCTGGGATCAATAATAATGCCAATAGTCCCAGGGTAATAATTAAGAGCGGAATACTGAGTTTTCGCCATAGAGAAAGCGGCACAGTGGTTGTAACAGCAAAACCAACAAGCCCAATTGCTAAATAAATCACATGGCGAATCGCAAAATACCCAGCAGGCAAACCACTCCCTTCGGCAAACGAAAGCGAGGCGGATGTCACCATGACAAGCCCAAGACCAATTAAACTCACCAGCGAAAGGAATAACCAAGGATCATAAGCCGTTTGGCGATTCGCTATTGCGCCCACTATTTTTTATCTCCCTTTTTCAGAAAGGTAATTTTATCGCTTTGCACACTCACCTGTATGGTGTCTCCTGGCATAAACTGCCCCGTTAATAACGCCTCTGCCAATGGATTCTCTAAAACATGACGCATCGCACGTTTTAAAGGCCTTGCGCCATAAACGGGATCATACCCAACTTCTGCCAATTTATCTAAGGCTGCCGTTGTTGCTTCCAAATCCAAGTTTTGTGCTTTCAGTCTCGCTTTAAGATGTTCTAACTGAATATCGGCGATGCTGCGGATTTGATCTTTGCCAAGCGGTGAAAATACCACGATCTCATCGATCCGATTAATAAATTCGGGTCTAAAGTGTTCACTCACAACACCCATAACCGCGACTTTAATTTCATCATACTCAACTTGGCCGGTTAATTCTTGGATCATTTGCGACCCTAAATTGGACGTCATAACAATAACCGTATTTCTAAAATCAACAGTTCGACCCTGTCCATCGGTTAAACGACCATCTTCTAACACTTGTAACAAAATGTTAAACACATCCGTATGGGCTTTCTCAATTTCGTCTAATAATATAACGCTGTAAGGCTTACGTCGCACGGCCTCTGTTAAGTATCCACCCTCTTCATACCCTACATAACCCGGCGGCGCACCGATTAAGCGTGCAACCGAGTGCTTCTCCATAAACTCCGACATATCAATCCGAACCATGGCATGTTCGCTATCGAACAAAAATTCTGCGAGAGCCCGACAGACCTCTGTCTTACCCACACCCGTTGGCCCAACGAATAAAAAAGATCCAACGGGGCGATTGGGATCAGACAACCCCGCACGCGAGCGACGAACGGCATTTGCCACTGCTTTTAGTGCATCAATTTGACCCACTACCCGTGTTTTTAATTGTTCTTCCATTTTAACTAATTTTTCGCGCTCACCCTGTAACATTTTAGAAACAGGAATGCCTGTCCAACGCGCAACCACTTCGGCAATTTCCTCTTCTGTCACTTTGTTTCTAAACAATTTTGTTTCGACTTCCAGTTCAGAGGAAGCTTTCAATTGTTTTTCAAGTTCGGGAATACGACCGTATTGAATTTCAGACATCTTTGCAAAATCGCCAGAACGATGTGCAACACTGAGATCAAGTTTTGCTTTATCAAGCGCCTCTTTCAATCGTTTTGTCCCTTCAATGGCCGCTTTTTCCGTTTTCCAAATCTCTTCCATTTGTTGGTATTCTTTTTCAAGCGCCTGAATATTCGATTCCAATTGTTCTAAACGCTTTTTCGAGGCGGGATCTGTTTCTTGTTTAAGCGCTTCACGTTCTATTTTGTATTGAATTAAACGACGTTCTAGTTTATCCATTTCCACAGGTTTAGAATCAATTTCCATCCGAATACTACTGGCTGCTTCGTCGATCAAATCAATGGCTTTATCCGGAAGCTGACGATCGCTAATATAGCGATGAGACAGCGTTGCTGCTGCAACAATAGCGGGATCCGTAATCTCTACCCCATGGTGTAATTCATAGCGTTCTTTGAGTCCGCGCAAAATTGCAATGGTATCGGGTACAGTTGGCTCATCCACCAAAATTTTTTGAAAACGGCGCTCTAATGCAGCATCTTTTTCGACATATTGCCGATATTCATCAAGGGTGGTCGCCCCAACGCAATGCAATTCACCCCGTGCTAATGCCGGCTTTAACATATTGCCCGCATCCATCGATCCTTCTGCCTTTCCGGCACCGACCATGGTATGTAATTCATCAATAAAGAGAATAATCTCCCCTTCTTGCTTCGCCAAATCTTTTAAGACAGCCTTTAGGCGTTCTTCGAAATCACCGCGAAACTTAGCACCCGCAATTAATGCGCCCATATCTAAAGCCAACACACGTTTGTTTTTTAAACCTTCAGGCACTTCACCATTAATAATCCGTTGCGCTAATCCTTCGACAATCGCTGTTTTACCCACACCTGGCTCACCAATTAAAACAGGATTATTTTTCGTTCGACGTTGTAAAACTTGTATGGTTCTTCTAATTTCATCATCTCGTCCAATCACGGGATCTAATTTGCCTTTAGCTGCCCGCTCGGTTAAATCAATCGTATATTTATTCAAAGCCTGACGTTGATCTTCAGCATTCGGATTATCCACAGCTTGCCCTCCACGAAGATCTGCAATCGCTTTTTCAAACTTGGCTTTTTGAACACCGGCTTTTTTCAAGATCTGACCCAATGTGCCAGAATCTTCTATTGCCGCCAATACAAATAATTCGCTAGAAATATAATTATCTTTACGCTGTTGGGCATATTTATCAGCTCGATTTAAAAGTCGTACTAAATCGGGTGAAGGCCGCATATCGTTTTCACCACCCACCAGTGTCGGATAAGCTTGAATGGCTTCATCAATTTGTTTTTGTAGGGTTCGAATATCGACACCCAGGCCTACCAATAAATGCCTAATCGTACCCGATTCTTGTTCAAGCAAGGCTTTCATCACATGGGCAGGCTCTAAAGCAGGGTTATCTTTGCCGACTGCAATCGATTGTGCCTCTGAAAGTGCAGACTGAAATGAATGTGTTAATTTATCTAAACTCATAGTTAACCACTCCGTCACGTTATTCTATAAAACATAAGATGCGGTCTAATCCACGCAATTCAAGGGCGAGAATACCAAATCAGCGTTGCCATTCGACCTGTGATACCTGACCTACGAAAGGAATAAAAACGTGCATTGTCCTGATACGTACAAAACTCGCCGCCGTAAATGGCCGTAACGCCCAATTTCTTTAAACGTGCTCTTGCTAATTGATAGATATCCGCAAGCCAACGCCCATTTTCCTTCGGTTTAAAAGTCGCTTCAGATTGATATTCTTTAAATGCCAATAGAAAATCCGCTTGCACCTCGTAAACGGTTGGCCCAATCGCAGGGCCTAGCCACACTAATAAAGTAGCCGGATCGCAATCGAGTTTGCTCATCGCTGCTTCTACAATGCCTGCCGCCAATCCCCGCCAGCCTGCATGAATAGCGCTTACGCGTGTTCCTGATTTGTTACATAAAAGAATAGGCAAACAATCTGCACTTAACACGGCACAAATTTGATCGGGCTTAAAAGCAACCGATGCATCAGCGTCTATCGGATTTTTAGGATTATTGAGGTTATTGGGATCAATAAAATCCCCAACATCAACAACACGCGCGCTGTGTGTTTGAGTTAACCAAAGAGGTTCTTGGGGTAAATTGGCTTGTAATTTTAATTGCGCACGGTTAGCAAGTACTTTTTGGGGATCATCCCCAACATGCAAGGCAAGGTTAAAAGAATCGTAAGGTTCTACACTGCTTCCACCCTCCCGCACCGTGGTTAATGCTTTAACATTTAACGGTGCGGGCCAGGTTGGCACTATCCAGTTATCATGTGACTTATAATTGCTCGACATGTTCCGCCAAGAAGGATGCCACGCCAGTCGGTGTGGGTTTCATTGCCTTATCACCCTTCTTCCACCCAGCAGGACAGACTTCTCCATGCGCTTCGTGAAATTGTAGCGCATCGACTAAACGTAATAATTCATCAATATTCCGCCCAATGGGCAAATCATTCACCATCTGGGAACGTACAACACCCGTTTTATCTATTAAGAAAGAAGCTCTAAAAGCAACGCCTGCTTCCGGATGCTCAACACCATACGCCTGACAAATACTGTGATTCGTATCTGCAACCAAAGTGTAACTAACGGGGCCAATACCGCCGGATTCGATAGTGGTGTTACGCCATGCGTTATGAGTAAACTGAGAATCAATCGATACGCCGATTACTTCAACGTTTAATTTTTTAAATTGTTCGATCCGGCGATCAAGCGCGATTAATTCCGAAGGGCATACAAAAGTAAAGTCCAATGGATAAAAGAATATTAAAGCGTATTTGTTTTCTTTTAAAATTTTAGACAGTTGGTATTGGCTCACAATCTCGCCATTACCTAATACCGCCGCTGCTGTAAAATCGGGAGCAGTTCTGCCCACTAAAGTGCTAATCATATGAGGGTACTCCAAAATGACACGAAATAAGCCTTATCATACCATAAAATACGGTAGTATCATTATATCTGTATATTAACACAGTTGCAAACAGTCCATTCCCTAATCAACCTTTAAGTCCATTGATATTTTTAAGTTACGGACAAAATTGGCGAATTCTAAGCGCAAGCAAGAACTCGATTTTTTAAAAAAAAAGCCTTTGATAAAATCAGCACAAATAACGAAAACTCAAGATTGATGTGCCCGAGTAAGCCTCGATGAGCCTAAGCTCCCATCCATCGGTTTTAAGAGTTCGTCTGTCTGTGCTATTTCTAATGCTGCAGAGCGCCACAACAAATTTTTAGGTTGTCCTGAAGCAATAATCATCGATTGGTTACTGGATAATCCTCGTAAGTCCTTTTGTGCTTCATGCGATGCTTCCGTTGACGGATTACTTGATTTCTGCGGGATCAAAAGTGGCTGAGATAATTCAGAAATCAATCTGTTAATTTTTAAAGCAAGCGAATCTAAATACTCTCTATGCGAGGGATTATACAGGCTAACAAGTTTAGTGAGTACAGATAATTTCTCTAATACATTGCCTGTTATTAACCACTGCAATTGTTTTTTATTCGCTAACTCTACTAAATATTGTACATTACCAGAACAGAATTGTATTTGTTCCCATAAAGCCAACATTTGATAATGCTGTGGATGCCCAGCAGGCGGCGTTTTGGCAATATCGATTCCCGCTTGCAAGGTCGTTAACCATATATAGTGACCTGCTGTCACTTGCTCACTCAATGTTGTTATAGAGTCGAAGAGATACGCATTGTCATCTACAGAAAGAATAATAAATTTCATAGCACTAGGGGTAGCGATCCCTAACACATGGATCATTGGTCTCGCCAAACTGGGATCTTGAATACGCAAAGTATAAGCAGCATTTTCAGTCATATAAATATCAGGATCTAGATGACACGAGGAAACTTCAGAAATTTCAGAAAATCTCAAGAATTGCATATTGTTAATTTTCAAAAGATTGCTGCCTAAATTTTGAAAATCAGCGATCGTCCACGTATTCAAGGGAAACGCTAGATTATTGGGTCTTGCAATTAATCTTGCATTAGCGACTTTTTGTTTGATTTCAGTTTCGTTTTCATCCTGCAATTCCTGCTCTTCCGTGTGTGTTTGCTCACTTTGATTAGCATGCGTCATTTGACATTCAGTCGCTTCAGTTAATTGTTGCGCAATTGACATATGCATGCGCATTTGACATTCCTCATCACTTTCTTGCTGTGGTAACAGCGTGTTGCTTTGTGTAAGCAAAGTTGGCTTACATATTGCAAGCTTAGAATTAATAATTTCTTTACATGCCTTTTTTAGCGCTGACAGTGTTTCCAAAGCTTCTTCAGGCATAAGCGATTTATACAAAAGGATTAATTTTTCGGCATACGCATTCAACAATTTTTCTGTCGGTTCTTCTGTCTCAATATTTAAACTATCATCTGATTCATTTTGCAATATAAACAATTCTTTACTTTGTTGTAACAGTTGCTTTTTGGTTGCAAGATCTGAAGTTGTTAGTATTTTCTTAAAAATCAATCGACGAACGTGACTGCGCAATTGCCCAACAATCGCTTGTGGTGCCATATTGGTACGTTGCTCACTTTGATTCTTGCTAAATAGCATCTCGAGTTGGTCAAAATTAGCGCAAAGTTCTTTCAATTCTTCGGGAATCATAATGTGCATCCCTTGCTTTCCTGATAATAAGTGACGCAACCTTGTCCCTCCCTGAGCAAACTCATCTAACGTAGTCGTTTCGTGCACGGTTACTATAGCTTCTGTCGTCTCTGTTTGCGGAAGATCAGCACCTCTTGCATGTTGTTGATCAATATAAACAAGTCTTTTCGAGAGATCTTCACCCAGCTTTCCTGCTAATTCTATGGGATCGCTCGTTTCGAAACCTATAATGTTCAGTGGATCTTTTTTGGATATGGCGCTTAATTTATTGCCATTGAAAAAAACCACCCACTCAATCTCAATATCGTCCCCTGCTCCTGCTAATAACGCGCTGGCGACTTCAAAATTAGCGCATTGCCTCCCTCTAAACCAACCGCCTAACTCAATAATAAATCGGAGGTTTTTATTGTTTCTAATTTTGTCTAGTATGAGTGAAATAATCGCTTTATTATCATTTCTATCCATATAAGATATGAACTGTTCCGTTACTTCCCGGCGCAACTTAATAAAAATTGATTCGATGTTGTCTGGATTTAGATCCACTAAGCGCAGTGGACTTAAAAATAACTTGCTACTGCTAGTCCCTGTAAAACCTTTTACTTTAGCAGATTGGGCACAAAAATCATACGGAGTAGATACTAACTGAGTATCATATCGCTCTACTGAAGGCAAAATAAAATACTGCAAACAGTATGTGACAAATTTTTCGCTCTTGCTAAATTGCTTATGAAAATTCGTTATATCGCTTAGATAAGCTTGAATATTTCCAACATCTTTTCCTGGAAAATATTTTTGAAATTCCGCATTTAACTCCTCTTTTGGAATAACAGCCATCATATATTTTAATTTAAAACTTAATAATATATTTTCCAGCAAGTTTTTAAAAATGCCTTCGGTACGTGCCGCACATATCGTAAGCCAACTGGTGAGTAAATATTTCGAATAACTGGAGCCCTCACTCGGCACTTCACTGCTCTTATAGGGAATAGCCTGATGTCGCTTAATGGGATCGAGTTCAATGCGAGAAAACCCAAAATTTTTATTTAAATCTAGCGATAATGCTAAAGGTAGAATATGATGTAGCAATTCGTATAAAGAGTGCACGATATGCGATTTTTGATCTATACTCCGTTTGTTTTCAAGATACAAAAAAAGTTCTCTGTCTGTCAGCACTATTTTTTTACGAATGGCGGTTAAAACGTCTTCGCTCTTCATGATATACAGGCGGACATAATTAAACGGACATACTGATAATTAAACTCTATAATATAAGCGACAATTGAAATTCTATCTTTTCATTAAAATGCCAAAATTCTAAAAATAGGCTTTTTTTAGTTAAAAAACAATGATATACTCTTTTTTTATCTGAAATAAATGTGAAAAACATTCATTTTCAAGTCAAAAAGAGGACTTCCAATGAAAGCTCGTATTTTATCTATCCATCGCAATACCGTTAAAAGGTTATTACGATTGAAAAAAGAAGCGGAAATTGCGGGTGAATATCGTGTTGCAAAACGGATCCATGCAACACTTTTGAACAATGATGGGAGGACAAGTGGTGAAATTGCAAATATTCTGAAGTCCCCAAGATCTTGTGTTGCTTTATGGTTAGCTGATTACGAAAAATATGGTTATGAAAGTCTTTTAGAAGGATATAGAGAGGGTAGACCACCATCTTTAACAGATAAACAAAAGGTTTCACTATCAGATATAGTAGATAGCGGACCAGTTGCATACGGATGGATGTCTGGTGTTTGGACGGCAATCATGATTGCTCAAGTTATTAAAAATGAGTTTACAGTAGAGTATGATCCTAGACATGTAAGACGTATTTTAGATGAATTAAATTTTTCAGTTCAAAGGCCTAAAAAAGTTTTAGCAAAAGCAGATCCTTCCAAACAAAGTCGTTGGATACGATATGCTTACCCTAACATTAAAAAAAAGCCATGGATACGGGAAGCATAATTGTGTTTGAAGATGAAGCATCTTTTAGGCAAGATTCAACTACACATGCCACTTGGTCTAGGCGAGGTCATCAACCATTAATGCCCGTTACGGGTGCAAGAAAAAGTGTCAAGGTTTTTGGTTGTGTTGAATTAGTATCCGCTAAATTTAATTATCAAACAACGGATGAAGCATTTAATGCTGATACTTATATTGACTTCTTAGAGATGCTTGCTGCAAAATACCATAGAAAACATCTGTCTTATATTCAGGACAATGCATCATACCACAAAGATGCAAACGTTTGGATGTGGTTCAAAGACAACAGGGATTGGATTGAAGTATATAATTTGCCACAGTATTCGCCTGAACTTAATGCAGCGGAACCAATCTGGAAATATACTCGAAAAGTGGGAACGCATAATAAATACTTTGAGAGCCAAGATGAGGTTTTAAGCACATTAGAAGAGGTTTTTGCAGATGTGAAAAAACATCCAAGTAGGATTTCAGGTTATTTAAAGCCATTTTTGTGATAGTATGTCCGTTTAATTATGTCCGCCTGTATAGCTG
>JBPOIR010000056.1:0-6889 GCA_052034335.1 Pseudomonadota bacterium | reverse complement strand
CATAACGCCACCGGATGCAGCACCTGCACCAATAATGGTGTGAATTTCATCGATAAATAAGATTGCTCCCACCTCGCGCTTTAATTGTTGCAACAATGCCTTAAATCTTTTTTCAAAATCACCTCTATATTTTGTGCCAGCTAACAGTGATCCTAAATCCAATGAATAAATGGTGCTATTTTTAATCGCATCTGGCACTTTGCCTTCCACCACTAATTTTGCCAATCCTTCTACAATGGCTGTTTTTCCAACACCCGCTTCCCCGACAAACAAAGGGTTGTTTTTACGACGTCTACATAATATTTGAATCGTTCTTTGAATTTCATCTTCACGACCAACCAAAGGATCTATTTTACCCATTTTAGCTTGATTATTTAAATTGATGGCATAACTTTCGAGTGGGCTTCGCATATTTGATTCTTGAGTCATATCCTCTTCTTGAACCTGAGACATATCGGGTTCGTTTGGCTCTTCCATTTGTTGATACGTGCCGTGAGAAATATAATTAATCACATCTAATCGAGAAACATTTTCTTTTTTTAGAAAAAAGACAGCTTGGCTTTCTTGTTCACTAAAAATAGCTGCTAAAACATTGGCGCCTGTCACTTCTTCTTTTCCCGCCGATTGCACATGAAACACCGCTCTTTGCAAAACACGTTGAAACCCTAATGTAGGTTGCGTTTCTCGATGCTGATCGTTTAATGGAATAACAGGAGTGGTTTCATCTATAAATGCAATCAATTCCAATCGTAATTGATCAATATTGGCATTACAGGCACGAAGGACTTCGATTGATGCTGAATTATTTAATAATCCTAACAACAAATGCTCTACTGTCATAAATTCATGATGCTTTTCTCTCGCCATTTTAAAAGCGAGATTCAACGTCATTTCCAACTCTTTATTTAACATTCCGTCATCTCCTTAAACATCCTTTTATTCGACACCCGACTCAATCATTCCGCATAACAATGGATACTGACTCCTTCTTGCATATTCGTTAACTTGTACTACCTTTGTTTCTGCTATCTCCCGCGTATACAAGCCACAAGTCGCTTTGCCCTTTTGATGTATTTGCAACATCACTTGAGTAGCGACTGCCTGATCCATCAAAAAATATCGCATTAACACATCTACAACAAAATCCATCGGTGTATAATCATCATTTAAGATATACACCTTATATAAGGGCGGTAAGTTTAAGCGTGTATCAACCTGCCGTTCTGGAAGAAGCAACTCGGTGGTCTCTGTGAGACTACTGCGCTTTTTAGTACCCATATAAATCAATATTAGCTAATATTCTGGTTGCTGCTTAAATATTAGACCCGACCTACATCTTAATATCGCTCATTTTTTTAAATTATTTTTTTAAGTATTTTTATCACCCAGGGGGCTTGACTCATTCGTAAATAATGTCAACATATACGCTTAACAATTGGTGAACATACATGCTTTAAAGGATATAGATATGGCAACGGGCACCGTGAAATGGTTCAATAATCAAAAGGGTTTTGGTTTTATTTGTGCTGATGAAGGTGGGGAAGATATTTTCGCGCATTTTTCAGCCATTGAAATGGAAGGCTACAAAAGCCTCAAAGTAGGTCAAAAAGTATTATTCGAAATTAGCCAGGGTCCAAAGGGCTTACATGCGATGAATATTCGGCTACCGGCGTAATTTACATATTCTGAATAATCGCTTCACCGAATCCAGAACACGTAACCTTCGTCGCATTTTGCATCAAGCGCTCAAAATCGTAAGTCACTGTTTTTGCAGCAATGGATGCTTCTACGCCCTTAATAATCAAATCTGCGGCTTCAATCCAGCCTAAATGCCTTAACATCATCTCAGCGGATAAAATTAAAGAACCTGGATTAACAAGATTACGTCCAGCATACTTCGGCGCTGTACCATGTGTTGCCTCAAATAAAGCGATACTATCGGAAAGATTCGCCCCAGGCGCAATACCAATGCCACCCACTTGTGCTGCCAACGCGTCCGAAATATAGTCCCCATTTAAATTTAAAGTCGCAATCACACTGTATTCCTCTGGGCGTAATAAAATTTGCTGTAAAAATGCATCTGCAATCACATCGTTAATATAAATATCCTTTCCTGTTTTTGGATTTTTTAAAACGCACCAAGGACCATTTTCTATTAATTCCGCATGAAATTTTTCACGTGCAACCGCATATCCCCACTCTTTAAAAGCGCCCTCTGTAAATTTCATAATATTCCCTTTGTGTACAAAGGTTACTGCCGGACAATTATTTTCAATCGCATATTCAATCGCTTTAATCACAAGACGTTCTGTTCCAGCTTTTGAAACCGGTTTAATACCGATACCGCAATTTTCGGGGAAACGAATTTTTTTGACATGCATGTCCGTTTGTAAAAATTGTATGATTTTTTTAGCTTCAGGCGTGTTAGCTTGCCATTCGATGCCCGCGTAAATATCTTCTGAATTTTCTCTAAAAATAACCATATGCACTTTTTCAGGGTGTTTAACCGGACTGGGTGTGCCCTTAAAATAACGAATAGGCCTCAAACAAATATACAGATCTAATTCTTGTCGCAACGCAACATTAATCGATCGAATACCACCCCCAACGGGCGTGGTTAATGGCCCTTTGATGCCCACTAAAAACTCACGAAGTGCTAATAATGTCTCTTCAGGTAACCATTGATCTTTGCCATAAACACGTGTGGCTTTCTCACCAGCGAAAATCTCCATCCAGGCAATCGATCGTTTGCCTTTATAGGCTTTTGAAACCGCTGCATCCACAACTTTTTTCATGACCGGGGTAATATCTACACCAATACCATCTCCCTCTATGAAGGGAATTAAAGGGTGATCAGGAATGCGTAGCGAGTCACCTGACCGAATTTTAATTTTTTGACCATGTGCCGGAACAACTATTTTTTGATAATCCATGTGAAAGGCTCCTTCAATGCTAAGACTGAATATGGGATGAACATCATTTATTGCTATCATTATAGACGAATGGTTTTTTTTTAAGTAGTATGCAGCTATGTCAATTAAACAATTAATACAGAGGTGTTTGTTATTTCTTTTATTCTTAGGATGGATACCTGCAAGCTTCGCCGAAGCGACGCATTTTGATTCCGCGCGCAAATCGTTTTTAGCAGCGGAAGCCGCCCTTGCCAAAGGAAATGTTCTCCTTTATGAAACCATCAAAAAACGACTGGCGCATTACCCTCTCTTACCCTATTTAATCTTTGCCGAATATGATCGGCGAATCCAAAGTATCACGCATGAAGAATTTCAGGCATTCATGGACAAATACCCGGATAGCCCCTTGGCAGAACAACTGCGAGTCCGCTGGTTACAAGCAAAGGCTAAAAAAGAGGATTGGAAATCTTTCTTAAAAGCGTATCAACCCACCGAGGATGTTTCTCTACAATGCCATTATCTTTGGGCGTCACTGCAAAACCCGAGCAATCCTAACATTCTGCTCAAACAAATCTCCGCCTTATGGCTTACAGGCAAACAAACCCCCAAAAGTTGCGAAGCCGTGTTTTCAATCTTTGAAAAAACAAGTGCCATGACACATCCCATGGTTTGGCAGCGTGTAAAATCTGCGATAGAAGCCGGCAACGAAACCATTGCAAGAAAAACAGCACAGCACCTTAAACATTCTGAGCTTGCATTAGTCGAACTCTGGCTAATGGTGCATGCAAACCCTTATTTGGTAACACAACATAAATATTTTACTAATCCACATTTCGCTAATCTTGAAATGATTGCAGATGGTGTCTGTTTAATTGCAAAAACAAACCCTGACACCGCGATTAAAATTTGGCAAAAAATTGCACATCGCTATAAATTTGAGGAACGGCATTGGGGACTTGTAGTGCGTGCTATTGGGCTTGCTTATGCTTTTCAACGACATCCCGATGCAGAAAAATGGTTAAGTAAAGTGCCAGCCATTCACGCAAATCAAACCGTGCAAGAATGGCGTATCCGTGCTGCACTTGCAAAAGAAGATTGGCCAAAGGTCTATCACTGGGTACGTGCGTTACCCACACATCTGGCTAAAGTTGACGAATGGGAATATTGGCATGCACGCGCTTTAGATAGAATAAACCGCCGGCATGATAGCCAAATTATCTTAACAAAATTAGCAAAAACGCGCGGGTATTACGGATTTTTGGCCAGCAATCATTTGCTACAACCTTATCATATTTTAAATCATAAAACGCCTGTCGAAAGAAGCATGATCCTGAATATGGCCGGAAAATCTTCTATTTTACGTGCACGAGAATTACAAATTTTGGGTCGTCAACAAAAGGCTAAAACAGAATGGTTATTTATTACTAAACAAATGAATGATACCGAAAAACACGCAGCTGCCCATATCGCACTCAAATGGAATTTACCCAATTGGGCAATTTTAGCACTTTCAAAATCAGGAAACAAAAATGATCTCTCGCTTAGATTCCCAGTCGTTTATGGTAATCACATTCTGCAAGAAGGCCATAAACACCACATTGATCCTGCTTGGATCTTAGCCATTACACGCCAAGAAAGCGCCTTTGTACCCCATGCAAAAAACCCATCGGGTGCAACCGGACTCATGCAATTACGCCACAGCACCGCTCGTGAGGTTGCGACCAGAAAAAAAATAGCCTATTTCGGGGAGTCGCAATTAGTAGAACCTTATACGAATATTCAATTGGGCAGCGGATATCTTCGTATGATGCTGGATCAATATCAAAACAATACCGTGCTCGCAAGCGCTGCCTATAATGCGGGTTCCGGTCGCGTCCGAAAATGGCTACCCGAAAATGATATGTCTGCCGATCTCTGGATAGAAACCATCCCTTACAAAGAAACTCGAGAATATGTGAAAAATGTGATGACATACACAGTTATTTACCAAGAAATCTTAGGTAAAAAGCCTACGTTAGCACAGCATATGCCATTTATTCCCAGCAGATAGCTTTCTTACAAGATATGCTGTATGATGCAATCTGATTGATCGCCTAGTTTGCGCATAAAGGCAACAATCATATATTAATAAGCCTAACTAATTAATTTAATCTGGTTTATTTTATAAATACCAATGACTGGTTCACTTTTTTGCGCATTATTTAGGAGAACACCCTTGCCTTATTCAACTTTTGAATCCATGTGTGCACATTTAAATGTACACCCGAAATTACAACAAGCCATTAAAGCCCTCGGTTATAAAATACCCACAGAAATCCAAAAACTTGCGATTCCTGAAGTGATAAATGGCAAAGATCTAATGGCCTCCGCAGAAACCGGTGCGGGTAAAACCGTCGCCTTTGGTTTGCCGGCTTTACAGCGACTCATCTCAAACCCTCCTATCAAAGAAGGACGCGGTCCTCGTGTTTTGATATTAACACCTACGCGAGAACTCGCGAGCCAAATTACAGATTCCATTGCAGCACTCAGTAAATTTGCGAATTTTAGATTTGGGATCATCACCGGCGGTGTGGCTTATCATGGACAAGAGCGATTACTGGCTGGACCATTCGATGTGCTTATCGCAACTCCAGGTCGTTTAATGGATCATATGTCGTACCGCAATCGCGTAGATTTTTCACGATTAGAAATGTTTATTCTGGATGAAGCTGATCGCATGTTAGACATGGGGTTTAAGAAAGATATTGAACATATCGCCTCGGCTTTACCGACTAAACGCCAAACCCTGCTCTTTTCTGCAACCTTAGAAGGTGAAGTGCAAGTCGTTGCACGTAAATTCTTAAAAGATCCGGTTTGTCTTCAACTCGCCAGTTCTACCAAAAAACATACCTTAATTTCGCAACGCGTACATTTAGTCGATAATTGGAACCACAAGCGTGCTTTATTAAGCCATATTTTAGAAGAAGCCGATATGTGGCAAGCCATTGTCTTTACCGCGACAAAGCGTGGCGCAGACGATTTAGTCGAAGAATTATCGAGCCAAGGTGTTGTTTGTGCGGCACTGCATGGCGATATGAAGCAAAGTAAGCGCTCACGTACTTTAGAACAAATGCATCGTGGCAGATTGCGCGTATTGGTAGCAACCGATGTGGCAGCACGCGGGTTGGATGTTAAAAAATTAACCCACGTTGTAAACTTTGATTTGCCAAGAACCGGTGAAGACTATGTGCATCGTATCGGAAGAACGGGTCGATGTGGCGAAAAAGGCACGGCTATTTCCTTGGTGGGTCCGAAAGACGGCGCATTACTTGCGCAAATTGAGCGATTTACGGCTCAGAAATTAGAACGTCAGGTCATTCCCGGTTTCGAACCCAGAACCGCTTTTAATTTAAATCCTGCAGGTGCAAGACCTAAGTCTAAAGCCAGCCCCAGCAGAAGACGTCCGTCACAGTCGAATAACTCAGAACGTTCTTTTCATGGATTTGGCAGATCCGCTAAAAAACCCCCTTCCTTCAGAGAAGGTGATGCACGCGGAAAACGGTAAGTAGAGCGGATCTCTGTGTCCGCTCTAGAAAAAATGCTATATTGAGGATATGGATACTATTCCAACCAATATAGAACCCTCCGAAGTCGCCCGTTTTTTAGTAAACGGGCATTTTCGATTTCGAACTCTACCAGAAGCAATGGCTTTAGCAGAATTTTTAGCTAAAGCTTGCCCTAACCCACCTATGCACAGCGTTGGCATTAGCGAAATTTTAGTCAATGCTATTGAACATGGGAATTTAGGCATCACTTCCGAAGAAAAATTACAATTACAAAAAGACAATCGCTGGTTATCCGAAATCGAACGTCGTCTACAACTGCTAGAACATCGCGATCAATACGTTAATGTAGAAGTCACACAATCCGCTTCTGAAATGCGACTGCATGTACAGGATGACGGCAAAGGCTTTAATTGGAAAGCCTTTAAAAATGCA
>JBPOIR010000062.1:0-7333 GCA_052034335.1 Pseudomonadota bacterium | reverse complement strand
GATCAGCAGGAGAATATGTTGATTATGCGGCATCAAAGGGTGCGATTGATACCTTAACCATTGGTCTTTCTGTTGAAGTGGCAAGCGAGAATATTCGAGTCAATGGCGTGAGACCTGGTTTTATCCTTACGGATATACATGCCAGTGGGGGCGAACCCGATAGAGTGAATCGCATTAAAACGCAGCTTCCAATGCAACGTGGTGGAGAACCTTCAGAAGTTGCTAATGCAATCCTTTGGTTGCTTTCTGAAGAAGCCTCTTACGTTACAGGATCGTTTATTGATTTGGCAGGAGGTAAGTAAGCCACAACTTTTCCTAAGGACTTTAATAAAAAAAAGGGGATCAATCTCAGACAAAGCCTTTTAATACAACCTGAACAAGTTTGTCCGTGTCCGACCCCTTCAATTTCTTCAATTTTTCTGACAGTGTAATTTCTATTTTAATATCAGAATTGTTGATTTCAATGATGGACAACGACAAAAAATCAGTTCGAGAATTGGCAAAAGAGGCGCATCTTTCTCCAACTGTGATACAAAAAGTGCGATCTCGTAAACAAAATGATATGAAAATGAGAAATTTTATTAATATTTCTCGCGCTTGCGGATATCAGATTATTCTTAAAAAAGGCAAGGATAGTCTGTCGCTTTAATGGGTTACACATGTATGATTGCAGGGCGTTAAATTTAACGCCTTCAGTGTTTTCAAGTTCGAACATGAAGCGAATACTTTATAAAACTTGTATCTTTTACATACTAAAATATAACTGTGTAAAACCTACTCCCGGTAAATCAGCGTCATTTTCATCTAAACCTAAAAATATACAAGATTTGAGCCAGTTAACAAGTTTAAAAAACCCTTTTCAAGCGTACGTTTTTCTACTATACTATGTACGTACAGGAGGTGGATCTTATGGCAGCAATTACGTTAACAGAATTAAGGGCAGATCTTTATAAAGTTGTTGATCAGATTATTAAAACGGGTGTTTCTGTGGAAGTGCAGCGGAATGGTCATAAAATTAAAATTATTTTAGCAGATGGCCCATCTAAATTGGAAAGACTAACGCAGAGAACCGATGTGATTAATGGCGATCTTGAAGATATCGTGCATTGCGATTGGTTACAAGAGTGGTCAGAATTGCAGGAAATTCAGCAAATGCCAAAGCAAGAAAATTAAATGATTAAAAACGTTTTTATAGATACCCATGTGGTGATTTGGCTTTTTTTAGGCGCTATAACTAAATTGCCCCAAAAGGTGCAAACGTTGATAGAATCAAATGATTTATGTATTTCTCCTATTGTTATTTTAGAAATTCAGTACTTAAAAGAAATTGGGCGCATTAATGTTGCTTCAAATGAAATTATTTCTGATCTTCAAGCAAAAATTGGCTTATTAGTAGACGATTTATCGTTTGAAATCGTAACTCGAAAAGCAGCAGAGATCACTTGGACACGAGACCCATTTGATCGTTTAATAGCAGCGAGTGCAATAGCACGGGGCTACCCGCTTATTACTAAAGATGAAAGCATTTTAACCAATTTCTCATTGGCTATTTGGAATCATTAGCTAAACCTATTCAAAATAATTGTCTGGCAAGTTATAGTAGACAATACAAACTGATTTTGGAACTAAAAGTATCATGCAAAAAGTCATTATAGTTACCGGGAGTAGCCGAGGAATCGGATACAAAAAGAGATCAATTGAATGCTAGACCCATGAGCTAAATTGACGGATGTTACAGATTTGGTGTCGATAACGACTCCATGTTCCACCGTGGAGATGCTAAAATCTCAAGGTTGTGATCGCCGCCCATTTTTAATCGCTGATACCCAGCATAGGCAATCATCGCGCCATTGTCGGTACAAAATTCTAATCGTGGATAAAAGACGTTTACATTATGCATTTGCGTTAATGTTTGTAATTTCATTCGGAGTTCTCGATTAGCACCAACGCCCCCTGCAACGACAAGTCGATTTAATCCGGTGAATTGCAATGCGCGTTTACATTTTAGGTAAAGCGTATCGACAACAGCATCTTGAAATCCCCAGGCAATATCGGCTTTATCTTGTGTGGTTTGATCAGTCGCACGTAATGTGTTCATTGTAAAAGTTTTGAGTCCACTAAAACTAAAATCTAAACCGGGTTTTTGGGTTAAGGGTCTTGGGAAGACAAAACGATTGGGCATTCCCTGTTCTGCTAAGACGGCAAGTGCTGGTCCTCCCGGATACGGCAAACCTAAATGTTTTGCGACTTTATCAAAAGCCTCGCCGGCTGCATCATCCAGGGATTCTCCCAAAATTTTATATTGGCCGATGCCCATTACTTCCACCAACATCGTGTGGCCGCCCGATACCAACAAAGCAACAAAGGGAAAAGCGGGTGCGGGATTTTCCAGCATGGGTGCGAGCAAGTGGCCCTCCATATGATGTACACCTACGGTGGGAATGCCCCAGGTGTACCCCAGCGCTTTGCCAAAAGCGGCACCCACCAGCAAAGCCCCAATCAGACCGGGTCCTGCGGTATAGGCAATGCCATCAATAGACTGTTTAGGTACGTCGGCTGCCTGAAATACTTTTTCTAAGAGCGGCAGCAATTTACAAGCATGATCACGCGAGGCTAATTCGGGCACAACGCCGCCGTACGGGATATGCGTTGCGGTTTGACTATGGAGCGCATGTGCCAATAGGCCCGCCTCCGCGTCAAAAATAGCAACGCCTGTATCATCACAGGATGTTTCAATGCCTAATACTCTTCGTACGCTCATAAAACCTTTCCAATCTTCTCCGACTGGTCTAGAATAACATGCTTAACTGTAGATGGGTTTAATTTTAAGTAACTAACTTTAGAGGTGTGATATTCGATGCCAAGTGTTCGTATGAGAGATGGGGAGTCTATTGATTCTGCAATACGTCGTTTTAAACGTGCGGTTGAAAAGGCTGGGATTCCCAAAGAATTGCGTCGTCGTGAATTTTATCAAAAAGGTTCTATGATTCGTAAACGAAAAGCAGCCGCTGCAAGAAAGCGTCATTTAAAAAAATTAACACGAGAGCAAATGAACGGACAGCCGGGTCATCGGGAAGCACGCGCTTAAGCGTGATGGATGGGGGCAAATATGACAGAAGAATCGTTAAAAAATACAATACAGGCTAGTATGATAGCGACTATGCGTGCGCAAGATAAGCCAAAGCTCGCTGTGATTCGTTTGATCCAAGCCGCCATTAAGCAGCAAGAAGTGGATGAGCGGATTACCTTGAATGATGAGCAGATCTTAAGCACGCTCGATAAAATGATTCGGCAACGTCGTGACTCCATTAAACAATTTGAAGCAGCAGCACGTCATGATCTCGCGGAAAAAGAAGTTTTTGAGATCGGCATTATTCAAGAATATTTGCCAACGCCCTTAAGTAATGAAGAAATTCAAACGCTGATTCAGCAAGCCATTCAAGAAGTGGGTGCAGCATCAATTCGTGATATGGCTAAAGTGATGAATGTGTTAAAGCCTAAGCTGCAAGGTCGTGCAGATATAGGCGAAGTCGGTAGTTTAATCAAAAATCAATTAGCGTCGTAAGTGTTATGACGGGGCAAATTCCCCAATCATTTATTGAAGAACTCTTAGCACGCACTGATATTGTAGAAATTATTGGTGGACGGATTTCGCTTCGTCGCGCCGGTGCGAATTTTATTGCGTGTTGTCCCTTTCATCAAGAAAAAACTCCCTCGTTTACGGTTAGCACGACTAAACAGTTTTATCATTGTTTTGGTTGCGGTGTGAGCGGTGATGCCATTCAATTTCTAACAGAACACGACGGGCTACATTTTGTAGAAGCCGTCGAAACATTGGCGAGTCGCGCAGGTTTAGCGATGCCTATAGAAACACAAGAAAGCAATCAAACGGCGCGTTCCACACCGGTTTACGAAATATTAGCGATCGCTGCTGCTTTTTATCAAACGCAATTACGCACACATGCGATGGCAGAAAAAGCGCATCAATATTTGAAAAAAAGAGGGCTCACCGGACAAATTGCAAAACAATTTGGATTAGGATTTGCGCCGCCTGGATGGGATGCGCTGGTTAAACAGTTGGGCGCCGATCAAACGCGCATAGAAGCATTAATTTTGGCAGGGTTAGTTGTTAAAAAGGAAGCGGGTCGTTATTACGATCGTTTTCGTGATCGTATTTTATTTCCCATTCGGGATAGACGGGGTCGCGTTGTCGGCTTTGGTGGTAGAGTCATGGGATCTGAAGGAGAACCCAAATATTTAAATTCTCCCGAAACCCTGGTTTTTAACAAGGGTTCAGAGCTGTATGGATTATATGAAGCGCGATTAGGAAACCGGACATTAACCAGCCTTTTAGTGGTTGAAGGTTATATGGACGTGGTGAGCCTCGCGCAATTTGGCATTAAGAATGTGGTCGCAACATTAGGAACGGCGGTAACTGAAAAACAGGTTGATGCGTTATTTCGACAGGCCTCTGAGCTGATATTTTGCTTTGATGGTGATAAGGCCGGCCAAGCTGCGGCAAAACGCGCCTTGCCCCTTATTTTGCCGCATATGAAAGAAGGACGTCGTGTTCGCTTTATGTTATTGCCAGCAGGCGAAGATCCCGATTCGCTGGTACGGAAATTGGGTCAGGTGGCTTTTTTAGATCGCGTGGAACGTGCGAGTCTTTTGTCGGATTTTTTGTTTGAAGATTTAACTGCACATTTAGATTTGCATCACTTAGATAGTCGTGCCCAATTAGTCACTATGGCAAAACCGCTGATTAAATTAGTACCACCCGGGGTATTACAACAAATGCTGTATGACCGTTTAGCAGAGTTAGCAGGAGTGAATTCCCAGGTCGTGCAAAAAAAATACGGGAACCAAAAGAAAAATACCTTGTCTAATAGAACCGTTAGAGAGCTAGCTCTTCCGCCGAGTCCGGCTTATCAGCTGGTTGCGATGATGTTAGAACACAGAGAACTCGTTTTAAAGGCGGGGGAATCAACGGAATTTCGAGGTTTAGAGATCGCCGGTGCAAATTTATTGTGTGCGACTATTGAAATTCTACGTTTTGATTCTACTATTGGCATAGAAGCTTTTAAGGAACAGCTTCCAGAGAGTTGTGTTAGTCAATTTTCTTATGATGCGTTAAAGCGTATCGTCGATCGCATTCCACTGGGTGGAGTGGATCAGGAATTTTTGGGCGCTCTGCAGAATTTGCGAGGAGCTGCCCAAGAACAGGCCATGGAATCTCTACTGATAAAGGCCAAAACGGGCGTGCTTTCAACGGATGAGAAAGCACAATTAAAAAATTTGTTGGCTCAAAGGGAAAAAAACCGGGTGGATTAACCGATTTTTAGTGATAAAATCGGAATTGCGTGTGCGGGGACCTTTTGGCCAAATAAAAATGAGCGTAGAGAATCAATTATGAGTAGTTATGTAGACAAAGATCGTCAAGCGGCACAAATTAAATTGTTGGTCGCCTTGGGCGAAGAAAAGGGCTATCTTACTTACGATGATGTTAATGAACATCTCACAGAAGACGTTCCTGATGCAGAACTCATCATCGAAGAGATTGTACAAGCGCTCGATGAAAAGGGCATTACCGTTTACGAAATGTCATCGGATGTTGGAGGATTACTGCTTTCGGGTGAGGAAGTAGAGCCCATTGTCTCCGAAGAAGTGGTAGAGGGGGCAGTCCAAGCCGTTTCTGCTGCAGGTGAAACCGATAAAGTGCGTGATCCCACGAATGATCCGGTGCGCTTATATATGCGCGAAATGGGAACCGTAGGGCTTTTAACTCGCCAGGGCGAAATCGCGATTGCCAAACGTATTGAAGAAGGTGCAAGAGAAGTTTTGCAAACCGTGGCGACATATCCAACACTGTTAGATCTCATTCAAGATGAATTTGCTAAAGTAGAAAAAGGCGAAATAAAAGTTGCCGAACTGATTAACGGTTTTGTCGATATGACTTTTGGTACGACTGTTGCCGAAGAACCTATGGTAGAAGAAAGTGTTGTTGCTGCCGCAGCAATCGATGCAGAAGAGGAAGAAGAAGAAACAACGGAAAGTACGGGATTTGATACAGAACCCGACTTTATCGAAACCAAAAGACGATTTGATGAATTATTTGCACTAAAGCATGAAGCACAAGGCTCAATTGAAAAACATGGTCGTCATCATCCGGAAACCTTAGACTTATTGACTCGCTTAGGTGGGTGTTTAATCGGTTTTAAATTAGTACCTCGTTTTTTTGATGCATTAACGGAAGGTATGCGGAGCATGTTGGAAAAAGTGCGCGTTTCCGAACGTACCATCATGGATATCTGTGTTAATAAAGCCAAGATGCCAAGGCAGCTATTTATCACTTCTTTTCCCAATCATGAAACAGATTTTGCATGGGTAAAAACACATTGTACAGGTAACGCGGCTTATGCAGATGTGCTTGCGCAACATCAAGAACAATTGTTGGGATATCAGCAAGATTTGGTTGAGCTTGAAAAAGAAACTGCCTTAACGATCACGGAAATTAAAGAATTAAATAGACACATGTCTATTGGTGAAGCAAAAGCGCGTCGTGCTAAAAAAGAAATGGTGGAAGCCAATTTACGTTTAGTGATTTCTATTGCTAAAAAATACACGAATCGTGGGTTGCAATTCCTGGATTTAATTCAGGAAGGTAATATTGGGTTGATGAAAGCTGTCGATAAATTTGAATATCGTCGCGGTTATAAGTTTTCTACTTATGCAACCTGGTGGATTCGCCAAGCTATTACACGATCGATTGCTGATCAAGCACGTACCATTCGTATTCCGGTACACATGATCGAAACCATCAACAAATTAAATCGCATTCAACGTCAGATGTTGCAAGAAATGGGTCGAGAACCTACGCCTGAAGAGTTAGGCAAACGTATGGGGATGCCCGAAGACAAAATCCTCAAAGTCTTAAAGATTGCGAAAGAACCTATTTCTACAGAAACACCGATCGGCGACGATGACGATTCGCACTTAGGGGATTTCATCGAAGATCCCAATGTACAATCGCCCATCGATGCCGCCACCATGGAAGGCTTGCGCGAAGCCACACGTCGTATCTTGGCAGGCTTAACGCCGCGCGAGGCGAAAGTGCTTCGTATGCGTTTTGGTATCGAAATGAATACCGATCACACCCTAGAAGAGGTCGGCAAGCAATTCGACGTTACCCGCGAGCGTATCCGCCAAATCGAGGCGAAAGCGCTGCGTAAGTTGCGACAACCCAGCCGCGCCGAGCAGCTTAAGAGTTTCTTAGAAGAAGAAAAAGGTGAAGGTAAGGGTTAATTTTTAGGAAGGGGGGTGGTATACTCCTCTC
>JBPOIR010000097.1:0-35191 GCA_052034335.1 Pseudomonadota bacterium | reverse complement strand
AGACCGTAGTCTTGATTTCGGCGATATTGATGGTCTTACCCAAACGCAGGTAATACACCTCCAGCATGCCGGCAGGATCAACCCCCCGCAATGCTGATCTTGAGTCGTTCGGTCGGTGTTCTGTTTCTTTGCATGCCCTGAAGATGAAATCTGGACTGGATACAACGTTGGCGTTACTGGCTTGCGCAAGCACTATGGGTGCGTCTTGCAGAGGAACGTAGGGAACATCCATCGTAAACATGAGTTCTTCTCCGGTAATTAGGCTTTGAACGTAATCTACCAAGGTGTTGGTGTTGGTGCTGGTGGAGTTGGTATCCGCCGTGCCGGTAGTCTCCGCCAAGGCCTCCAAATTCTTGGGTAGCAACTGTATCGTCGGTACTTTGAGGTAGATATGAAAGTGATTTTGGTGTCCGTCGGCGGGCGACGCGTTGATTCCCAATTTTTTCAGGACGGCATTGATATTGCGGTAGGGATTGGCATCCAACGGCTTCTTGACCTCACCTGTCTTCTTATCGATAACAGCGGCATCTCCAATCAGGACGCTGCGGATCAACCCTCCAAAGAGCTTGTCTGCCGTAGTATTTACAATATGGCTCCCCACGGCATCCATGCCGTCAGCTTGCGTAACCGAATACAGTGAAAGGAAGTCACGGATAGCAGCAACTTGGTCGTTCTTGGCGCGTACCGGCGTCTGGATGTTAGGCATACCGGCATCGCCTGAATAGGTAACAGCGTCAGTTAGGCTCCAGGGGACTTTCCTTAGGTTATCTATTGAGACAGACAGCGCTTCGTTCAAAAGCAATTGCGCCCGATCTTGGTTGATGTAATTCGACACACCTAGGTCGAAAGCCATGCCCAGATCATGCGAGGCATGGGTTTTCACCGTAATCCCCAGATTCGCATCGACCGAGCCATTGAACCAGGAATTGGACTGCCGCAATTCGCCCGACGAATACTGCTTGGCCGCTAATAGGTCGTACATCCAGCTAACGCCGTAGAGTTCGACGTTCGTATTCGTCGTCCCGACTTGGCGATTCTCCCAGCCAGGCAAGGCGGCATTGCTCGTCGCAAACCTCGATTGGTTAGCCTTGGTATTCCCTGTGTCTGCAAAGAACTGCATCCAATGCGGAGTGTTGTAGGCATTGAGCCAATTCACCGTCAGCGTGCCTTGCGCGTCATTCTTGATTTCACCGTCCGCCCCGTTAAGGTTGTTGCTAAATCTAGCGTTATCGCCAGGGCCATAGCGAACCGCTTTCTCAAAGAGCTTAAGTGCTGCTTTCTCTTTATCGCCAAACTTGCCATCCACATTGAAGTCCTGAAGGGTGTTACTAGTGCCTGAAGGATTGCCTGTCCCCATCGCCGGATATCCCAAATACCTCAACCGCTGCTCTACGCGATAAACGTCAAGCACGTCATCGGTTTTTCCAGCAACTACGCTGCCCTTCAGTGTGAATTCTGAGTATCCCGGATTCTCCAGCGGCCGATCCCCAAAAAACACATTGGAGACATTGGCAAAATCCTTCGCGGTTACCGCCACAAACCCCTTGCCTTCGTCCCCCTTGCCATCCTTGCCTTTTTTGGAGGTATCCCGGTACTCAAAAAACAAGCCAGCCATTTTGTCGAATAGTGTCTTCCCGGCACGAAGCTTTTCAACGTCCGCATCCGTTATCGTTGGCACGATAAACAGAACTCCAGAGTCCTTGAAATCGGCGTCTACCGTGCTGGCAATATTCTCGGGGTCTATTGAGGAGCGGGAGAGTATGACAGGGGCACCGTCTTTAGCCTTTTCTGGTTTGACGACCAACTTCATGCCAAGCTTGTCGGCAACATCCGTGAGTCGGTCTAGTTCGGAACGTGACAGGCTGAAATCGCCCAAGTCTTTCTTTCTCAGATCGACAAGGTCTCGCATCTCTTTTGGCAGTTCGGCGTAGGGGGTCGATGCATATTTCTTGTCTAGCTCCCCTTCCACAATCAGTAACTGTATGGCAGCGAGGTCTTTCAGGTTGACACCAATCACATCGCCCATCCGTCCTTCGGTCGATGCCCGGATAAACTCCGGATCAAAAAACGTCCCAATCGGCCAGCCATTAAAAAGCGAGCCCTGCTGATTAGTTTTAGAGATCAACTGCTCCTCATTGGTCTTCAGCTTGATGTGCTTGGTCAGCCGATCCTGTTCCGGCATGGCGAGGGCCGCACGGACGAGCGCCTCAACATCCCAGGCATGGGCCTGGCTCGGACGTGGGCTGTTGTCGAAGATGTTGGCACTTCCCAAACCACGCAATTGGCCGATCAGGACCTTGCCGTCTTCAGAGATCCCCAGGTTGTGAACGCCGTAGCCATCGAGGGGCAGTGTCGCACCCAGGTATTCCGGGGTGCCGAACGGGTCTTTGACGATGCCGATCTTGCCGCCGACGTTGACCTTCTTGGCATTGGCGCTACCACCCACGGCAATCGGTGGGCCGGAAGGGGTGTAAATGAAGGTGGGGGCCTCATACATTTGCCACCAGTATTGGTCGTTGCCGAAGAAGTTGTCGTCGGCGACGAGGGCGTATTCGACACCGTCGACCTTAACGAGGACGGCGCTCTGGGTACGCTGGAGGTCGAGGCGGTCGATCTTGAGCTGCTCGTTGGTCTGGGCCATGCGGATAGTCTGCATTTCGGCACCTGTTACCGCACCTTCGGCATTGCGCGTCAGGACCAGGGTAGCGAGACCGCGATCGTAGTCGAGGATGTTGGCGACCAGGAAGTGATTGGCGTCACGGGTGGCCATGATGCTCATCGGCGCCTTGCCACTCTTGCCGTCGTCCGGCAGCTTGGCGACCACTGGCTTGGTGATCTCGCCGGTGGTCATGTTCAGGGTATTGAGGTCGAAGACCAGGATATTGCCCCGGCGCGAGAAGTCCTGCGGCCCCCAGCCCAGGTTGTCCGGTTGGGTTGGCACGGAGACGACCAGGGTTCGGCCATCGGGTCCTACCACCATGCCGCTGATACCGTTGGCACCGGCTTCGATGCCGGTTTCTTTAAGCGAGACGGGTTCTTTTTTGTATTTACCGGTCTTGGGGTCGATGTTCTGTGCGCTGATATCGAACGCCAAGAGGCGATTGCCACCGCCCGGCTCGCCTTCACCAATAAACAGGAGATTGCCTACTGTCGCCAGGCTGGTGATGTGCTTGGCAACAGGAATGTCGTAGGTATTGATCACCTTCAAGGTGAGCATGTCGAATACGATCAATTGCTTGTTGCCAGCGATGAAGACCCGTGACAGATCATCGGTAAAGACGATGGGCTGGGTTTTGCGCCCACGAATATAGTCGAGCTCTTCGGCACCGAGGTAGCCGACGAGATCGACCGAAGCAACTACGGTTTGGTCGGTCTGGCGAATGAATTCAACCCCGGTACGGGTCAGTGTCGCCGCCATGTGCGGGCGCGGGGTGATGCGGGCGACGTTGCCGGCAAATTCCTCCGGCTTGCCATCGGAAAAAGTACCTGAACCTTTGAGCTGTTGTGTTGATATCTGGCGGACCAGTTGCCAGCCGACGCTGCCGATGGCGATGCCGGTAGGCGGATCAACCGCCATGACTCCGCTGAGAACTCCGGGCATCGGTTCCTTCCAGACATCGCGCGTGGTGCCGTCGTTGAAGACCATGCGTAGCATGAGTTCGCCCGTAAACTGGCCTGGGTTGGGATTTTCGATTTCAATATTGAGGCGGTTGTTGTCAGCAATCCAGGCGTCGCTAATCTTCGGCACGACTACATTACCCCAAGGCGTTTTCGCTAGTGGCAGGTAGCTACCGGGATTGAGCAGGAAACGCTCACCTGCAGGAATCTCGGGGATGATGATCTTGGCAAACTGAGGCACACCAAAATGATAAGAGGCTGCACTAACATTTTTTGCCATGCTGCAGATCATGCTGACGATACTGCCGGTGACCATCTTGGCCGCGAGGTCTCCCGTCAGACCAAAGCCCAGGCCAACGTTGTCCAGGGTCAGCCATTCACCGGGGTTACCCCACAATTCGAATTCACTGGTCACGACGCCGGGAAACTTTTTGCCGACCAGGTATTCGCCGGATTCCTCGAGGCCAACGTACGGTGGGCTGGCGGTACGAGCGATGCCGTCGGCACCGACGTAGCCGTTGTCGATGATCCACCAGATGTCCTGGAAGCTACCGTCTGGTTGTAGTGCTTGGCCCTTCTTGAAGAACAGCACTTCTTCGCCCGCTTGCAGATTGCTGGTGTCTTGCAATGGGATGGCCAGTTGCAACGGGGTGTTGCTGGCTTGGTCGCCAATATTGATGCGGAAGGCTGCTACGACTTGCACGGCTTCCGGCAGGGGTAGATCCATGCCGGTTTCGGCCTGGATATTGGCCAGCTCGATTCGATTGATGCTGACCGCGACATCTTGACTCAGCGCGCCAGCCCCGATCAGGACAGTCTCGCCGGTGGTCGCTTGCACTGCCCCACCCTGGTCGGCTGCGATTGTGATACCGACGCCGGTGGCGACGATCTTAGGTGAGTCGACATTGAGCCAGATGTCAGTCTGGCCGATGACTTGCTGGCTAATGGCACCGGTTGCATCGGTGACGCTTTGCAGATGCACTACCGAAATGGTCACTCGCCCGGTCTTTAGGGCGGTGACCAGGCCGTCTTCGCTAACTGTGGCAATCGATTCGTCGCTAACCACGTAGCGGGTGCCGCTACGTACTTCCGGCTTGGAGGGGATGACAGTGGTGAGCGTTTCCCCGGTATCCGGATCAAGCCAGGTTTCCACCTGCTCGGGCGCACCGGCGAATTCGATCTGGCTGGCCCCGTGGATGTCAGTCTGCTGGCCGTTGCCGGAGTTGATCAGGTGGACCTTGAGTTGACGGATACCACCGGGAATCAGGGTCAGCGTGCCGGGATAGACATCGGGTTCGACGCTGAAGCTGCTTTCCTCACCTCCCTCGTCATCCACGCCATCGCTCGACCCGCTGGCGGTTTTAATGTTCATTGACTGTACGGCCTGAACCAAGCGGCCATCGGCATCAATGCGCCGGACGATGACCAGTGCCGCACCCTGGGTGTTGGCACGAACTACGTCGAGCTGGTCATCGACTTGGACTGCATTACCGCTGACGCTGCCCATGCCGGCCAGGTCAATAACGCTGGCATTGAAATAGGTGCCGCTGGTAATTGCCACACCCTTTTCATCTTCGAAGTCGGCGGTGGCTTGCAGTTGGGCAAACTGGCCAGCAAACAGGCTGGGCAACTCAGCGAGATGGATCTGTAGCAGCTTTGCACCGCTGACATTGACCTTGAGTTCAATCGGTGCGCCGGTGGCGAAGCCGTCATCGGCTTGCAGGGTGAGCGTAGCTTCGCCGATGTAGCCGGCCTCCGGGGTGAAGCTCAGGGTGTGACCGTCGGCACTGAGGCGGGCGGCGCCGTGGGTGCTGCCGAGGATGCGCCAGAATACGGTGTCCCCTTCGAGGTCTTCGGCAATGCGGGCAAGCGCGCTGGTGAGACCGAGGTCGGTGTGGGTTTTAAGGGGGGATAGGCTGCCGATTGTGACCGGGGCCTGGTTGGCCTTGAAGCCGGTATTGGCGTAAAGCGCCTGGCGGTCAGCGGCGTTGATCAGGCCATCGCCATTGATGTCCCCAGCAGCGGTTTGGTTGATCCGTGACTGTTCCCACACGCCTGCATCGGTACCGTCAACCGCCCCGTCGCGGTTGAGGTCACCGGCCAGCGAGAGACGGATGTCGGCCAGCCCGGCACCACTGATCCGGATCAGCTTGACGCCGGATTCGGTGACTCGTAAAAATTGCGTTTTTTTGCCGTGCACCGTAGCAGTGCCGATGATCTGGGCACCGCTCACTTGCAGCATGGCGTTGTCCGGCAGACTAGATTCCAGGGCAATGATGACTGCGCCCTGCCCGCCCGGCGTATGGATCGTGGACGCAATTTCGCTGTCGCGCACGGCAAAGGCCAACGTGACGCTCTGGTCAGCATTCAGGGTGCCGCTCCAGGCATTGGCGCTGCCGCTGTTCCAGTTCACTACGGCACCAAGGTTGGCGGTGAGCGGTTCAGTGATTGGCTGACCGTTGGTATGGTAGGCAACGGGTGTCCCCAGGCCCGTGTCGTTCAGGTTGCGGACGAGGGTCAGGTTGCCGTCGCTACCAAACCGATAGGCAATGGCGCTGCTTGCCCCTTGCGCATCGGGGTAGGTGATGCGCGAAATACGCCCCTCGGCATCGCGCAGAAAATCGATTCGTCCCGCCGGCGTCCTGCTGTTGGCGGCGCTGACGGCAGTGATGCCGGCATCGGAGATCAGCCACTGAGCGCCGTCAGCAAAGCGGATGCTGCTGACCTTGCCCTGCGTATCCAGTTGGTAACGCGTACCGTCGGGCGCAATGAGGGTGTATCCGGTGGGCACCCAGGGCAGACCGGTCGCCTGGTTATAGAGACGATCACCTTGCCGGGTCAGCGACTCGACCGTATCGACAGATGCCGAAGCGCCGAAGTTGTCACCATGCGCCTGGAGTTGCCAGCCTTGTGCTGTGGTGAAGACAGGGTGCCAGACTTGCGGTGCGTAGGCTTCGGCACCCAGGCGTTCACTTTGCGTACTCAGGGTGAAGCTGAGGTTCTTGAGACCGGCGTCGGCATTGCTGAGATCGGCTGGAATGCTGAGCCAGACACGCGCCCCTTCCATCCATGGGGCAGTGGCGCCGGAGGCCAGGGTGGCGGGTTGGTCACTGGTCAAGCCGGTATCGAGCAGCGGTAGGCGCCAATTGCCGAAATCCTGGCTTTGGGCACTATTTGTTTCACTCCACTGGCGAGTGAGGGCCAGCGAGTGACCTCCCAGGCTCACCGTGACATCGGTTTGCGTGGTGCTGGCAAAGGACTTCTCGGCTGTGTCGACGATCAGATTGGCGACGATTTCGCTGGTCCGACCGACCAAATCCCAGGCGGAGAGGCGCAGTTGGTACGCGCCATTCTTGAACTGTTTGGGATCAAGGCTGGCCAGACTCAATGCTTGACTGACAGTGGTGGCTGCGGTGTCTGCCTGAGCCAGGGTTTGCCAAGCGTCGGGCATGTTACCCAAACCCGCCGGGGCCAGTTGCAGACGCCAGCCCATGAGCTGGGTTTCGGTCAACTGGGCAACGACTGTGGTGAGTTCGCTCAGGGTACGCGGCTCGCTGTAGGCGGTGGCACCGGCCAGAGCGCCTTGCCAGGCGAGTTGCGGCGCAAGGCTGTCAGCCGGATCCTTGACACGGACGGTGTGCGTTTGCGTGCTGGTAAAGCCATCACGATCCGTGGCAGTGACCCGGATGTCGATCAGGCCGGGCTGGTTCGGCACGAGCTTGAGGCGACCGGCACTATCGAGCGTGACTGCCTGCCAACTGCCCTCGCCCTGACGCATTTCAGCGGTTAGCGTGGCGATCCCGCTCCAGGCGTCGGCCCGAACGGTGGCCACCACAGTTTGCCCCGGGATCACCGGCGTGCTTGGGGTGGTCGATACGAGGATTTTCGGGGCATTGGCTGCGGCGTCGGCAACGACGCGCAGGACGAAAGTTTCGGCTACCGTATTGTGGCCGTCGGAAACCAGCACGCTAACGGTATTGTCGCCAATCTGGCCGGGACCAGGCGTCCAGGTCAGGCGGCGAGTCACTGCGTCGTAGCTGGCACCTTCAGGCAGGTTGGTGAAGCTGACTGTCAGGGCAGCGGTTTGTGCCGCTCCGTCAGAGTCGACTGCAAGAATGCCGTTGGAGAATGTACCACCGAAATCGACCGGAATCGACAAGGTGTTGCCGATGACCACGGCGTGGCTGGTTGCGGTAACGACCGGCTGACGATTGACGTCAAAAACACGAACCTGCACGGTCTGGGTTGTCGTCCCCTTGCCGTCGGTGGCCTGGAAGGTAAAGGTATAGGCCTTGTTGTTGACCAGAGCGTTGTCGACCACTTGCTGATCCGGCGTCCATTCAAAATAGCCGCTGGCGGCATCGAACATCACGCCGGATGGGGTGTTTTCATCATGGATGAGGCTGAGCTGGATGGCATCGTGGTCGGCATCACCGGTCCGTACGATGAAACTCATGGTTTCGCCTTCACTGACCAGTTGCAGCGGCAAGGGCAGGATACGCGGCGTCTGGTTGACGTTGGCGACGGCGATTTCCAGAGTACGTGTGAAGCTGGCCACGCCATCGCTGGCGTTCACCGTGAAGCGCCACAGACCCGGTGTCCCGGTGTTGCTGTCCTGGGCGGTGAAATTGTCCGGCGTCCAGGCCAAGCTTGCCTTGCTGCCATCGGCGGCCGGCGTGAACACCAGGCCGCGCGGTAGGCCACTAGCCGTCCAGTCGAGACGGTCGGCATCGGCATCGCTGCCATACAACGCGAGGGTGAGCGGTACGCCTTCGGTGGCGCTGAGGCGGAGCACGTCGGCCTGACCGGGGTCGCTGACCGGTTGGCCATTGACTTCCAGCCCAAGGACATCGGGTGCTGCGTTGGCAGCGCGGACGACAATGCGCAGGGTTTGCCAGCTCAGGTTGGGGGTCGGGTTGGTCGGATTGCTTATTCCGGCATCCTGCGGTGGCAGACCTTGGTCGGTCACCGCGATGGTCACGTCGTACACACCGACAGCAGCAGCACCCGGCACCCAGGTGAGGGTGGCGTGTCCGTACTGCGCGGCAGGGGTGAGCGTGGCACCGGCGGGCAGGCCGTCGGTTGTCCAGGTCAGGGCATCCTGATCCAGGTCGCTGGCCAGCAGCGCCACCGAGAGCGGCTGACCGACCAAGGCAACCACTTGCCTGGGGGCTACGATGACTGGGGCTTCGCTGGTGCTCTTGACGGTCAGCACGAAGCTCTTGGCCTGGGCCAGCACCTGGTTCTCATTACCATCGCCGTTGTCGCGAGCCACGACGGTGATCGTGTAATCGCCCCGGTCGCCGGCACTGGGGGCAAAGCGGAGGATGCCGCTGAGTTGGCTGGAGTCAGCAGACGGATTTTGGGTATACGTCGCAAAACGCGGCAAGCCCACAAAAATCAGCTCAACCGGATTGCCATCGACATCGTTGGCGCTGATCGGTATCTCGATCACGCCGCCTTTATCGACGAAGGCGTTACTAATATCACCAATCTCGGGAGGGCGATTGGCATTGGTGATTTCGATCGGTAGGACCAGATGGCTCACCGCCGGGGTGCCGGTGCCGTCACCGTCATCCGTTGCGGTCACAGTGATGCTGTAGGTGCCGGCCTGGGTATAGCCCGGTGTCCATACGATTTCCATGGTTTCGGCATCAAAACTAGCGCCGGCCGGCAGGCCATCGACCTGGTAACTCACTGTCGGCGCAGTGGTTTCCGGTCCGCTGACCGGGGCACCGGCCTGCAGACGGATTTTGGGTTCGAAATCCGGATTGTCGGGGTCGAAGGCAAAGACGCTGATGCGCAACGGCTGGCCTTCCAACGCATGCCAGGTTTCCGCCGGCACGAATAAAGGCGCACCGTTGGCATTGGTCACGTTGAAAGTAATTTCACGCGTAACCGTGGTCGTGCTGACTGCGCCATCCGGCGTCGTCCAGGTGGCGATGAGCAAGACTGGCAGCTTGAAGCTGCTATGCTGCGAGAAGTCCGGTGTCCATTCCAGCCAGCCAGTTTCGGAATTAAGCGTGGCGCCACCCGGCAACCACGGACAGGCGTATTCGAGCGAGACCGCCGTACCATCCGGCTGAGCCCGCCCGCCAGGCACGCTGCCGGCCAGTTGCAGTGCGTAGTGATCGCCTTCGCGCAGGGTCTGGGCGGCAACAGGCAACAGCACAGGTTGCGGATAGGCCTGTTCGACGATGAGGTTGAAGTGCTGGCTGACCGTGGTCTTACCATCGCTGGCGACGACCGTGACATTCTCGTAGCGGCCGGCCTGGTTGTAGCCCGGCACCCAGGTGAGAAGGCCGCTGGCGGCATCGAAAACAGCACCCGGTGGCAGGTTGCGGAAGCTCACCGTCAGGGTGTCGCCATCAGCATCAGCTGCAGCAATTGGCAGGTTGAGGGTTTCGCCTTCAGCCAGAGTGATATCGCCCTGGGTGCTGATGACTGGCGCATGATTGCCGCCGGTCACCGCGACCTGGTAATACTTGTAGGCCACGCCGCCACGACTGTCTTGCACACGAACGAGGATCTCGCTGGCAGCGTCGGCATTGGCAGACGGCGTCCAGCTTAGCGTGGCCCGCTTGTGGTAACCATCGGGATCAGAAGTCACATCGGTGGCGGCACTGAGCGTCACCCCGGCCGGGGCCTGGACGAGTTGCCAGTAGAACAGGCTGCCATCGCTGTCGATGGCCTCGATTTCTGCGGTCCACGCCTGCCCTGCTGTCGCGCCCGGCAATACCGAGGCTTCGGCAGTCGTGGGATCGGTAACGCCGGGGACGGTCAGTTGCGGTGGCAGGTTGTCTTGCGGCACGGCATAGACACCATGGCCCAGATTGGCCTTGACTAGATCGGAGAGCCCCGCCCTTGGTGCGAAAAGGCTGGCGGGGACGATGCTCACGGTCTGGTCGGCTAACGTGGCACCAACGGCTAACTTGCCTCCCATATTTTGCAGGGCGGCACTCAAATCGAGCACCCAGAGATCGGACTGATCGCCACCGGCAATGATGCTATCGGCAATGTCGCCAGTGAAATAGCGACCGGGATCAAGGAGCAGCATCATCGACCCTTTGATGTCGTCGACGCCGATATTGGTGATGCTGAGGTCGTAGCTGATCTCACCCGTGGCGCGGTCAGCGCGGGTCCGGGAGAAGTCGAGCCGCAACTGGCTGCTCATGTCATTGAGTGCCGTGAAGGTGCTGATATAGGCCTGTTCGAGCGGCACTTCGACACTGTTTTGGAGGCTATTGCTGATTTCCAGCTGATATTGACCGGCTTCCAGGCCGCCAACGTCGAGCCAGGCCGTTCTCGTAGCGGCATCCCAGGTGACGGATTTCGGGTTAAGCAGCGCCCCGCCGTTGTTGCCGAGAACCGTCAGAGAGAAATTGAGCGGGTTGAGTACACTGCCGGCGTCGCCAGCATCGCCCAGCCACATGGCCTGATCAAAAACGACGCCGATGCGGTTCATCGGTAGCGGCACCAGCGCGCCGTCCGGCACGGTTACCGCCTTGACGAGCGGTGCATGAGCGGGAGCGATTTCGTCGATACGGCCAGTTTCGGCCACCAGGATACGGCCATCGGCGGTGGCAATAATCGCCTCACCACGCGTGCCACCCGCAGCTACCTGCATGACACGGCGGCTCAGCAGTTCGATCATCCAGACCGAGGACTGGTGCGGCACGTTCCCGGCACCGTCGACCACCGGACGCTGCTTCAGGTTGCTCGATGCAATCAGCAAGCCTGCGAGCGGCGAACCAGCTGCACCGAAGGTGATGCTGTCGATGACACCGGCCAGACGGTATTCGAGTTCGGCCCGGCCCTTGGTGCGGCCGCTCATTGGGAAGCTAACGATATCGGTCGTCGCATTGAGCACCGCCCCGGTGACCTCGCTACCCATCCACTTGACACCCCACAGGCGGCCATCCGGCCCGAAGGCGAGATCGCCCACGTGCAGATTGCTGAAATGCTTCCAGGCCTTGCCGGGATCAGTTTCAGCCGGATTGAAGATTTCAATGCCGTTGCCCGAGGAAACGTAAATTTCACCAGTCGGCGCAATTGCCAGGGCATGGGTCAGTGGATCACCGCCCGGCCCCTTCAGGCGCTGCAGAACGGCCCCGCTGCTGGCGTCGACTTGCAGTAGTTCACTGCCCGTCATGACCCAAAGCTGGCCGACGGCATCGACCGCCATGTCGAGAATCGGGGCATCGAGTGTGAACAACGGCGTGGTGCTGCGGCCGCCTGCCTTGCTGTAGTGGAAGACTTCGTTGCGCAGTGTCCCCGCGCTGGCCAGGATGCTGTGATCAGACAATTCAACCATGGCTTGGGCACCGATATCGGCGGCACTGGCAGCATAGCCATCGGCAAAGCCGCGTAAGGTAAACGGTGCCAACACCGAACGTAGGTCACTGGTCTGGCTGCTTGCTACCTTGCCCGGTAACTGCTGGGTGGATTGCTCGAATAGCGCGTTGCTCGAATAGTTGCGGTCGGCCGCAGCGAGCGGCATTTCGGCTGTCGAGGAGAGGGTTTCGCTGACCCCGAGGCTATCGAGAACCGCCTGACGAGCGCCGTCATCCGGTAGCACGGCATTGACTACCGAGGCGGCCTCACGATTGCCGGCCTTGTCGGTGGCTACGGCAAGGAACTCGTAGTGCTTGCCGACCACACCGGTAAACACGGCCTGATGTGTTTCCGGCGTGATCTGGCGTTGCCATATCTTGAAATCGCCGCCGTCTTCGGCAACGTAGACGGTCACTGACTTGATTCCGCTGGCGTCGTCCTCACTTCGCCATTGCACGTCAAAGGTAGGTGCACCTTGAGCGTTATTGCCCAGTGCTGTCACGCTCACAGTGGTTTGCGGCGCTTTAGCATCGAGCTTGACGGAGGTTGACTCGCTATCCAGCGGCGGCGACTGGTCGATCATGATGCGCGCCGTGCAGGCAATGTCAGCACCGGAAAGCGCGGTATCAGCAGCCCGAATGGTATAGCTGACAAAACCTTGCCGTTGCTGCTCGGCCGTCGTTTGTGAAGCGCCAACGGCGGCTACCAGCAGGCCGCGCGTCGCATCGTGCATGACTTCGCCGTTATCCGGATCAATGGCTTGTAGCAGCCAGGTCGCAATTCCGGTAGACGCATCAACCCCGGCGCTGACGCGCAGGATGAAACCCTTGCTACCGGTAAAGTCGAAATCCCCCTGGAAGTTGGCCCGCCCTGTCGGCAGATGCACGTTGATATCGCCAATCTTGAGATCACCCAGACGGATCGAACGGGGATCGAGATCGGTATCAAGCTGAGTGACGATGCGCAACTCGCCGGCCGGCGTTTCAGTCGGGTTGTTAAAGGCAATGGTGTAAGGCAGTGCCGTATCAGCCGGCACGTAACTGTGGCCATTGTCACCCTGGATTGCCTGCGGACCGCGCACGCTGACCGCTGCCCCGCTGGAACTGCCCTGCTGGGTGACCTGTTGCAGATACTGGCTCAGATTGAGCGCCTGCCCGGCAACCGGTTTGAAGTCTTCATCGAGCACGCCAATGTGGCGCAAATACTCCAACTCCGTGCGGCCACCAGCAAATACATTGAAATTAATGAAGTGCGTATCGTGGCTGGCGTTCATGTCGAACTGCGCCGGATCGGCCATCACCGGGACCGGTATTTCTGCTTCTTCACCGGTATCCAAGTGGCGATACTCAAGGTAGTCGACTGCCGCCTTAGCGGCATTTACATCGCCAGCATACCGCGCGGTATCGCCATACCATTGCTGGACCTTGCTGAAGAAACCTAGGATATCCGCCTGGGTACGATAATTCTCTCCACCCTTGCTGAGCAGGATGCCGCTTGCCAGCGTAGCGTTGAGACTAAGCACTTCTGGAGTTTCGCGGATGGGTGGCGCCTCGTTCAGCGGACGTAATAGTCCTGCGGCTTCCAGGGCGCCGAGCCAGCCACTGACCCACTGCTTTTCGTCGGCAGCCAGGGCTGCCAGGCTGACGGGCGCAGTAGTGTCGGCCAGAATGGCTGTGCGCAATTTTTTGGCATGCGCCATCTGGTCGGCGATGAACTCATCGCGGGTAATTGGTGTTGCAGCACCGACGATATTGAAGCGGAAGGGAATGGCCAGGTTTTCGAGTTTGGTGACATGGATATCGGGATCTTTGGAGAGGAATTTGAAAGTCAGTCCTTCACTAATCTTGTCCAGATCCTCCACGCCGCCGTCGAGCAAGCCTTGTGCTTTCCACTCAGGATGCGTTGCATAGAGCTTGTCGCGCAGGCCTTCGAAATCGTAGGCCAGCCATTCAGCCAGGCCGGGATAGGTCTGGATGCTGAAGGTCATGCCAGCAAAACCACCAGCCGGCACGTCGAAGGCATAGCCGGGTGCCAGATTGACGCCCGCCGTGTTCTGCGCACCATCGAGCTTGGCCCAGGGGATATCACTGCGGATTGTGCCGTCGGTTGGCGTCTGGCCGTAAGTCTGGGTGTTGCCTGCAGTGTCGAGCGTCGTGCCAGCGGGCTGACCGGCGACATTCGTGCCAAATACGATGTAGGGCAGATGAAGGCCTTCCAGCACATTGATGCTGTAACCCATTTCGGGTACACCAAAGTCAAAACGCACGTAGGGCGTGTCGACATTACTCAGGCTTTGCAGGGAAACGCTGTATAGACCGTTCTCTCCTGGCGTCAGCGTGCGCGAACCGCCAATGCCGATGGTCACGTCGGCTTCGATACCGCGTTCAACCAAATAGCGCTGGGCCTCGGTAACCATCTGACCATCCGGATTGGTGACACTGACGTCGTACAGTCCGAGCGGGAAATTGCGCAGATCAAACACCGCCTGAATATGGGTGGCGTCGAGCACCTGCCAGCGTTCCGGCTCTGCCTCGAAAACACCGGGACGTGACAGCTTGACCAGCGCACCAGCCTTAAAGTGTGCGCCATAGATGTCGAGTGTGACCCAGCGGTGGTTGTCGTCGCCGGTGCCGCCCTGATCAGGCGTGATCTTGCTGATTGACAGCGGCAGCAAGTCAGCACGCACGGTGACCGCCGTATCGGCACTGCCCTGACGGGCGCGGACGAGCACATAGTAATCACCGGCCTTGGTGCTGCCGATCAAAGCTTCCTGATCGGTGGCAACCGGGTTGGTGTAGGCCGCATCGAAGACGTACCCGGTCGGGATATCTCCGTAGCGTACATAGATTTCGTTGCTGCCCTCGCTGGCCGCTGCATCCAGACTGACCCGCAGGGTTTCGCCGGCAGCGACGCTGACCTTGTAAAGACGGCTCTGGCCAGGGCTCAAGGTCGTTACCAGCGGACTGGCAACCGGCAGGACCGGAACGGTGACCTGCAGTGTGGCCCCCGAGGCCGTGCGGTTGTTGGCTTCGCCCGGCGGCAGATTGAGTCCGGTTGCGATATAGCTGATCTTGCCTTCGAACACCTCGTTGTAAAGATCGGGCCGAACAATGACGCGCCAGTTGCCATCTTTCAGGGGCGGCAACTGGGCGATCAGATGACCGCTATAGCTGCCGTTGGCGCCCAGATCACCGACATGGTCGACCTTGCCGACCAGGATGTCGCCGAGATCCCAGGTATTGTCCGACGACAGGTAGAGGGCATCGGTCCAGCGGCCATAGGCGGTGTTGATCGAATCGTTGGTAACGGTGTAGTCGAGACGGATTTCTTCCCCGACATTGGCGCTGGCCGGCAGACTCACGTTGGTGACCTTGAGGTCGGCCGGCGGCGGCACTTCGACGATAATGGGCTGGGCTGCTGCCGTGGCATTATTCTGCTCACGGCCGAATTCACGCACCCGGCCATATTCGCCGGTACCTAAGGCACGGGCAGGGTCGGTGACGACAAAGACGTAGTACGGGCCATCCATGTTCTTGGGCGCCGTAACCGTCAGCGCGGCATCGTAACTGGCTGCACCGGCCAAACCACCATTATGGGCAATGTAGCCGAGATAGGCATCCTTGCTCACATCGAGGAAACGATCCTTGGACAGATAGATCAGGTCGTTCCAGCCCGACTGGTCGCTCGGCGTGTTACCGCCTTGATTGACCACCTGATAGTTCACCGTAAAATTCTGGCCGGCGAATACATGTTCCGGCACAGTCACCGAAGCGACCTGCAAGTCCGGCGGCGTAGCCAGCGTAATCGGCAGTGCGATAGAACTGACGTTATTGCCTTCATCCTTGAATTCAAGGACGGTACCGGATTGGTCGATCAGGCGGGCCAGGCCGGGCAGTCCGTCACGAATGGTGCTGACGCGATAGCTGTAGGGATCCTTGAAGATGTCCGTATCGGTCTTGACGATCAGATGAAAATCGCCGCTGATCGACTCCGGTAGATCGAAAGTTGCCGAGACGGTATAGGACTCGCCCGGCTTGAGATATTTCGGTTTGTTGTTCTCGCTGAGGCTGACGACCTTCGCCTTAAGCAAAACCTCAACTTCGGAACCCCGGTCGACCAACGGGAAATCGCTGTAGTCGAGAGAAGCGTCGCGCGACAGGAAAAGGCCGTCATACCAGCTAGTGGTCCGAGTATCGCGGGTGCCGTGATTGCTTACCGTCCAGGTCACGGTCAGCGCCTCGCCGGAGTATGGATTGGGCTCGGAGACGACGATGCTATCAACCAGCAGGTCGGGTTCGCGATAAACGATGTCGAGCGAAGTACGGAACGTATTATTGTCGTTGCGCAAGCCTTCGAAAACGCTGCCCCCAGTGTTGCCTGCCGAATAGAATTCGAAAGTATCGGCGTTGATGCCGCCTTGCAATTTCTCATCTTTCGGCTGACGCATCCACCACACAGCATCTGGATTGTTGTAGTTATCGGCAATCACGTAGATGTAGTACTGCCCATCGGTGCCGGCCGGCAGTTTGAATTTCCCGGACGTCACATAACTGGCACCGGCTGCCAAACCATTGACATTAGCGTGCACGACCGTTCCCAAAACCGTTGCGCGTTCGGGAATGAAGGTCGGATCGCGACTGATATAAACTGCATCAGTCCAGCTGCGTGTACCTGACCAGACGGCGTCGCCGAAGTTAGTCACGGTCCAGCTGATGGTCGCATCCTCACCCGAGTAGTTGCTGGGTTCGGTTTTGATCTCGGTCACCTGAAGATCGGCCGGGCGGGCAGTAATCGTCGAAACCTGGGCGCGCGCGTTGTTTTCTTCGGTGTTTTCGCCAATCTCGCCACGATTGCCTGAACGATATTGGAACTGCGTGGCATCAGCCTTGACCACCACATAACGTCCCTTGACGGCGGGCGCCAGTTGCACGGTCTGGGTCACGCTATAGCTTTCGCCGTTGCCGAGACTGCGTTGCTGCGCGTAACTGCCGATAGCCCAGACTTCAGTGGCCAGATTGAGGTCGGGGTTGTCGGCGATAAACACCGAGTCGGTCCACTTACCTTCGAAAACGTCACCGCGATTCTGTACGGTGTAGCTGAACGTGTAGCTGCTACCCGAATCCTGCGCATCAGGTGCGACGATACTGCTGACTACCAGATCCGGCGAAACACCAAGCACGCTGATCGGCCGGGATTTGTAGTTATTGTTGTCGGTCTGTGCCGCGTCGTCGGGATTAATGTTGGAGGCCAGGGTATCTTCGAGGATAACGTCGTAGGTATCGCTCCACACCGTGATGAAATATTCGCCGGACTGCACATTGTCGGGGAGCGTCACCTGCGCCGTGCCGAGATAGTCTTCACCAACGCCGAGATTGCCGACATGAGTGAACGAACCGAGCAAGATGTCGCCCTTGTAGGCGCCTGGACGGCGTTTGTCGTGGGCCAGCCAGACACTGTCTGTCCAGCTGTTGAGCGCCACTGCTTCGCCTCGTGTCGTCTGACTGCCGAGATTGCTTACCGTATAACGCACTTCGATGCTCGAGCCATGAACCGCCTGATCGGGGGCCACGACGTCACTTGTCACGAGGTCGCCGAAAGGCACCGGGTCGATGTAAAAATGCGCCGCCCGGATATTGTTGGCTTCGTTCGGGTATTCGTCGACATTGTTGTTGCCATCGGCAACCACGATCAGATAGGCATCACCACGATAGCGGATGGGGATATCCACCATCCCCAACTCGTTGGCGTACGACTCGCTGGGTGCCAGCGCGGCACCGCTCTCGAATTGCCCAACCAGGCGGTCATCGCCGCTCAGCGTGCCGTCGAGCGACAGGTACACCTTGTCGGTCCACCGACCGCTGGTCGCCACCGACCCCATGTTGCTGATGGTGTAGCGAATGGCCGCACCCGTGCCGGCCGTAACCTGCGCCGGCACGTTCACGACGGACACGCGCAGGTCGGGCCGGGCCAGCATACTGACTTCAACGGCATCACCTGAAATCAGCGCATTGTTGTTGCGAGCCGCAGCATGTTCGTACACTTGGTTGCCACCACCACCCAGATTGGCGTTGGTGACTACCTTGATGCGATACAGACCTTCGATTTTCGCGGGCAGGCGCAGTTGTTCGGTACGCGTATACCGAATGCCGGACTCCAGACCACGATCATAGGTAAAACTACCGAGCGACACAGCATTGCCACTGCCATCGGCCGCTACCAGCCAGACCGAGTCGACCCAAAGCCCCGCAGCAGCAACTTCACCCTGGTTCACCACGGTCCACGAAACATCAACGAGCGCGCCTTCCTGGGCGCTGGCCGGCAGGGAAACCGTCTCAACCACAAGGTCAGGTGATTTTGAAAGGCTGACCGGAATGGCTAGCGAACTTCCCGTATTGTTATTACCGTAGACGAACTCGAAGGGACCACCGGTCCGGACATTGAGGTAATAGTCGCCCTCGATGCCTTCCGGCAGGATGATGTTCATGCTGCGGCTGTAACGGTCGCCGACCGCCAATTGGCCGGCGTGACTGACCGAGCCCAACAAAACGACGACATCGCTACCATCGGCATTACGGCTCAACCACACGCTATCAGACCAGTCAGCGACATTAGTCAGGCCGATCCCGTTATTAACCACATCCCAGCTCACGCGCAGTGGGCGGCCGCTGGCCGGCGTTCCCTCTGCCGTTACCGAAGCAACCTGAAGATCGGCATAGGGAATCGGCATGACATCCACGTCGTGTTCGACACGGCCAACATTGTTGGCTTCCGAAGCGTTTTCGAAAACCTCGCTCTTGGCGTCAGAGACCACAAACAGCTTGTAGCGAGCCGAACTGCCCGGTGCCAGCAAGATGCTTTCGGTGCGGCTGTAGGACTCGCCTGTCGCCAGGGCACCCTCATGGCGATATTCGCCGACTACCCGGTCGTCGCCATTACCCAATGTATTGTCGAGCGAGAGGATGACCCGATCGGTCCAGGCAGTACTGCGCCCAACCCCGGTGCCCTGATTGGAAACTGTCCAGCTGACGTCGAGCGACGCCGGATCGCCGATGATCCGTTCCGGCGCAGTCAGCGCCGTCACGGCCAGATCAGCATAGGGCGCCAGACCAACCGTCAGACCGGCCGCCACCTGGTTGTCGTTGCGATTCCTGTCGTCAACGATGCGGGCACTGTCGCTGACCACGCGAATTTCGTATTCGCCACTATAGCTGAGCGGAATATCCAGATCAGTGCTGGCCGTATAGCTGCCGCCGGCAGCCAGACCGCCAACATGTACGAGCTCGACAGACTTCAGCAGCACACCACTCTTGTACAGAGATACGACATCCTTCCAGTCGCCGGTAGCGATGCCACCGCCGTTGCTAACCGTCCATTCAACATGTAGTGCATTGCCCGACTCAATCAGGCCGGGGCCGTTGACGCTACTGACCGTCAAATCGGGACGCACCACCTGCACCGTCGTCGCTGTAGCAGTCTGGTTGTTGCCTTCGCCATCCCGTTCGTAAATGGTGTTTCCGGCATCAGCCCTGACCACCCAGCGGAACTCGCCTTCGCCAAACCACGATGGCAGGGTGAAACTGGCTGTGCGCTGAACGCTGCTACCGACCTCGAGCGGCGTCGAGGAGAAGACGCTGGCGACTTCATACAAACCGCCATTGGCACCACGATCAATATAGATCCGGTCGAGCCAGGCATTGGCTGTGGCCGCACCTCCCTGGTTGCTGATGGTGTAGCTGACGCTCGCCGTATCGCCCGGCCGCAGGGTGCTCGGCCCGCTGACGTCACTGACAGTGAGATCAGCGACCGGTGCCAGACCGACACGCAGCTTGGTGACGCTAACCCGCGTATTGTTGCTGGTACGGCCAAGCTCGGTAATCGAGCGATTGATGTCGGTGGCGACAATCACGTAGAACTCGCCATTGAGATCACGCGGTAGCGTGATAGTCGCCCGCCCGACATAGCTGCCCCCCGGAGCAAGCAGGCCGGCATGGGTCACCGAGCCGGCCAGGACGATATCGTCACTGCCACCCAGCGTCGGATCGGTGGACAAAACGATGCGATCATTCCACAGCGCCAGATCGGTGGTGGCATTGCCGTCGTTGCGGACCTCCCAGGTGACCAGAATGTTTTCGGCGCTCTGTGCGGATTCCGGCGCGGTCAAGGCCAGGATATTGAGATCAGCATAGGCCGCAGCCAGATCAATGGCCTTGGCAGCACTGACATTGTCCGAACGGGTATCGGGTTCAATGATTTCATTGCCCGTATCAGTCTTCACCCCAAGGTAGTAACGACCTTCGCCGCGCAGCGGCACGCGAATGGTTGCACTTTGGGTGTACGCGCTCCCCTTACTCAGGCCACCCTGGTGACGCACGTTCGCGATCACCATATCGTCGGCATTGCCGATCACGGCATCCGTACTCAGAACCACTTGGTCATTCCAGTCTGCGGCGGTATCCAACGCGCCGTTATTGCTGACCGTCCAGTTTACCGAGACCAACTCGCCACCGACGCCAGTATCCTGGGCGACCAGACTGTCGACGTGCAGATCGGCATAGGGCACTGCGGCTGACGTCGCCGAGATGCTCGCTGTATTATTGGCTTCGGCATCGTTGCTGAGGTTGGTTTCGAACAACACGCTGACACCGCCCGCATTCTGGTCGGCCGTCACGGCAATCGAAATGTCACCCGTTCCCTTAAGACCATAGGGCAAGCGGAAGGTAAAGCTGCGCTGCCGCGACTGGCCGGACTGAATGACACCGAGGATCAGCCCATCAACCTGTTGCAGGGGATCGTAAGCCAGGCTGGTATCGAGCAGCGTCAGATTGGCTGCCGTGTTGCGGACCACGATCCGATCATCAAAACCAACACCGGTCGCACTGCTGCCCAGATTCCAGTCTTCCCAACTGATGGTCACGAGACCGCCAGCCTGAATATCCGTACTGACCACTTTCAGGTTGCGGATTTGCATGTCCGGTCCGGCCGTGCGCAGCACCTCGCTGAGATTGTTGCTTTCGCCGGCGTTTGTAAGATTGGCTTCGGCGATTTCGCCGAGGCTGTCGGCAATGATCCGGATGGCAAAACGGCCGGATGCCGAAGCGCCGACCGGCCAGGTGAATTGTGCATTGCGCTGACGGCTGGCACCGCCATCTAGGGTGCCATCAGCCAGATCATCGCGCAGGACAACCACAGCAACGACTTCGTTGGTTGACAGGTTACGCACTTCAAGGCGCTCACTCCACGGCGCATCAACCGACTTGCTGCCGCTGTTGCGGGTCGTCCAGGCAACATTAACCACTTGCCCCGGCTGGTAGTTACCGGCCGGATCAAGCGTGACGTCGGCCACGGTCAGGTCGGCATAGGATGCCAGCGCGACATCCACCTCAACCTGCCGCGCGTTGTTACTTTCACTGGTCCCCGTCGCATTGCCCTCACGAATAGCGTTGTCGCCATCAGCCAGGACCGTAATACTCAGGCGTCCCGCCGCCGACGAACCGTCGGGTAGGCGCAATGCGAACGTCCGTATCCGGCTCTCACCGGCCGCGATATTGCCGCCCACAACCACGTCGTAGGGCACCGAGACATTGGCGACAAGCATGCCAGTATCAAGGTTGCGCACCAACACGCGGTCATTCCAGTTGCCGGTAGTGGCCAGCACGCCACGATTTTCGATAACCCAGCTCAGGGTAACGATCTGGCCGGTCTGCAGATTATCGAGCGGATCAATGCTCAGGCTATTGACCGTCAGGTCCGGTGCCGGCTTGATGAGCAGCGTGTCGAGCACGACCACTGGATTGTTCGGCACCTTGACCAGATTGAACGAAACTTTGGCCTGGGGCGTCGTTTGTGAATTGAAGCCTTCGAGCACCAGGGTATAGGTACCAGTCATACCCAGCGCCGCCGGCTCCTGATCGTAACCAGTAAACACGTCGCGATAGCGATAACGACCCAGAGTGGAATCGTAGTAGCTATTGACCGAAGCCGACCCCATACTGGCATTGCTGAAAATTGCACGTCCTGTGGGGTCAAGCAAGGTCCAGCCCGGCACCGAGCGGTACAAATAGGTATCCGAAAGCTCGGACTGGGTGTACAGCGCGTCGAAGTAATAGCGCTCGCCAGCAAGCGCATTGAAGGTAAAGACCTGGGCGCCATTGGTCGGCGTCACTGTCGTGCTCACCGGGAGACCCACCTGCACGGCGATGGCCGTACTCAGATCGAGAACACGGAAAACATAGGGCACTGCCGTGGCCGAACTATTGCCGACAATCAGCGTGTAATCACCGGCAGCCAGTTGCCCCTTGAAATCGTACGCATAGTAGTTCGCCATCGTCTGATCGAAGATGACCGTCCCGACAGAATTGACCAGGCGCCAGGTTGGCGTGCTGTTGGTTCCGAGATTGTCGAAGACCAAGGTGCCCGACTGATCGAGATGCAGCCTGTAGCGCTCGAAGCTTCCTGTCGCCAGGGTATCGCCTTGCGTCGTATTGAGCGGTATTGCTCCCTTGTCGATAGCCTTGGAAAAAACGAAGGAATAGGGCTGATTTGGAAAATTTGTAGCATAGCCTTCAATGAGCAGCAGATAGCGACCGCTCTTTGTCAGGCTCAGCATTTCCTGAGGCGACCAAGTGTCGGCATTGAAGAGCTCCTTGCCTTCGGGATCGATCAGGCGCCAATACCCAGAAATGCCCTGCAGGCTACGGAAGGAGTACACCTCCCCGGCCGTTCCCTCAAAGCTGTACAGTTTGGTACTGTTACCCGGAGTCAGCGTAGCGCTGACCGTGCTACCGGGTGTCACAGTCTCGGCACTGGCTGCGCTCAGGATACGGAACTGGTAAGGCGTCGAATAGTAGTAATAGGCGCTGGATACGGTCAGGGTATAGTCCCCTGCGGCCAGCATCTGCGCCATATCACGGCCACCGTTATAGAATCTGCTCGAGAAAACTTGGCCATTGGCCCCGGTCAGGCTCCAGTAGGCATAGTAATCGCCATAGCCACCTGAGTTCGCCTTGAAGGCGTCGAAATCCAGCCAGGCGGCCTGATCCAGGTGGAGCTTGTAGCTCGTCGGCGAATAGCTGGAGGCCGTACCGCTATAAACCGTGTCCAGCGCGACACGGTTCAGGCTGGCCGCGAATCCGTAGGTTCCAGCGACCGAATTGGCGGTGGAACCGTCAATCAACAGATAATATTGACCGGAACCGGAATTCCCCAGATTGATGATGTTGCCGCTGTTGTTAATATCGCCACTGCTTAACAGGCTACCGTTCCGGTCATACAGGCGCCAGAATCCACCGCTCAGGCTGGAACCATAGGAAACGAACTTGAAGCTGTCGCTGGACAACGCATTGAAGCGGTAAATCTGCGTACTGCTGCCAGGATTGAGTTCGCCATCGATCCGTGTTTCTGGGTTAATGGCCTGAGCACTGTCGGCGAGATCGAGCAGTTTGAAAGCCAGGTTGCCGTCGACCGGCAAGCGTTCGCCCGAGTTCAGGGTCAATACATACCTGCCCGGTGCCACGAGGCTGATTAGCACACCATCAGAGCCGTTCAACCAGCCGTTGTTGATCTGATCTCCCAGGGCATCGGAAATCGACCACCCGCCTTCCATGGAATTGAGCATATCCAGCCACAACAGGCTGCTGTGCGTAATTTCAAATTGGAAGCTGCGCGAGCCATCCGCACCCAAGGTGTCCTCGACAGTGGTCCCCAGAATCAGCGCTGCCGACGCCGTCGGCTGGACCGATTGCAGCTTGAAGGCGTAGGTAGCCGCCGTCAGTTCGGCATTGAAATTGCTATCGAATACCAGGAAATAGGTGCTATCGCTCTCCAACCCACGCAGCACGTAAGTCTCGCTAGCATCACCGGAGAACTGGAGACTCCCGTTTGCATCAAATATCAGGTAACGGCCCGTCAATCCACCCAGATCGGTTGGCTCATAGACCAGGCTTTGTCCGGCCAATACATCAACCCGTGCCACGATGGTCTGCCCGGCAGCGGCGGCGCCGCTCACCTCACCACTGACGTTCCCGACAACAGCAGATGCACCGACATCAAGCAAACGAAAGGCGACTGCCGAATCATCAAAAACAGGGCCTCTCAGGGTCAATAAGTAGTCACCGGACACATCGAAATGTGCCAACATCTGCAACTCGTCGCCCCTGTAGCCAGAGGCAACGATATCGCCCAAGGTATCGGCGATTTCCCAATAGTCGACCATCGCGCCGTTGAGCACATCAATGAAAAGACTGCTCTCGGCGTCCACATGGAAGCTGTAGCGTAGGGTCCCGTCGTCCGCCAGATTGCCGCTTACGGTCTGGCCCAGCGCTGGAATCACGGTCGGCGCCGCAGGTGTGATGACACGAACGAAAAAGTCGCCGTCGAGATTGATGGATTCGCCGTTATTCTGGCTATCCCAGATCAGGTAGTAGGCACCCGTTGTCGGCAGATCGTATAAAGCGCCAACACTATCCAGATCATCCGAGTACGAATCGCTGAGCACACTCCCGTCTGCAGCAACCAAACGCCAGTATCCCCGGGCAGGAACATCAAGGAAATCGTAGACGAAACTGTCCCCAGCTTGTGCATCAAACTTGAAAACCTGTGCCACACCGGAAGTGCTGCTGACCGAGGTATTACCATTAAGATTGAGCTCAGGAGCTTGTACTAAATCATGCAGACTGAATTCGTAGTCAGTGGTTTGCCATGACGACGGTACAATTTTCAATACATAGTCACCAGCAGCCAGAGCGAGCAAAGGATTATTCGACGCACTGGATGTGACATTGCCGTTGCAATAGCCGTTGGCAATCGCCTCACCATTGCTGGTCAGTTGCCAGGAAAAAGATCCCGTAGCAAAACGCAGATCTAACAACACCAGCCTGCTATCAGCCAGAGTAAAGGTATAACTGTCCGTCTGGTAAGACTCGATACTGCCCGAGACCGACGTATCCAGATCGAGCACACTGCTCCGATCGACCTCGTGACGCAACTCAAGCTTGGCATTAACGGGCTGCGCCGAGTAATCCTCTTCCAGAATGAAAAGATACTCTCCGGCTGCACCGGTCGTGAAACTCGAGAAGCCCTCGCTTTCACCACCACTCCAGTAATTGTCGTCGTTGTTCGGCCCATAAATGCGCCAGTTCGCCTGGTCCGGAGAACGGAAATAAATTGTTTCGTCGGCAGCCAAGTTGGCTTTGAACATGTGCACGCCAGTGCTGACGATATCGCCTTCGGTCGTAACACTTTGGGCGTGCCCCCGGTCTTCGACGATGAAGGAGACCGCCGTATCAATGGAAGAGACGGCTGAATCACTATCCTGGGAAGTCTCTTTCAGGGTCAGCGCATAGTCGCCAGCCGCCAGGCGATAAATACCTGCGCTACCACTCGTACCTGAGAAATCACCCCAACCAAAATTGGATTCAACCCCCTGCAGCCGCCATTGCAGTGAACGGCCATTGGTCGTTTTACCCGAGATGGCAATCACCGTATCGGCGTCCACATGGAAACGATAACTCACGCTACCGTCAGCCGGCACGACTGCATCGGTCAAGACCCCCAAGGTCAGCGGATCGCCTGCCGGGCGGCTGTCGACATGACGCTCCAGAGCCATCGTAAACTGGTAATCGAGTGACTCGCTGTTGGCTATATCGCCATTGACCAACACGGTATAACGCCCGGTCGAGGCAATATGAATATTGCTACGATTATCGCTGCTCGCCCAACAAAAAATATTGCCTTCGGCATCAAGCAGACGCCAGTTCAGGCTGCCGGCACTAACGCTATCGACAGTAAAGGCGGCCCAGTCACCGGCCTGCATGTCAATTTGGTAGGCCACTGTTTGCGTGCCACTAGCAAGTTCTCCGCTCACCGGCACGTCATATCCGATCATTCCCTGCAGCAACTGGGGCATGCTCGCCAGCCGGAAAGCAAAGGGTTCTGCCACGACATCGCCGTTGAGGGTGCTGTCGCGTTGGATGCTGAGGCGATAATCGCCGGCTTCCAGCACCTGCGGCATGGTGTTGTTGTCGGAGAACCTCGACGACGCAATCTGGCTGCCCGATTCGTTGTAGAGCGAGTAGGAAATCCCGGAAGACACCCCTTGCAGGGCATCGAACAGTGCCGTCGTTTTCTCGGTCAGGCTAAAGATGTAATCCACCTGATCGCCGGAGAGCGGAAAACTGCCGCTGACCGACTCACCAAGCGGCAGCACAGAAGGCACAATCGGTGCCACATTGATGGCGTAATCGACGATCTCTGTCGCCACACCCATACCATACACAACCAGGAAATATCGACCGGCAGAAATTTCCTGCGTATCGCGCACCACACCCGAAGCAACATTCAGCCGGGGATTGTAGTTATTGTCATACAGAGTCCAGCGTAACTGGCTCGGATCAGCCGTAACCAGATTGACCGTCAGGCGCTGGGCACTCGTGGTTTCAAATGTGTAGATTGCGGCATCCCGGCCATCGACCAACTGTCCGGTAAGACCGGCTTCGGGCAATGCCGTTGCGGCCAGCGGATCCCGCAACTGGATGCGGTAATCCCCACCCGTAGGATTGCTGCTCGAAACGGACAGCACATAGCTGCCGGCACCCAGATATTGAAAGTTGCTGCCACTGCGCCAACCGCCCTGCTGCAGGCCCATGCCTTCAGGTACGATGCGCCAGATCAGTCCATCGTCTGTGCCGGTATCGGCGATGAGTAAACGCTGCGCGGTGGTCAGATCCAGGCGGTAGCTATGAAACTCGTTGGAAGTCGCCAGATGCCCGCTGAGCACGTCACCGATCACAGCATCCGCAAACTGCACCTGCGGCATGCGGAACAAAACGCTGTAGGAGAGGCTCTCGGTCGTTGCCGGTTCCTTATCGATAACAAGCAGGTAATCCCCCACCTGATCGCCCACCGTGAAACGTGTATTGCCGCTGGCATAACCCGACCAGACGTGGTTGCCCGCTACATCAAAGAGTGTCACCCGCCCGGCACCACCCGTCAGTTCGGATGCCAGGTTCAACATCTGGCCGGGCTGCCCGGCGAGACGGAACACGGTGGCGGCATGCGTTGTCAGGCCGCCCGTTGCAGCCACGCCTTCGACAAGACTTGTGGCCCCCGCCGTATCGAACAGACGAAAGCCATAACTGCCCGGTACGCTGTTGCTGCCGGTATTGCCGGTAATTTTCAAGCGATAACTACCCGCCGCCAGATCAAGCAAGATTGGGTCAGAAAACCCTCCGGAACGGTTGAGGCTAATACCGAAGCCATCCTCGAGCACCCAGTTAACGCGCGAACTGGCCAGGCCGTCAAGCAGCAGGCGCTTGCCGGCATCCAGGGTAAAAGTCCAAGTATCGCTGGTCTGGCCAGAATCGAGACTGCCTTCGCAGATGGCGTCTACGGTCAACGGAAATTCATGATTTTGCGTCAGCAGCAGCTTGCAAACCAGGTCCGCAGTTTCCTGCATGGCCGAACCGGCCTGGATCAGCAAGTAATAGCGTCCAGGATTACTCAGCTGGCGACTGTAGCTGTAACTGGCGTCCCTGGAATCCAGCACATTGCCGGAAGCATCGACTAGTCGCATGTTCAGCGCAGCACCTGCGCTCAGGCTGCTCACCTGATAGCTGAGAATGTCGCCGAGCGCACTGTCGAAGGCATACACCTGTGTGCGCCTTTCCGGCGTCAGTGCGAGGCTTATGGCCCCTGGCAAGACTTGCGGCGTTACCGCGTGCAGGTCGAGCAAGCGGAAGGCAAAATCACTCGCAGCATTGCTTGGCGAATAGACGCGCAAGGTATACGTGTCGGCACTGCTGATCTGGGTCAAAACCCCCAGGGAACTGAAACTGGTCGCACTGCGCACGACACCCGACGGACCACTCAATTCCCAATACAAATCGTTGCTGTCAGTCTGGCTCTCGAACAGGAGCGAGGTCGGACCACTGACCTCGAAGCTGTAACGATTTTCCTGAGCTGGCAACACGTTGCCACTGACCTGGCTATCTGTCACAAGCGCCTCGGTTCTCACTGTCGGACGGCGCAAGGCCAGCTTGTATTCAGCCGCCGCTGTATTGCCCGCATAAACGACCAGGTAATAGCTGCCCGCAGCAAGCGTAAAGCGTGCGGAGTCATAGTTAACGCCGCCGCTTGACCGCACCTGCCCCCGGGTATCGTACAGAGACCAGGAAGCGGAGGGGTTGCCACTACCAACGGCATCGAACAACAACTCCGTACTTTCGCTGAGGTCGATCCGGCGATAGGTTTGCGAGCGATCATCTGCGACGCTGTTCAGCACGGTTTCGCTGTCGAGCACCATCGTCTGGATCGAAGCCTGGTCGGAAAAACGGAAATGGAAGGCCCCGGTCCTCAGATCGTTCGCGTTCACAGTAAATTCGTAATTTCCTGACGGCAGGTCAAAGTAGCGCGGAGCATTGCCAAATCCGTTACCGCTGGCTTCGCTGCCACGCGGGCCACTCAGGCTCCAGTAAAGCCCTGAACCATCCCAGGCATCAACAATGATGCGTGCCGGCGCAGCCAGCGTAAAACCGTACTTGACTGACTGGCCTGGTATAGCAATGGAACCCGCCGTATCCTGATCAAGGATCAGCGCCTCGCTGACCATTGTCTTGGCGAGCAGGTTGAAACGCACATTAGTGGCAGCAAAGGAATCTCTGGGGCTGACCACTAGCAAATATTCCCCGCTGGTGGTCAAGCTAATATTTGGATTATCGTTGCTGGTAAAGGCACTCGTAACCGTGCGACCGAAAGGATCAAGCAGGGACCAGTAAGCATAATCATAATGGTAGCCACCGTTGACATAGTAAGCGCTCGACGAGTTTTGTCCATCGAAGTAATAACTATCTCCGGCATTTCCATTGAAACGGTAAACGCGCGATTCACCGACCGGAATCGTTTCATTAACGGCCGTGCCCGACACCAGCGAAAATCCTGCATCACGATCGAGCATGCGGAAGCTGTAATCAGTCGAAATATCGGTGGTATTCCTGACTAATAGGGAATACTTGCCTGGCGGCAACTTGCCCAGCGCAGTGCCATTGCTATAGTCGCTAAATGAATTCCAGCCCGCAACATTACCCTTCGGACCGCGCAGCAGCCATTGCAGGTTACCGATATTGGCAGCCGAGGTATTGAGCGCATCGAAAATCACCGGCGAAATCTCATCCAGTGTGAACTCGTAGCGCGCAATATCCTGGCGGCCGCGCAGGGTGCCGCTGGCCTGGTCGTTGAAAACCAGGGGTGCTACCACCAGGCTCTGCTGGGCGAGCGTAAAGGTGACATTGCTGGTCCCGGAATAGTAGTAGTTTCCTTCGTTCAGCAGGGTGTAGCTTCCCGAAAGCGAAATCGCGTAATAGGTTCCAGAATTGTCGCCGCTGGTGCCCTGAACCTTACGTCCGTAAGGATCGACCAGGGTCCACACGGAACTGTTATTGGTGTCACTCCAATTGAGGACCATCGTGCTGCCCGCACTGGCCTCGAAACGGTAGCCCAAGGTTGCGTTATTGGGTGAACGCGTGACTGAAACCTGCTGTCCCAGTGTCAGGGCTGAAAAGTTCGTGGCATCAAGCAAGCGGAAGCTGTAGGCACCATTATTGGAAAGCCCGCCTGAGTAGCGTGCCCCTTGAACGGTCAGCGCGTAACTTCCGGCGGGCAGGCTGAAAACGGGATAACGGTTGTTGGCATCGCTGGTGTACAAATCCTGCAGGCTGACCTCGGTACCGCGTGGACCGACGAGCGACCACAGGGCACTGCTGGAATTCAGGCTCTGCGTGTCCATGACCACCAGCGCATCGCTGGTCACGGTAAAACGGTATATCTTGGTTGCGTCCCAAGTTGCCATAGTACCGGCGACCGCCGTCCCGAAAATCAGGTTATCGCCTGTCGGTAGGGGCGTTGGTACCTGATTGCCCGCCGCATTGAACTGGATGTCGAAAGCAACCGGCGCGGTATTGTCCAGGCGCCCCTCGACCAGCAGGGTATATGAGCCACCGGTCGTCAGCGCGAAGGCGGCGCGGTTACTCGCCAGATTGTTCGTCCCGACGACATCACGCCCGTATGCATCGACCAGGCGCCAGCTGGCATTGCCGCCGGCAACGCTGTTGGTCTGAAAGGCAAGCTTATCGCCGGCCGCCACGCTAAAACGATAGGCCTGTACAGCGTTGCCCGGCGTCAGCGTTCCACTCAGCGCAGCATTCAGGGTCAGCGTCTGCGCCGCCGCCAGATCAATCAGCTGAAAAGCATAGTTGCCACTTGCCCGACCGCTGCCCTGCACCACCAGCCGATAGCTGCCGGCAGGCAGGCTCAGTACGCTGAGCGCACTACCAGCATCACTCTGGTCGAAACGGCGATTCAAGATTTCGGTCCCGCGCGGACCGATCAGGGACCACAGCATGTCCGAACGATTGGTTTGTGCATCAAATGCCACTTGGGCGGCGGCGGCCAGCTCGAAAGAATAGACCGTCGCCTGTCCAGCCAGATCGACGCTACCCAAAATCTGGCTGCCCAGGGTCAAGGTGGCGGTGACATCAGGCACCTTGTTGATCGCGAGTTGGTAGCTGACACTCGCATTGGCCGTATTGCCGTCATTGCCCTCAACCACCAGCCAGTAATCACCACTGGCACCGACCGTCAATGGTGCCAGCGCCGTCATCAGCGCACTGCTTGCCAATTGAACACCGTAAGGATTGACCAGCGTCCAGTTGAGCGCTCCACCCGTGAGTGAACGGCCATCGACAAAAATCTTGTCACCTTCGCTCAAGGCAAGCTTGTAGAGCTTCGTACCACGTGCATTGTCGAGTATCGCGCTGGTCACAACGCCTGTCTCAAGCATTTCGGCAGCATCGTCGGCCAGCAGACGGAAGGGGAAGGCTCCCATCGTTGCACCATCGGCATCGACCGACAGGGTGTAGTCACCCGCCGGCAAGAGCAGGCGACCATAGCCGCCCGCATAATTGCTGGCAGCATTGCTGGCCCATGTCCGTGAGACCACGACACCTTCGGGACCACTCAGGGTCCACAGGAAGTTGCTGCTGGTCAGACGATCGAACAAGACTGCCTGCGGCTCAGCCAGAGAAAATGTGAAATTGCTGGTCTTGCCCGGTTGGTCGATATTGGCAGTTGTGGTCGCGCCCAGCACCAAGGCTTCCGTAGTATCGACGACAGGCCGTAAATTGAAACTGTAATTGAGTGCCGCCGTGTTGCCGACAGCACCCTCGACAACCATCAGATATTCGCCGGTCCGCTGAATCACAAAGGTATCCCGGTCATTACCGAGGTAGCTGTAACTTCCTTCCTGCCGACCATAGGGATCGATCAAGCGCCAATCCGCACTGACACTAGCTGTCAGCGCATCGAAATAGAACTTGTCGCCCGCCTTGGCCTGGAAACGATAGACCGCCGATTTGTTGCCGCCATCGAGACTCGCACTGACCTCGGTACCCGGAGTTAAATCCGCTGCCGCATCAGCATCAACAATCCGCAACGAATAGTCGCCCACCGCATCGGTATTACCATCTACGGTCACCTTGTACTTGCCGGGTGTCAGCTCAAAAGCCGGCGATTCGGCCTGGTAATCGGTATTCGTAAAGCTGCGACTGGTCAGTTGTCCGTTGGGTCCTTCCAGCTTCCAGTTCAGGTCGCTGCGATTAGTCAGGCTGTCGAAAACTACGCGCCGAGATTCCTCAACCGAAAATTCGTACTGGTCCTGCTCACCCTGGACGGAGATCGCTCCGTTGATTGACAGAGCTGAGGGATTGACCTCGCCCGAAAGCAGCACACGCGGCTCAAGGGCTTCGAAACGAATAGCCGGCTGGCTGGCAGCCGCCGAAGGCCGAGGCGCTTTTATCGCCTTGGCCAGTGCTTGTCTGGCCGGCCGGAAAGCCCCCAACAAGGCGTGCATCAACGGTGAAAGAGAAAGGTTGCGGCTACGATCAGGACGATCATTCTTTTCGGCAGACTTGCGCATTGCTCTTCCCTTTAACAATATTGGCCGTCTCGATGGCCTGGTAAGCTGAATTTCAGCGACAAAAGAGGCGGTTTACCGCCACGTTTGTTTGAAATATCGATTATTTGAATGACCTAAAGTCGCTATTTCCCTTGTACACCCGTTGGGAAAGTAGCTTTGCACTTGATCCCGGCAGGAATTTCAAGTTTTGGATTAGGCAACTCAAGAAGTACAACAAAGGTGCCACTGGCCGCGTCGATCAAACGATCCACCGACTTGACCTTGGCTACGTAATGTCCCTTGCCAGGAATTTCCGGCAAGACGTCGACTGACATACCCAAAGCCACCTTGCCAAAAGTATCTTTGGGCAAAACCACCTGAATCCGCAAAGGATCAAGCTGGGCAAGCTTGACGACGGATTTTTTTGTCGCGCCCGGCTCGACTACCTCGCCAGGATAGGCCAGCACGTCGACTACGACGCCTTCAAAAGGGCTACGAATGGTCCGCAGATTGAGCAAACTGCTTTGCTGCTGATGTTCAAGCTTGGCGATCTGACGATTTTCGGAAGCCACTTTAAGTTCGGCCTCGGCTAGGCGCAGTTCGGCCTCGGCATCATCCTTGTCCTGGACCGCCATCAATTTCTCATTACTCATCGCCTGGCGCCGCGTGAATTTCCGCTTGGCAAACTCAATCTTACTTTCGGCCATCTGGCTGGGCCCAACCTGTATCGACTTGAAGCGAGCCAGTTCGCTGGTCGCCTGCTCAGCACGGGATTCGAGGGTCGCCAGCACCTGCCCCTTAGTGATACGGTCTGCCCGCCGGACCATCACCTTGTCCAACAGACCAGTCACAGGACTGGCCAATTCAACCATTTGAGTAGGCTCAATCAAACAATCTGCAGCATTCGAGGAGAGGCTAAAAATTAGGCACAAGACTGACGTTACAACGCGAAGCTTCTTCATCGCGGCATTCATGCAGCTCCTTCAATAACATTGGAATATCAGTCGATTAGATGAAATCTAATTTGGAATACAAAATTATGCCGAGTCATATACTCACATGGTCCTATCAGAACTAATAGGACAGGTTGGCGGAGGGACTGTCATTACCTGCGCCAACGTCTAGGATGCCATTTCCGGCACTACCAAACAGGGTGTCGTTAACCCACCTCCTCCAGTGGTGACATTTATGTCTTTGTGTTTTTAGTGCGGCGAAATGTACGGGGGATTAAACATTGCGTCAATATGGCATTGGTATGTATTAGGAATAGCTGAATTGCTGATGTAATGGGCAAACTCCCCAGTATTTCAGTTTCAGGTACCATCAGTTCGCCGCTTCATGGAGTCAATGGGTGAAATACAATTTCACAAAAGCTAAGGATTATGCCAAGCCATTTACTCGCATGGACCTATCGGAACTAATAGGTCGAGGGGGGCTGCGTGAATTTATGGGAAGGGAGTTGAAGCACTTATTGCGCATCGCACTTCTGACAATATTTGTCTTGCACCGTAACTTAATTATTGTTACGGTGCACTATATCAAATACATGCAATTTGTATGAGCAAAGAGCTACGAAACTATCTTGAGAAAGTATTCGGTGATGACATTGCGATCACAGCTCGCAAGGAAATGCCTTTGCCGTTTTACTTGGTGGACAACTTTGATTTCTGCGAAGTCAAGGTGTTCGGTCAGCGATTTCTCGCAATGATCGACAAAACTCTTGAGGATAACGAAGCCGGTACCACGCCTGCTGTACTTGCTAAGCAAATCAAGCTGGTTGCTGACAAGACCGACTTGCCCGTTGTCTATGTAGCTGAAGCGATTCCGGCTTACAGCCGTGACCGACTGATCAAACAGGGCGTCCAGTTCATTTCGCCTCACAACCAGATGTTCATCCCTAGCCTCGGGCTGGACTTGCGGGAATATTTCAGAAAAGCACCAAATCGAAAAAATGGCACTGGGAAACACCTGAAGCCTGCTGCTCAAGCAGTGTTGCTGTACATGCTGACCAAACTTCGCGATGGTAAAAGCCACATCACGGATATTGCTCACAAATTGCCGTACACAAAAATGACCATCAGCCGGGTCATGGAAGAGCTTGAAGATGCAGATCTGGTGGAAACCGAGACCATTGGCCGGCTGAAGATGGTTGCCCTTAAAGGAAAGCCTCGGGAGGTATGGGAACGGGCTTTGCCAAAGATGCAGACGCCTGTCAGGCACACCTATCGCATTCGGCACCGTAATGACGAATGCCAATATACATTGGCTGGCGAGACTGCGTTGGCCTACCGGACAGAATTGAATGAGCCGCGCTCGCTAACCATCGCTGTCGCAAACGAAGACATCAAACACCTTGGTTTTGAGTTTGTCCCAGATGGTGAAGTGCATGTCGAAGCGTGGCGCTATGACCCAAAACTATTCAGTGAACAAGGAATGGCACACCCACTCACGCTGTATCTGCGTTTTCGAGGTGATCACGATGAACGAATCCAAATTGCACTGGAAAAGCTGATTGAGGTGTACCCATGGTAAAAGGGCTAGACCTTTTTCAGCAGCACTTCGCCAATTATAAGGATCACTACGTCCTGATCGGCGGCAGTGCCTGCTCGCTGGCATTCGATGCTGCAAACCTTGAGTTCCGGGCCACCAAAGACCTTGATCTAGTCTTGACGCTTGAAGTCCTCAACGATGACTTTGCAAAACGGCTTTGGCAGTTTGTACAAGAGGGTCAGTACAGCACGTACCAGCGCTCGAAGGACAAAGATGCCTTCTATCGTTTCCACTCTCCAGCAAACTCAAGATTTCCACAAATGCTGGAGTTATTTGCTCGCAATCCCGGCTTCGATCTTGTCGAAGGTTCGCATTTGACTCCAATCACTTGGGAACAAGTTGATGATGCTGATGCCAAGAGCTTGTCTGCTATTCTCATGAATGAGGCCTATTACAAGCTCATTCACGACAACAAAATCATCCAGGATGGGGTCATGACGGTTGGAGCACTGCATCTGGTGCCGCTCAAAGCTCGGGCTTGGCTCGATATGATTGAACGCAAAGCCAGCGGCATCCACGTTGATGACAAGGAAATAAAGAAACACCGCAATGACATCATCCGTTTGCACAGCATTCTTGACGCGAACATGCGCATCGAACTGGAAGAAAGCATCAAAGCAGACATGATCAATGTTCTCGATCGGCTACCAGGTGAAGACATTGAACCGAAACATCTTGGCTCGAAACGTCCTCTTGATGCAATCGTGGCCGACTTGCACCGAATTTATCTCCCGCAGTAGCTTTGGG
>JBPOIR010000099.1:0-4307 GCA_052034335.1 Pseudomonadota bacterium | reverse complement strand
TTATAAAAAGCCCCGCTTTTAACATAGAAATTACCGTAATCTTCGTCCTGCATACCATCTAACACATTCCCGGTAATTTTACCACCACCATTATTATCTCTGCCGCTACCGTTTACATTTACCGTTACTCTTGGGGCGGGTGCTACTTTCTGGTCAACCGCCTCGCTGTAAGTCCCCCTGCTTTGTGTACTTTGGTCAATTAATTTCCATGCTAAAGCCCTACCAAAATGTTCAGCCTGTGGGCCTGATGGGTCAACTCCGAGTTTATTTGCATACTTCTTAACCTCTTGTCTTAGGTATGCTCCCGTTCCGGGGTTTCTTAATAGTGGCAACCAATCATCTTTAGTAACCATTTTAACAGGTGTCTTTGATTGCTGACCATTTGAACCTATTACCGGATTGCCGTCAATATCAAATTCCGGTTCCTCTACGACCTCCCCATTATCTGTAAATACTTCGTGTCTTGGCTGGAATTTTTGTTGGAAAACGCCATTAACAATAACGGGTTCCATATATTCCGGGGCTGTCACACTTAACTTAACAGCCCTCATTCCTTTTTTAGCGTCTGTTAGTTTTGTTGATAAATTCCCTGTTACTGATTTGGATTTTGAAATGAACTCATCAAATCCTTCTGTGTTAAATACGTCCCTTGTTGATAATACTTTATCTGCATAATTTTGTGATGGGTCAACAAGTGAAAGTTCTTTCATTTTTTTAACCCCTGTCTTAGGGTCTGTTTCCATGAAAACTTCATCATCAAATTCGTTTGAGAATTTAATCACATCTACCCCTTTCCTTTTACCAACTATGTCTAATGCTTGCTTCTTTTGTGCTTGTATTGCTTTTGCTTTTTGGGTGTATTCGTTGGCATCATTTACAAGTGGGGTAATAGCCATGAATATTTCATTGTCCGTTGCCCCTTTGGAAGATAATTCAAATGCTTGGTCAAGTGCTTTGGCTAACTTATCTGTAATAACGGGGTCAGCCATTGTCCCCGTGAACCTTTCTTTCGGGTCAAGGTAGTTGGCGAAGTATTTATCTGACGCAGCCTTTCTACCCGCAGCCGCTTGTTTCTCTTGTTCTTGGCGTAAGCGGTTTTGTTCAAGCCTTCCGCTGTAACGGTAAAGACCTGCAAAATCCTGTTCTGGACTGACGAATCTATCTACGGGTAATGCCATATTTTAACCTCCTATTGAGTTCCAATTCATTTGTGGTCTGTTATAAGGGTACGGGGAATTACCTATTCTTGGTGCTTGTGGGTTAAACCCGCCACCTGAACCCATACCTATTCGTGGTGTTCCGGTTCTTTGAATTGGGGTGTTTTGTACCATTTGATTATTTACCGACTGTCTACCGGAACCACCACCAAACATTCCGTCAAATCCACCACTCATTCCGAAGTCAGCCAATCCAAATCCTAAATTAGAAATATCTCCCCATGTGTTTTGACGGTTCTGCTGCATAGCCCCTTGAATATCCATTTTGTTTTGGTACTTCCGCAGTTGGTCATTGAACATATTACCTTCTACTCTTTGGGCTTCGTTCATTACCCCTTGTTGGGCTTGTCCTTGATTTTCAAGTCTGCGGTAGTAGTCTTGGGCTTCTTGCTGTCCTAAGTTGGTAAAAGCGTCTTGGGTTTGTCCCCCAATGCCCGCAGCAACGGCTAAAGCCTGACTTGCATCGGTAGCACTACGGTTAAGCCCCGCTAACTGCCCTGCTTGGGTGGAATAGATATTCCTTTCGGCTTGCATGGCTCCCGGAGCGCGGGCAGAAAGGAGCGTGTTCGCTAACCCAAGACGCTGATTCGCTAATTGCATTATACGTGGGTCTGCTGAATATGTGGGGTCTTGCTTGGCAAGGGCTTTAAGTTCACGGTTGGCTTTAGCCCTCCCGAACATTTTCCCAATACCACCGATAAGACCTAACCCTACCCCGGCTATTGCCCCCCACGGGGTTGCGCCGCCCGCTGCTCCTAATAGTTCTGTTCCTCCCGCCATAATTTATTTATATTAAATGTCCTTTTGATAAAATGTATTCCATTGTAACGTATCTTAATTGCAGGGGTTCGTCTATAAGTGTGAACTCAAACATAACCCTCAAAGCGTTTGTTCTTACCTTTTCAGCCGTCAGCAACCCGTTTGTGTCATACCCTATTGCCGTTGGGATTAGTTTATTCCGGTACAGAGTTGCGTAAAGCATCCCTTCGTAATTCGTAAAATCAAAATCCACTAAGTCACTTGCCTGAATATATGGGCTTTCACTTCTGAAATAAACCAATGACGGGACAAGATTACCCTCAATTTTTACCGCATTGTAAACTTTGGGGATAGTCCCCTCTTTATTAAACACGGCCATTACCTTTGGCTTGTACCGCTGAATATCGTCATAGAACTGATTGGAATTTGGTTGGTTATGTATGAAAACCTGTCCGTACTTAAACGAATACAGATTACTTCCCAAAGTTACGAAACCTTCACAACTAAATGAATAACTTCCTTGCCAAAAATTAGGATTTGTCCCGACCTTGAAAACAAGGACTTTTGACTGCCCATCCCATATATCAAACGGGTAGATAACACTTGGGTAGTCCGGGAGGTAGCCTTTTGGCGGGGTTGACAAAAGTTTGGGTACTGATATAAGAAGTTCATCGTGGTACGGGTCAACCGTAGTAAAAACAAACGGCCTGTTGTAGAAGTCTAAAGCCTCTATTTGGGAGGGAGTAAGGGAGTTGAAAGTATCGGTGAACTGCTTCCAATACCGTGTCATTTTGTAGTTGGATATTGGGTACAGCCCGCTACTTGAATATTGAATTATCCTTGCATTTACATCATCCCACCAATATACGTTACCCCTGTATTCTGCTACTGATTCGGGGTGGGTTGTCCCAAAAGAACCTTTTAGCACATTAACCGTCCCAATTACATTTGGGGATGAAGCAAGGAAAGCGTTGGCATCTGAACCAACTACCTGCACTTCACCCAAATACAATGATGCGGTTTCGTCCTCACCGATAGCAAGCATGATATTACCCTGCTGTTGAACTTTTGATGTTTGTTGGAGTTTAGAAATTGGCCCCATACTTTGTGGAAGCAACTTTTCATCAAGTGCGTCAAAAGTGCTTAACCCATTCACCAAAGAACCCTCAATAAGAGTGTTTGACCACTTTACTGATGAAGTCTTTTGAACCTGCCCCAACAAGGTTACTATGTTTGCTTCCCCATATGTGTCGTACCAATTTTTCCATTTGTTGTCATTGGGGGACATACATTCTGTATAGTATGTAGATGGAAGTACGGGGGTAATCCTTGAAATAAAAAATACATCACCTTCAAGTTGACCTGAAAGAGTTGTGTATTGCCTCATGTCTGTTGTGGGGGCATATACACGGTACGAAGCCGATGTGGTATAAAATATTTCGTTCCCCGATTGTCTGTACGGGGTATAATATTCCACAAACAATGCTGAAATAAGATTAGCTGCACCTAAGTCGTATGGCCTACAAATTATATAGTCAGCGTCTTGGGCGATTACTTCAATGTCAAAAGGGGCGGGGGATAGCCCATTTGTATAAACCCTTACCACATCACCTTCTGTATATACAACCCCCATGCCCTGTGAATTAAGATAAGCCGTCCCGAAAGCTATACCGTAAACATATGAAGAATATGTATTTGTGTATGTGAAAGTACCGTCACTATTTTTGTTGACGTACTTAACTGAGTTTGGTTCCCATTGGGCAAAGAACCTTGTTCTTAAATTCTTCGTAATAAGAATATCATAGTAGTATGCCCAATCAGGAATTTCTACAAGTGAGTTTGTGTTACTTAAAGCAAAGTTTAGATACTCAACAAATGAGTTATCGTTATAATCCCCTCTATCCGGGATAGTAACAACAAGGCTGTCGTTAGTTACAACCCCTGACATTCTTTTTTCATTATCCCGAAATCTTAACCCAACTTGGTACGTGCTATAAGATTTCCATATTTCAGTACCCGTACTTACTACTGCACCCGCTGATGGCGTAGCTGTGAGTGAGGTAGTAGTAGGTGTGTCATATCCAATTTTATTATTACCTAAAAATAAACGACTTAACCCTAATTCCAAAGTCTTAGATAAAAGAGGAACAGAATCGTATGGCTTTACTGATTCTGCGTTGCTTAATGCAGCCGCATTAGCATCGTTATAAAACCTGAAAGTAAGTGACCCTCCTGCATTATAAGCTGTTATTTCTGCAAGTTCGGAAGCATTATTTTTATTCCACTCTTTTACTACAAAGTAGTTTGGGTCGTTATCATAACGTACAAGGT
>JBPOIR010000075.1:0-6798 GCA_052034335.1 Pseudomonadota bacterium | reverse complement strand
ACATAAGCGTAGTCTACGATCAGATGCAAGTAGATTGAAAATGTTGATACCGCACATTGGAAACATGACATTAGAGTCTATTCATATGGGATCATTACAGCCTTATATTGAGGCAAGGCGGCGAGATAAGGTTAAAATGCGAACTATTAACCACGGGTTAAAAGTTGTTCGCAGAATCTGCAATTTAGCTGCTAGTGAATGGATGGATGAGTATGGTTTAACGTGGATGCTAAATGCGCCTAAGATCAAGTTGCTGCCAGAACATGATCTGAGACCAGCTTACCCGCTGAGCTGGGAGGAGCAAAATAGACTCTTCAAAGAGTTGCCGGCACACCTTAAAGCAATGGCATTATTTGCTGTTAATACAGGCTGTCGGGAGCAGGAGATCTGTCAGTTACGCTGGGATTGGGAAATCAAGATCCCTGAATTGCCAGGGCTCGTGGTTTTTATTATTCCCGGTGTATTCGTTAAAAATGGAGAAGATCGTTTGGTGGTTTGCAACAAGATAGCATCTTCTGTTATTGAAACCCAAAGAGATAATCATGCTACGCATGTTTTTAACTATTTAGGTAACCCAATAAAAAGGATGAATGCAACGGCTTGGCGAAACGGAAGGAAGAGAGCCGGTTTAGATCAAGCACGGGTTCATGATCTCAAGCATACGTTTGGGCGTAGATTACGTTCAGCAGGTGTAAGCATTGAGGATAGACAAGACTTACTAGGTCATCGCTCGGGAAAGATTACGACTCATTATTCAGCGGCAGAATTACAAAACCTTTATGATGCAACAAATAGGGTTTGTGAATCCGGCCGGGGGGGAGTCACTTTAACCGTGTTGCGTTGTGCGAACCTTGAACTTAGCAACAAGCATCAGCAAAATACACGAAGGGTTTTATAATGACCTACTGTATGGTGTTGATTCTAGCTCCCGCAAAACTCCCGCAAGGGGTTTTGGGTGCTTTGCTAAAATTGGCGATAAGTGATTGATTTTATTGGTGGCCAGAGCTGGAATCGAACCAGCGACACGAGGATTTTCAGTCCTCTGCTCTACCAACTGAGCTATCTGGCCTATAGGGAAGAAAGAAGCTATTAGACCGTATCTTGGCATGGTGCGTCAACAATAATCTTATTTTGGTGTGTTTGATAAATTATTCTGGCGCAACAAAGCCTGTCGGCGCGGCACTTCCCTCACCAAAGAAGTACTTTTCCATCTCAGCCGCTAAGAATTGTCGGCTTTTAAGATCGGTCATATTCAGGCGGTTCTCGTTAATTAGAAGCGTTTGATGCTTTAACCAAGCCCGCCAGGCTTCTTTAGAGACTTCGTTATAAATGCGTTCACCGAGTTTGCCTGGGTAGGGAGAACGTTCTAATCCTTCCGCTTCTTTTTGCAGTTTTACGCAAAATACAACATGACTCATGATACTTCCTCGATTAGGTTGATGGCGTTTTTGGACATTAATGTTGACTGATTTAAGCTTTTCAATTTTTCAATCAAACGTCGGATAGGTGCGGGTAAGCCCAGGACATCTGTTTGTTCAAAGGGGTACCATTGGTAGTTTAAGCCGATTGATTTTGGTTTACGTTGATCGCGCACTTCGCACAAAATGGGATGAATGTTTAAATGAAAATGTGTAAACGTGTGGCGGAAAGGTTCCCATTCGTTTGTTGTGTTTAGATTCAGCTTAAATGTTTTGGTACACCAATCTTTTATATGGGTTTGTACTGGGCATTCTGGCAGACTCCATAATCCACCCCAAATGCCTTTCATGGGCCGTTTTTCCAGCAATATGCATTGATGTTTGAGCGAAACCAGCATTAACACATTCGTCGTTTTGGTTGGAATTTTTGCTCTAGGTTTAGGCATGGGATAAAGCTTTACACGATCTAATTTTTTTGCGGCACAACTACGGGCGATAGGGCAAATTGTGCATTTGGGTTGGCTTCTTGTGCAAACCGTTGCGCCTAAATCCATAATGGCTTGCGTGTAATCTTCTACGCGTTTTTTAGGCGTGATTTTTTCGCTGTGTTGCCAGAGTGTTTCTAAGGTTTTAGGATTGCCGGTCCAACCGTCTACTGCAAAATGGCGTGCTAATACTCGTTTTACATTGCCGTCTAAAATCGGATATCTTTGTTGAGTGCTGATGGATAAAATAGCCCCGGCAGTTGATCTGCCAATGCCAGGCAATGCCAAAACGGCGTCATAGTCGGTCGGAAATTTTCCTTTATGTTTGGTATTAATCATTTGTGCAGTTTTATGGAGGTTTTTGGCTCTGGCATAATATCCTAGGCCAGACCACAATTGAAAAACATCATCTAAGGGTGCTTGTGCGAGTTTGGACAGGGTTGGAAAACGCTTCATAAACCTTTCAAAATAATCGATGACAGTTGTTACTTGCGTTTGCTGTAACATTATCTCAGAGATCCAAACACGATAGGGCGTCGGGTTTTTTTGCCAAGGCAAGTCATGACGACCGTGTTTATCAAACCACGTTAATATTTTTTGACTAAGAATCATTAAGGAAAACCAAACAACTTTTCCAAAGTATTATCAGCGGCTTTTTCTGTGGTGGCTTTATGAGCCACATTGATAGCACCATCTGCATAGTGTGCCAAATTGGGTTGTACAGCGAGATTATCAAAAGGCCCTTTAATGTGTATTGCCAAGGGGGTTTCTTTTAAAAAAAGAGAAAAAGATTCTGAGAGATGTTGTTTGGGATGGATTAATAAAGCCAATGCTTGGTATTCTACATTTTTTTGCATCAGATCAACCATCCCATGGCCATTAACGGTATATTCAGGGTGCGTTAATTTAAAATCAGCGGTGTAAGCTCTACCCTTATCAAGAGTAATATTGGTTTCCAAATGTCTAAAGGGTGTGACCAGCTGTTCGGTATTTGTAGCTTGTGATTGCCATTCGCCTAATTCAGCTGTGAGGATGGCACCGATATTTGCAGAATTTCTTTTTGCAAGCGTATCTTTTAGCATCACAAGCGTGGATTGTGCATGTCGTAGTAATGGAGAGAGATCGATGCCCCGTACTCTGCCGTCAGTTAAGTGCACATAAGCGTTACCGGATAAATGTTGTAACCATGCATCCGGTGAATCTCCCTGGGTTGTTAAATTCACCGTTGCTTTTATCTTGCCATATAGTTTATCTTTTAGTTCAAGGCGTGTTAACAATTCGTTAATCTCAAAGCTATCCATTTGATCCGAAATCGTAAACTGTGGAACATCATTTCGAATATCGATTTGCATTTTTGCTTGGTGGTGGCTGCTGGCCAATTGTGCTTTGATGTGATCAAAAATAAAAATACCATTGTTTGCTTGCAGCGTTATTTTAATTTCAGGAATGGGGAGCGTGCCTATTCGTATGTTTCTGCCGACAAAGGATCCCGCTAGATTAAGCGTTTTTAATGTTTTCGCGTGTGGTTCTGTTTTAAAAGAGCCAGAGATATTGGCTTCATTTTCGAATGCCAAGTTGAATGATGTGACGGCTAGCATTGGCATTTGATAAGTAAAAGTGCCTCTTAAATCCGCTGTCTTAGCAGATACGGGGTAGAAAGGCATATTAAAGTTTGATAATCCGTATTGCACACTCAGATTGGGAATGTGGAAGCTACCCACAATAATAGGGATATTTTGTAGTCTTTGGATTTGAAACTTTCCCAGCAATGTGTTGAAAGGGAGGTTTGGAAAATTGGTATTGCATTCGAGATCTCGAATATCCAATTGTTGTGCTTTAGGATTGAATGCCCACATCGCTTTTAAAGAAAAATTTCCGGTGTGATCCGAATTTGTATCTTGCAGTTCAAAATGTATATTCAGCGGCGCATGGATGCCCACAGCACCTAAAGGTACTTTTTGAGCGAATAGCGTTATATTTTTAAACCGTATATCTTGATTGGTGATCGCATCTTTCCAATGTAGCGTGGCGTTTTCTACTGTAATATCGTAAGGTAGAATCCAAAAAGCTAAAGACTTTTGGGTTGGGTGGAAGATAGGCATTTCTTGAATATTATCTAAAAGCGAATGCCCGGCAATCGATCGACTTAAAGTGGCATTTAAGCCTTCTACATGAATATTGACTAACGGCTTTCCAGAGAGGATCGACCAGAACTTGGGTACAAAACGTACTTTTTTTAAAGTTACCGTAGGGATCGGCTTCTGTGTCGATCCTGAGTAAGTTGAGGGTGTTTCTAGCGAGAGATCGCGTGCTTCCAGCGATAACGTAGTAGGTGTGATACGCCAAGACAATGTGCCATTTATTGTTAACATTTGACCAGTGGCTTCGAAAATTTGTTTTTGGACAACATTTTTAAGTTGATTCGGATCGACCAAGGTAATAATGCCGATAAGAGATAAGGTACCTACCAAGCATAAGGCAATCAAAAACTTAAAGACATATGTGATCCATTTGAACATAAGTTTATACCCTATTTAAATTTTGGAGCGGGTGATGGGAATCGAACCCACGCCACCAGCATGGGAAGCTGGAGTACTGCCATTGTACGACACCCGCAGCACTCTGCATTTTACCGTGCTTTCAAACGAAGTACAATCTTAAAGTTAGTTTGTTAGTATATTACTGTTTGGTATTCAGTATATTCCCCAGAGCTTTATGTAAGGTATCCTGAATAGCATCGTTACCGGTTGCTTTCTGAATAGCTTGCCCTATCGTTTTCTGTATCACTTTTTCAACCAACTCTTTTTGTGCAAATTCCAAGGCGCTATTTGTATACCTTGAGAGATCGGGCTTTATTTTGGGATCATCTAGCGTACCCTGGATCTGAATGTGCAAGGGGGTTTGAAATAAGAAAGTTCCTGCTTTATCATTTGCTGGGTAAGGATTATTTTTGAGTTGTAAAGTTGTTTGATATTGTATGTTGTTTGCTCGCAGGTTAATCGTTCCCGCCCCGTTGATTGCATAATCGGTTTGATTAATAGCAAGATCGGGATTTTGTATCACGCCATTGGTGATAGTTGCGGTTGCTTTGAGTGAATTAAAGGGTGTAAACGCACTTGAGTTAGGATCTGTTTTCCATTTAGCCAATTCGGACTTAATAACAGATAGCGAGTCGACGCTGAGTTTGTGGGTTAATGCATCGATTAAACCATGGATGCTTGATTGGGTATTTTTTAAAAGATTCATCAAATCGATGCCATGAAATTTTCCATTATTAATTTCGATGGCCGCTTTTCCGGAAAGACTATTTTGCAATGCCTGAAGATCGGTTCCTGTTGCAGATAAGCTGATTGTTAGATGAGTTTTACCCGACAGTTTGTCTTTTTTACCCAAAAGTGTGAGCAAGTCATTTATTTCGAAATCGTGTGCTTCTTGGGTAAGATAAATTTTAGATGTGTTTCCTCGCATATCCAATTTCAGTGTTGCGTTTTGTTGGCTTTTGGCGATTTGAATATCGATAGGCGCAAAAGTAATGATGCCTTCTTGTGCTGTAATCGCCGTTTTTATTTGATCAACTTTTATTTTGTCAAATTGAAGGGCGTTGCCGAGTAAATTTGCTTTGATAATCGATTTTTGTGAGAATCCTTGTATCTCGGTATCTCCAGTAATCAGATTTGCAGTGCCATCGGGTAGTTGAAATTTAAGTGAAATTTTTTGAAGGTTAAGTTGTTCTTTTTCTTTTCTTAATATCCATTCAGTGTTAAAAAAAATGTGGGCGAGTGTTTGATGATTAGAGATCAATTCGAAATTTAAAAAAAATGGGGTGAAAGCATTGCTCAAACCTTTGAATAAATTATCTGCAGATAAATTGACATGGTGGAGGGCATATTCGCTGTTTTTTGAGCGATCAGTAAAAGCAATTGTCCCTTCTTGAATTTTTAAGCTGTTTAAAGTGATGGACAGGGAGGAGGTTGGATTTGTATTTTTAATAGCAGAATCGGGTTCTATAGTTGTAGTTTTATTTGTATCTTGTTCCTTTAAGTGTTGATTTAGGTTTTCCCAATTGGTTTGCCCTTTTGCATTTCGAGAAAGTGCGAGATCTAAACCTTTTACATTAATAGCGAGTGCAATTTTGCCTAAAAAAACGGGTAGGAGTTCACATTCAGCGTGAATGGCTTTTGCAGAAAGCAGTTGGCCAGAAAAGGGAGCAAGATTTTGGACGGCGATATCGTTAAACTCCAAAGACAACATGGGAAACCATCGCCATTGAATGGGCCCTTGAACGGTTAAAACAAACCCGGTTTTTGCAAGGACTTCTTTTTCGAGGATGTCTTTAAATTGATTGGGGTTAACGAAGTTGACGATGCCAACAATGGCGATAACGATAATAGCGATGAGTGCTATTAGTATTTGAAAGATGCGTTTTAAAAATTTAGTCATGGCCATAGGTCTCCCGTTATTGTACTTATCTAGTATATAGGATTCGGATTTTAGCGCAAATAGTTGATCAGGAACTTTTCATTGACTTGAAGGCGTTAACTTCGGAGTTCGGGGCACAAGCATATCCGGAGAGTTGACGTCATAGGGTTTTTCTCCAATTGTGCAATCCGTTATCTGTATGCCCATACCATTGCAAGTCCTGAGGTATGCACGTGCTTCTTTAATATTATTGCCGAATGTTAATGCATAGCCTCCTTGAAGTGTGCTAAAAGCCGCCAAGTTTCGACATGCCGCGAGTGCTGCTGCTGGATTGGGTCCGTTGAAAGATGCAAAATTGTTTTGTACAGAAAACGTGCCATTTTCACTTGGAGTGAGTCGCGCGTTGATTTTTGCAATATCTGCTTCTGATAAAGGCGGATGAATGGCGTAATTTGATGTTAAGGTTATTGTTATAG
>JBPOIR010000077.1:0-22009 GCA_052034335.1 Pseudomonadota bacterium | reverse complement strand
AGGCAGCCTTCCAAAAACAAAACAAATTAGATTTAGCGAAGGAAAAAGCGGATAAAACGAAGAAATAAACCGGGTGGAGCAGAAAAGTGCCAGCGGCACCAGCGAGATAACCGTCTCATCCTGGTGCCCCCTGGCGTATTTATTTATTCTTGAAGGGGGCGTGCGCCATTTTGTCCTAAAGTAATGCCCCTCTTAAGATCTCGATACCCTTCGTCTTGTGCATTATCATGACCCGGCACAAAAACATCTTGATACCCTGCTGAAACCAAGAGCGCATCGAACAATGCATAAAAAAGTCTCATCAGATCTCTCACCAGTTTCTTTGTAGGATCATAATCCCCTTGCGAATCCACATGCTTCATCGACTCTCGGGAACCTTCAATGACTTCTTCAAACCGCTCAGCAATCTTGTCCATTACACTGGATTGCGATTGAAGATACGTATTCCAACATGCTGCAAAGGCTTTTAGAATTTCCGTGTCCTGAAATAATTTTTTAAGCGCCTCAAACTTTTCATGCGTACTTTGAATGGCATTTATTTGTTGCAATTCAGTTGTGAGTTTGGCAATTCCCGCAGTTTCATTTAACTTCGTTAAAAACGCGGTCATTTTGTTTATTGCATCAGGCGTTTCCGGCAAGCGTTGAAACATTTTAAACTGTTCTTGCAGTTTTGCTAACTGCTGTTCAGGTGTTAATTTTTTATATTGGGCAACCAGTTGTTCTGGATTACTCCGTGCTAAATTAGCTAAATTCTTAAAAGCGTTGAAAGTGGGTGTAAATCCTGCCATATGTGTATCTCTCCAAAGGTTATAGTTTCTGCCTAATAAAGATTTATTGATTCGTGAGTTCTTATTAGAGCATAAATGGGGAGCAGAAGTCAATAGTTTGTTAATAAACTTATTTTAATGTTAGTGTTACTGTCCCCGCTATATCGAGGGTCCTGCATGTTCATCTGGCTTATCAGGCTTAATTTCAGGCGACGCCGCTGCCCCCGATACTGATCCTCTTTTCTCCGCATTCATGTTATATTCAGGGAGATAAGTGTTATCGCTCGGCTTCGGCGGAGACTGTGCACTTTGTTTAGAGAATAGGTGTTTTACATTGCTTGCGGCATTATCGAGAGCCGCACCTGCACCCTCTATTGCAGCATCAACTTTATCTGTTACCCGCTCTGTTACCGCATCAATTTTCTCTGTTATAGGGTTCACAACATTTTCTTCTACTTTATCAGCCACTTTACCAGCAGCATTAGCTAACGTATTAGCAACAAAATTTATCGGGGCAGCAACCAGCTTCTCCGCAGCATAAGCCACAGGAGCAACAACCAGCTTATTAACAACAAAATCTACAGGTTTAACAACCGCGTTATTAACCAGAAACTGTGTAGGGGTAATAACCAGCTTATCAGCAGCATTATAAGCCGCCTTTGCTACAGTGGTAAGCGGTTTTTTTACACGATCAGGTAAAAGCTCCCACGTAGTTTTCGGGTTTGCCAATACGAATATAACTGCCCAAAACAGAGACCAGAAATCATGTCCCTTCTCCGAATCAAGATCGCCAATCTCGCTCGTCGATTTTGGCTTCTCTTCCTTTTCCTTTGTCAAAGTTGTACGATCTACGTCTTCTGTCTCGGGTTTCAGGATGGTGTCATTATCACCCGGGTCATCATCACCCGGTGCTAGTGATGGTACACCCATTAAAAGCGTCGCTGCAGCAGCATCGGCTTTAGCCTTTTCCTCAGCTTGACGCTTTGCTTCGTCCGGAGTGACACTCATACATACCCCCATCTAAAAACTCAATTTTCTCATTAAGTTTAGATAAGGTTTGTATAAAGAAGTTCCTCAAAAGCTAAATAAACTATTTTTATTCGTCAGTACTTGTATCTTCATCCTTTTTCTTATCTTCGTTTGCTGGCTCTTCCGCAAATAATTCTTCTAAATCAGGCAATTCTGGAACCTCGGGGATCCCAGATAATTCGCTACTTTCTGCTACAAGACGCGTGCCGGTGCTTGTCTCTGTCTCATCACGGGTTTCCTGATCTGTCTCATCCTCTTCTGCAATAGAAGCCGTACTGGCTTTTAGCCCTGAGATATCTAAAGGCGCTCCCCCAAACATAACAATCATATCCGAGATATCTTGCAATATCTGATCAACTTCTGTTTTAAACTGGATAACCGGCGGAAACTTGGTCGCGCTTTCAATATCTTGGATTAGGCTGTTCGAAAGCTGCTTTGCCTCTTGCTCAGATTTACCCGACAAACGCTCGATATGTATTAATTCTTCTGTGGTGCTCCCACGTCGAATTAAAGGCAATGAAAACATTTCTTCATTGTCTTCCCCAATCATTCTTAACACCATAGGGGTAACAAAAACTTTGGTAAAAGCAGACATCTCGTGTTCAACACCCGGGTCTTCAAATGGCACACTTAAATCACGCTGTTTTTGAACTTCTTCTTCTAACAACGAAATCAGCGCCGCAATACCACGCTCAAAGGGTTTTAAATTAATAGCCCCCTGAAATGACTGTACCAATATCTTAATATCATGGCTTTCTGGCGGCTCTGCAAATTCATAATGGGGTGTTGCAAACACTTGGCTAAATCGTTTAAACCGCTTGTCCATATCTATCAATACTGCTTCTGTGGGCGTTTCCACTTTTAAGAATTGGTTTAAGCGCATTTTTTTAACGGGTTTTGGCGCTGCAAAAAATGTTTCCGCCCGAATAATTTTTGATTTAAAAAACACGTGGAATTCACCCGGTCGTTGATCTTTCATATCTAAAAGATCAATACGCTGTCTTTTGTCTACAGAAGCGCTACGCGTATCCATATAATTCATCGTTAAACTGCCAGAATCCATCTGAAAACCACTCACATTGGTGGTATAAGATTCGCCAGCAACTTTGTTAAAAAACTCCCAGGTTTCTTGCGGATCTTCCAATTTCATACAAATTTTAATGTTACAGTTTGCACCAATAGAAGCCGCTTCTTCTTTAGAAGCTTTTTGGAATGCCGGCAGATCTTGTCCCGCAAAAATGGCCGAGAACCCTAGCGAACGCGCTTGCGCAGGCACAACAGCAAACCCTTCTACGGCATAATAACCATATTCGTCCATAATCGTTAAAAAGGGTGATGACGCGGTGGTCGGTTTTCTTAAAACAACATCGCGATAATCCCCTTCGACTTCGTCACCTAAACCGGCAGCCATCATGGCTTTTAGAGAAGCGACAATAATTTTACCCAAATTAGACAATTCTTGCGGCGATTTTTCGAGTGCTGGCAACAAAACTACCATCACTCGACGATTTAATACCACGTCTTTAAAATCAACTTCTGCCAAATTGGTTCTAATAATATGACCATACGCATCTGCAAGCGAACCGAATACGCGGGTTAATTGCATGGTTATAAATCCGTGCTGTTCGCGTACCTCGCTACCTTGATTCCCTTTTTTCTGACGATTATAACCGGGCAAGTTATCCATGTACGCTGTTATGGGTTCTAAAATTTGCTTAGGGAAATTATCTAATGGAACACTATACGTGTCTGATATGGGAAATCGCTTATCGATAACAATTTGTTCTAATTTCTCTAAAATAAAGTAACTTCGAATACTATTGGCATCTAACAAAATATGACCTGCATCTCGCATAGCGGCTAACACTTTCATTAAAGATTCTACAAAGTTAATCGCACGATTTGTCCACATGTCGTCGCCACCACCTTGTTTGCCACTCGACATTAAACTCACGACCAACTGCGACAACATACTCGAAGAACCTCGAGAAAAAGGATTCATGGTATTAGATAATCGGGTTTTTTGTGGCCCTAAGACATCTCGCGCACCCGTCATAAAATTAATCAGCAGCATGTCATCATCGCGCCCCATACTACGAACCATCGAAAATACTTTGGCAAATAAACTATTGTCACCTTTTCCATCGATATAAATAAAACCACTGGCAAATAGCAAAGAATTAAAGGCCATAGAAACCAATGCTTCCGTTTTACCACTACCCGTAGAACCAAAAATCAAAACGTGAGTACGCAAATCATCATTAGAAAACCACAATTCCTCCTTGGTCAGGCGATCATTCCCTAAAAAGAAAATGCCTTCTCCTATTCGAGGTTTATTCGATCCCGGCAGCGGATCGTTATAATCTTTTAAGTTGGCTGATTTCGGAATTCTAAAAGGCAGCGTTGTTTTACGTGTAATTGAAAAAAGAAAAAGACAAATACAAACAACAAAAAAGATATCGGTTATCATCGGATAAACAAAGGTTACCCCTATGCTAGTTCCAAAAATAAGCAACATGACTTCTGGTCTTGCAAGCGCCTCGCTAATCCGTACACCGAGCGGCCGAGTATCCCTTGCAAGCTGTCTTGCCGATTGTTCTTGTTTTGCGTCAAGCCCTCGTATCATAATGCCGATTGCTCCACTGATTCTTCCGTTTGTGATTCTGCTATTTTTGTTTCTTTCGCGGCTTTTGCAGCTGCATCTCGCTCTTTAATAATCGCTTCTTTTTCTTTTTCATCGGGGATATAAATAATATTCGATAAGGCCTCATTTAAAGCTTCCACTGCCCCATCGATTCGGGGAGCGCTTAAAGGACGTTTTAAAGCCATCTCATAATACCAATGGCTAAATATGCCCCCCACCTCAACCGCGGGTGTTTGTCTACCCACATTATTAATCACATACCACAATCGCCTATCGATAGGTTTGAGCCATAAAAAATCAGAAGAAGCCACAACCCCATCTTCTCTAGCAAAAAGTAAGGCAGAAATAAAAAGCGTAAATTCATAAGAATGCATGGCGCACATCTCTTGAACCCGCTTCGCTTTAATTTGTTTTTTCCAAAGTGTATCCGCGCCAGAACAATCCAGCTGCCCATCCGCAGCAGAAATGGCCAATTGTGCAACCAAGGCCGACGCCGCTTTGCTTTCTCGGTTCCCTCGTGCTAAAAATATGGCGATCAGTGCACGTCTATGCGGCGCCATGTTTTCTATACCCTGCAAACTACGGCCCAATTGTGCTGCAAAAGCACGCTCTGCACGCGCACGATCAAGCGTGACTTTGAATTCCGCTGCTTGCGCTTTAGAAAATTGCGTTGCAGAAACATCTGCAAATTCAACGGTAACCAATTTATTTTTTTTAGAAAATTGCATAGGCGTCATCGCCATGCTCCAGGGTCCCGAATCTAAATCTTCATTTAAAATATCCACTTTGGTTGCTATTTTAATCTGCGGCCAATTTACTTGTTCTTGGCACGCTAAGGATTTCATATCATATTTTTTTTTCAATCGCATTTGCACGTTGGTTTTAAAAATAATGACTGAAAACGCCAATAGACAAATGATCAATAAATAACGAAAATACTCCCCTGTGATAAGACTTAAGCTATCTGCCATTTCTATGGTAAGCGTATCGGGGGTTACCGCATAAGCCAAATTCAGATTGGACTCTGCCACTGAAAATAATTGCTGAATACTCTCCCCTATCCACGGCAAGTCCGGTGAAAACAATCCCAAGAAAAAATGGATTATGATTAATTCATAAAGTCGCACAGCAATAAAGGCCGTTTTTAATTGATAATCAAAAGCCCACCATATTATTCCGCCTACAAAAACACATAAGGCGATCACCCAAAGAATATAATAGGCATTACCACCTGATTGTTCTTGTCCACCACCTGCTTGTCCAGCCATTCCGTATCCTGTTAATTAATCTGTCATTAAGTCATCTAGTGCAATTTTAGTGGGTGAAGGCGCCTGTTGCATAAACTCATGTAATACATCGGTCGCACAGAGCAAACGCAGGGTTGTCGGGGTTACCGGATCAAACAACACCGTCACGCTCAAGGTTGCCGATTCAGATCGCTCGAAAGTTAGTCCAAGTCCATACCCCAAACAAAAGGAACAGAGTTGGTCTGCTCGTCTTAAAATAGCTGGCAATAACCCCATCGTCGAAAACACATGTTCATAAGTCACAGGCTCGTCTTTTATGGTATATTGACAGCCCATAGCCTTTGCAACGGCAGCAAGTTGTGCTGAAATGTCCACTGAGTTCCTCCTAATGGGACGGACACATAGATCCGCCCCTACTCTAATCTTAGACTAAATTGTATTTTCCCCCATACTATAATGAGTGTACAGAGTTTTATCAGTTGACAAGCAACCTGCTGGGTTGCTTCAATGACTATAGGCTACGGTCGGCAACATAGAATCAATCGTGTAAGAGGACTCTGAATGCAAAGAACATGTGCTTTATTATCCACCTTATTGCTGGCACTGGTGACCAGTGGCTGCACTGTCCTTAAAAATCCATCCGAAAAATCGATCGCCTGTGAAAACGATAAAAAAAACAGACAAAAAACAACGCTGGGAACTTCGCATATAGAAGCACAGTTATTAAGTACTGCGCAATCCATCGAACAGTCCTTAAGTACGCTAGCTGCCGCTGAAAAGGCCGAAAGTCCGCCTATTTTAAATACAGCCCCCTTAATGACTTCAGAAGGCGGCATGGGTGGAAAAATCGATGTCGACTGGACGGGTCCCATAGGTCCATTAGTGACTAAACTAGCCGCTCTCACAAACTACCGTGTCAAGTTCTTAGGATCAGAACCCGCCATCCCCATTTTGATTTCAATCAATGCAAAACAAACGGCTATTGCCGATGTCTTACAAAACGCCAGTTTTCAAGTGGGCAAACGTGCCCATATCCTCGTGTTTCCAGCAAGCCGCCTCATTGAAGTGAGGTATTTATCTTCAAGCCACCTCGTTGAAGTAATATTGAAATAAGGTGTTTATCTTAATGCTAAAAAAATTATTCGTTCAAATAACAAAAAAAATAATGCACATAATGCTCATCACCATGCTTAGCCTAACCCTTAGCTTAACAGCTTGCACATTGCGCTCTTCTAATAAATCAGACAATTTACAATCCTTAAAAAAACTCTCGGGTAGCGCTTCCAAACCTAAAAACGGTGCTATTCGATCACAAAGCCTCAGAGACACCGCTTTAAGCGTTGGCGCTCGGGGTGGGCTTGCATGGCGTGCCGCGCAAATTAACAAGGTACTTTTGCAACATGAAAATATGTTATATCGTTTGTTTAATTTTAATGCCATGCTGCTAGACAAAAATGTACTTCCACCGGTATTAACCGATGCGCGTAACACTCTAACACTGGGTGGGACCGATACCATCCGTATTGCCGACAGAACTTTTCAAATTATCGAACAAGCAAAGTTTATTACTGCCGTGCCCGTTTGGCGAGATTATCTCTGGCTCTCTTACGCCCCCCCCGAAACACCCGATAAATCTCTGTTACCTAAAAATCGGGAAGAACAGATTGTTTGGAAAAAGTTTATCGATGAAGGTTGGCGCGCTGGTGTTCAACAAGCTGAGATCATTTTTAAGGAGAATATCGCACGGCTCCAACGTAACTACAAAGGCATGATATTGTATCGCACCTTGCTCGCACAGAACATAGTAAGCCCCCCATTTGTCGCACAATTGGATATGGGCATTACAGGCGGCGGCTCTGATTTAACCGTCAATGATCGCGTCTTGCGCATTACCGCGTTTCCAACGTTACAGAATAACAGCCAAGAATGGAAAACAGAGATTACCCCACATGAGTGAATATTTATTACCGGACGAGCCCATTCGATTTTCGACCGAAGCATTTGATCGCATGTTAATGCATTGCGTTAATCTTTCTACCTCTGATATTACCTTGCAAACCAATGCACCCGTCTTTGCCGAAATTCATGGACGAATTCACCCCGTCACAGCCCGCAAATTATCGAACACGGAAGTGGGTGACATGTTAAACGCTATTTATGGTTCTAACGGTACCACACAAATTTATAGCGGCAAAGATGTCGATACCCAATACGAAATTCGCCCCAACCGCAATCAACGGTTTCGGTTCCGCGTCAATGGAACGGGGTGTCAAGTTGAAGGACACGATGGCCTTCAACTGACCTTACGATCGATTCCAACCATGCCGCCCGATTTAGCCTCTATGAATGTGGAACCGGGCATTATAAACGCAATGGCGCCCGATCAAGGAACCGTGGTCGTCACCGGCCCTACCGGTTCAGGAAAAAGTACATTGCTTGCTGCAATCATTAAAGCACTGGCGGAAGATAAGGATGGTAATCGCAAAATGCTTACCTACGAATCCCCCATTGAATTTGTGTACGATATGGTTGAAATGCCTTCTTCCGTCATCAGTCAATCGGAAATTCCCCGCCATTTACCCAGCTTTGCAGCCGGTGTCCGTAACGCATTGCGCCGTAAACCGCGCTTAATTTTAGTGGGCGAAGCACGCGACGCAGAAACCATCAGCGCGGTCATTGATGCCGCCTTAACCGGACACCCGGTTTATACAACTTTGCACAGTAACGGCGTTGCAGATGCGGTTAGACGCATGATCTCGACTTTTCCTGCAGAAGAACGTAACGGACGCGCTCTCGATATTCTCGAAACCCTCAGAATGGTGGTATGGCAAAAATTAGCACCCAGCGTTGATGGCAAACGTGTTGCATTACGCGAATACCTGGTTTTTGATCAAGAGGTACGAGATATACTCATCGACACCCCTGTGGAACTTTTATCAGCTAAGACCCGTATACTCCTCAAAGAGCGCGGTCAACCAATGGTAATCGATGCTAAACTTAAATTTGAGGCAGGGGTATTACCGGAACGCGAGTACCGCATTATCGAAGCACGCGCTAAAATGGCAGATAAGGATGCGGGAGTTTAACGCCGGAGAGGGTAATGTAAAGGAGATCATATGGCAATTTTAGAAACGACACACTGGCGAGATGCAGCACGCACTCCCCGATTTTATTTTATGGACGCCTTTGCTGCTTTTCCTTTATTGTTTTTTTTCTTGCATATTAAACTGTGGTCTTTTTTAACGGCGATAGGCTTTATTGCGTTTTTTATATTGCTCGAAAAATTTAAATTTACTATTCCGGTTTTCTTCCGATTTCTTCGCACAACCTTGGCAGGGCCCTTAAGAACCGCAAAACCTTGGTGGAAAGAGTAAGCGTTTATGGCTCAAGCAAGACAAGCAATTATTGCCGCACAAAGCCAATTTTACCGAGATGGCTTTAGAAAAATAGTATTTATGTTGTTCGTTTTAATGATTATTGCTTATGCCTTGCTCGGTTTAATTATCTATCTGTATATAACACGCCCAGCGCCACAATATTTTGTGACGACATCCAGTGGGCGTTTAATTGAAATTATGCCTACGCCTATTGAGTCTCTTACACCTACTGCACCACCAGCTGCGCCGACTACGCCTACCGCTCCTGCTACGCCAGTTGCGCCGCCTTAAAATTGTACTTTTACCGAACTGTCACATTCTTTTTAAATAGCGTTGGCATTAACAAAACAACCCCTAAAAAAATAGCAGAATCTGCCAGATTAAACGCAGGCCATTGCCAATCTTTATAATATAACAAAATAAAATCTGTTACATATCCATGTGTTATTCTATCTACCAGATTACCCAGCGCTCCGCCTAATATCAACGACAATCCGAAAGCTTCTTGTTTATTTTTAGCTGAAAGACGCCCTAGCCACACATAAATAATGCTACTCATCACAAGTGCTAGTCCTATAAAAAACCAGCGTTGCCAACCTGCAGCATTGGCTAAAAAGCTAAAGGCCGCTCCTGTATTGTGCCTTAAAGTTAAATCAAAACCTGGAAATACCTTAATGGAATCCACTAATGTTAAATGCTGCGTGCTTAAATACTTGGTGAATTGATCCAAACCAACCACAACAGTGGCAATAACTATCCCTATTTTACGCATATTCACGCACTTCCCCTTCTCCAATCATATTATCAATGCAACGCTCACAAATTCCAGGATATTCTGTATTTGCATTCACTTCTGGTCGTCTATGCCAACACCGTTCGCATTTTGGGTGAACTGAAGCAAAAACAACAATCCATAAACCCTCAATAAGTGTTCTCTTTGCAGTTGCTGGCCGCTCACTTTCTGGATGAATACCTGCACGCGATGTAATAAAAACAAAGCGACATTCATCTTTTAGAAATTCCAATAATTCGTAAGTTAAAGAATCGACGTAAAGATCAACTTCTGCTTCCAAACTCGAACCAATAATACCTTCCGCTCTCGCTTCTTCTAACACTTTGTTAACTTCATCGCGAATATGCCGAATAGTACCCCAGTCTTGATCTGTCAATTCCTTGGCCATCGGTTCGTCGGCGCTCACACGCTGCTCAAAAAATTTCGATACCCCTGTATACCATTCCGATAAAAATACCGACTCTTCTCGCTTCCCGGGTAAATTTTGCCAAATTTCTTCCGCAGTAAAACTTAAAATAGGCGCCATCCATCGCACTAAACTTTCAGCAATGTAATAAAGTGCCGTTTGCGCCGAACGGCGTGGCAGGCCGTCTGTTTTTCCGGTGTATTGCCTATCTTTAATCACATCCAAGTAAAAACCACCCAAATCTACAGCACAATAATGATGTATGGCTTGATAAATCAAATGAAACTGGTATTTTTCGTAAGCGTCTATAATTTCTGTTTGGATGTTACTGGCACGTTCTACAATAAACCGATCTAAAGCGAGCATTTTGTCAGCTGGCACCAAATGCTTTTCGGGATCAAAGCCATTTAAATTGGCTAACAAAAACCGCGCGGTATTGCGTATGCGTCTATAAATATCGCTGGTTTGTTTTAAAATTTCATCTGAGACGACGATTTCCGATCGATAATCGGTTGCAGACACCCATAAACGTAAGACATCTGCACCCAGCGCACTAATCACTTTATCCGGTGCGACGACATTCCCCAAAGATTTAGACATTTTACGACCGTCTTTATCGACAACAAATCCATGCGTTAAAACCTGTTTATAAGGCGCTTTATTTTTAATCGCAATTGCTGTTGTTAAAGAAGATAAGAACCATCCTCGATGTTGATCGGATCCTTCCAAATAAAGATCTGCTGGAAATCTTAAGGCTTCATGTTTATCTAAAACACAATCATGAGACACACCAGAATCAAACCAGACATCGAGTGTATGAGGTGCTTTTTCATAATCTTTCGCATCGGATCCTAACAGTTCTTCTATCGATACCTCATACCAAGCATCTAAACCGGTTTTTTCCATCCATTTTGCAACTTCTTCCATTAAAAACGGCGTGTTCGGATGCAAATCGCCTGTTTCGCGATGCACAAAAACACTCATGGGCACACCCCAAATCCGTTGTCTAGAAATACACCAATCCGGTCGATCTTTAACCATACCTTCAATGCGGGCTTCGCCCCAACTGGGAATCCATTCTACGGTTTTAATGGCTGCTAAGGTGTTTTTACGTAAACCATTTTGTTCCATGCTGATAAACCACTGTTGTGTCGCCCGAAAAATTAAGGGCGTTTTGTGGCGCCAACAATGTGGATAACTGTGTTGCATCACACTCGCTTGCACCAAATGACCCCGATCTTTCAAGATCTGAATAATTTTATCGTTAACTTTAAGCACATGTTCGCCTGCAAATAGCAATGTGCTCGAAATATAACAGCCATTGCTACCCACGCCATTCTCTAAAGGTAAGCCATATTTTTGACCGATAATAAAATCCTCTTGACCATGTGCGGGTGCGGTATGCACACAGCCCGTACCCGTATCTAAAGTAACGTGATCTCCTAACACAATAGGTACTTTTCGATCATAAAAAGGATGTTGTAATTGCAAGCCTTCGAGTAATGTACCCTGACACGTTGCAACAATTTCGGGTTCCTCTAATCCAATGCGCTTGGCAAATACGTCCACCAAATCCGCTGCTACTAAATAATAATGGGTTTTATCTTGTGCCAACACTAATGCATAGTTAAATTCCGGATTCAATGCAACGGCTTGATTCGCGGGTAATGTCCATGGTGTTGTGGTCCAAATCACGGCCCAAACCGGCAAACGCGTTTTGGATATGGGCAAGTTTGTAAAGGCTTCTAATACGGTGTTATCAACACTGGGAAAACCTACATCAATAGAGGGAGAAGATTTGTCCTGATATTCCACTTCAGCTTCTGCCAGTGTGGACGCACAATCAAAACACCAATGGACCGGTTTATAACCTTTGTGTAAATGACCATTCTGTATGATTTTTGCCAATGCGCGAACAATATCGGCTTCATACGCAAAATTCATCGTCATGTAAGGATTTTCCCAATCTCCCAACACACCCAATCGAACAAAGGCATCTCGTTGAAGATTGATTTGCTTCATGGCATACGATCTGCATTTCTCTCTAAACGCCTTGGCATCCAATTTAACGCCAGGTTTTCCAACCTCTTTTTCGACATTTAACTCGATAGGTAAACCATGGCAATCCCAACCGGGCACGAAAGGCGCATAGTATCCATTTAAGGTTTTGGATTTTAAAACAAAATCTTTTAAAATTTTATTAACCGCATGGCCAATATGAATATGGCCATTCGCAAAGGGTGGGCCATCGGGCAAAATAAATAATTTAGTTTTATCTTTATTAATTTTATTTTTACCTGCTTCCGCTAATCGCTGGTAGAGCTTAATTTCATGCCAACGTTTTAAAATAGTCGGTTCCCGCTCGGCCAAATTGGCTTTCATTGGGAATGCTGTATTGGGTAAGTTTAACGTGTCTTTATAATCACTCATGCATCACCTTCTGACATTGCTCTTCCTAATATATGATTTGTTCGTAATCCTGCTAAAAATAACGTGGCGATATAGGCTAATCCACTCGAAACAATTAACTCAAACAGCGTGATAATACGCTCTATGACTGGCATGGCAAACCACACATCTAACGCGGGACTAAACGTCAGTATCACAACACCCATTGCGCTTAGTGCTAATAATAATTGTACCGCTAAGAAACCCCATCCCGGTTGCAATTTATAAATATGCCGTTTAAATAATCCATAACCCAACAACGTCGCGTTTAATAATGCCGCCATCGATGTTGCAAGCGCTAAACCCGTGTGCGCTAAAAATGTCATGAAAATCAAACTGAATAAAAGATTTGCAATCACTGTCACAACAGCCATTCGAACCGGTGTTTTAACATCTTGTTTAGCATAATACGCAGAGGCAAATATTTTAACCAACATAAAACCCATAATGCCAAGCGAATACGCAACCAAACATGTTTGGCTTGAAATAACATCTTGATCGGTGAATTGACCCGATTGAAACAAGGTTGTTAACAAGGGTCCTGCTAATAGTGCTAATCCCGTTGCTGCAGGCAGCCCAATCAACATGACCCAACGGACACCCCAATCGAGCGTTGATGAAAAATGTTCATTTTCAGCTTTAGTATGATGGCGCGATAAGCGCGGCAAAACGACCGTCGCTAACGCAACGCCAAATCCACCGAGCGGAAATTCCATTAATCTTTCCGCGTAATACAACCACGAGACGCTCCCAACCGGTAAAAACGAAGCAAAGACAGAACTGAGCATGAGGTTTAATTGATTAACCGAAACCCCTAAAAGCGCTGGCAACATTAATTTTAAAATTCGTCGAACACCCGGATCTTGCCAATAAAATTCGGGGCGTGGCAGCAATTTCAACCGTCTTAAAAAAGGCACTTGAAACAACAATTGTACAACCCCACCTGCAAACATGCCCCATGCCAATGCTGTCACCGGTTCGGATAAATGCGGCGCTAATATAACCGTTGTAAGTATCATCATTATATTGAGAAAAACGGGTGTAAATGCAGGTGCTGCAAATCGTCCATAACAATTTAATATGCCACCTGCAAAAGCGGTTAAAGAAATAAAAAACAGATAGGGAAAAGTAATGCGTAACATGTCCGAGGCAAGCATTAAACGGGCGCCCGATCCGGTTGCCGCAAAACCCGGCGCAAATAGCATCACCAATAGCGGTGCTGCCAATATCCCCAAAATCGTAACACCGGCCAAAATCGTACTTAAGCACCCGAATACACGACCCACAAATTGCTCGACTTCTACCTGTGTTTTTTGGGTGCGGTATTCCGATAAAATGGGCACAAAGGCTTGCGAAAACGCCCCTTCGGCAAATAATCGACGCATGTAATTGGGGATTTTTGAGGCCACAATAAAAGCATCGTTCCCGAGACCCGCACCAAAAAAGTGCGCAGCAACCACGTCTCTGACAAACCCTAAGACACGAGAGATTAAAGTCATCCCTCCGACTACTGATGTCGATTTTAAGAGTTCTTTGCTCATCTGTTTAAAAAACGCATGCTGGTTGCTATTACCCAATTTAGTCGTTGAATTTGGAGACCGTTAATAGTAACCTGGCCAACATCACAATGCTAGATAAAGTCTTGCAGATTATTAGGATAAAAGTCACATGCTTCCAACCATCGAAATCATGTCCAGCTATCATAAGCGATTTTTAGCAGGTTACCCCTGGTTATATGCCAATGAAATCACACGAAGTCAATCAACTAAAACTTTAGAGCCTGGCGAATTGGTTGCAGTAGCACACCAAGGCAAACGTGTCGCAACGGGCTACTTTAACCGGCACTCCTTGATTTCTTTCAGAGCGCTTTCCAGTTCGGATATTGATATTGACGTCACTTTTTTTAAACACCGTCTACAACACAGTTTAGCCCTTCGAGAACGGTTTTATCATAAACCTTATTATAGGCTTGTCCATGCGGAAGCCGATGGTTTGCCAGGCTTGATCATTGATCGATTTGATAGCGTATTTGTCATCCAAATGAATACACAAGGCATGGAAAAACTTAAAAACCTATTAATAGAAGCGCTCCAAACTTTGTTTTCGCCAACGACACTCTATTTTAGAAACGATTCTGCTGTTCGCACACTGGAAGGCCTATCGATCACTGAGCCAGAGGTGATAGGTGAACCCCTTTCTACCTTAACCGTCATTGAGAATAATATGACGTTTGAGATCGATATGACGTCCAGCCAAAAAACCGGTTGGTTTTTTGATCACCGTGACAATCGCGCATTAATTGCCAAACTGGCACCTGGCAAAACGGTGATTGACTACTTTTGTTATAGCGGTGGATTTGGCTTACAGGCTGCCAAACAACAGGCCAAGCGTGTGATTGAGATCGATCGTAGCGAAGGCGCACTCAAAAATGCAGAGCGCTCCGCCAGTTTGAATCATCTTTCCGATATTTGTGAATTCCATTGTCGAGATACGTTTAAAGACATGGACGAACGTCTGCAAAAAGGAGAGATCTTTGATATTGTCGTTTTAGATCCCCCGGCTTTTGTAAAAAGCAAAAAAGATCTGATCCCTGGCCTTAAAGGTTACGAAAAATTGCTAACCAAAGCCCTACCATTAGTCGCACCCGGCGGGTTTTTATTAATTGCCTCTTGCTCTTATCATGTAAAAGAAGCCGATCTTAAAATTTGTCTTATTCGCGCGTTACAGAAAACAAAACGCGAAGGACGGATTGTACAAACCCTTTCTGCGGGATTCGATCACCCAATACATCCCATGCTTGAAGAATCGAGTTATTTAAAAGGTTTCTTAGTCGCAACGTAGCGATAGGAGCTGCTTATATTTTTTGCATTTCCCATAAACGCTTATAAACGCTATCGCGAGCAATAAGCATATTATGGGATCCCTCTTCAACAATCTTTCCTTGTTCTAGCACAATTATTCTATCCATGTGCTTTAGCGTCGATAAGCGATGTGCGATGGCGAGCACAGTCACATTAGAATCTTCTAAAAGACTATTCAGACTAACCTGAATCAATTGTTCCGTTTCGGTATCTAAGCTAGAAGTCGCTTCATCCAAAATTAAGATAGGCGCGTTTTTCAAAATGGCGCGTGCGATCGCAATGCGCTGACGCTGCCCTCCGCTTAATTTAACACCACGTTCTCCGACAAGGGTCTGATATTGTTCTGGCAAACTCATAATAAAATCATGAATGTTGGCCATACGTGCAGCAATCATGACTGCTTCTTCAGAAGACTCTAAATTACCATAGCGAATATTATCCAAAATATTGCGATGAAATAACAAAATATCCTGGGGGATAACCGCCACGTGTGCACGAATTGTATCTTCTGAATATTGCGAAACATCCTGGTTATCGATTAAAATACGTCCCTGATTAATAGCAAAATACTTCAGCAGCAACGATACCAAAGTCGATTTTCCAGCACCCGACACTCCTACCAATCCAATTTTCTCGCCCGGTTTAATATTCAGCGACAAATCGGAAAAAATAGGTTTATTTGCTTCGTAAGAAAAACTCACGTTTTCAAACACAATACTGGGTCGCATGACTTTAATATGCTTATCAAGATGCAATTTACTTTTTTCTTGAGGAATTCTTAACAATTCGAAAGAACTTTTAAAGTCCCCCATGTGCTTCATAAATTCCTGCATTTTTTGGATCATCTGCCAGAGATCCCAGGACATTTTAAAGGTTATCCCCATCACAAAAACTAAATCTCCGGTAGTAACCTGCCCTGTCTGTCGCAAATGGATCATAAACAGGAATAATGCAATCAGCATAATCCAATAAAGAAGCGCTGCCACAATATTAGAGACAAAACTAAACTGATAGAGTCTAATCCCCGAGGGAATAAATTCTTTTTCAATCAAGCGGTTTAAACGGTTTAATTCAGGTTGACGCCTTGCAAATGAAAATATTGTAAAGATGTTGGAAATATTATCCGCAATTAAACCAAAAATATTGTGTCGATCATTGGCATTAATAAAAGAAAGTCTATCCGTCACTTTTGCAAAGCGATACATAACAATAAAAAAACAAAGTCCCCAAATGGCAACAAACAAACAGACTTTGACATTCACAATGACCAAAACACCTGTTAAAACAATTGTATTAGCCAATTTGGGCGTAAACTCGTGGTGCATGGCCGCCCAAAAATTATCGTACCCATCGAGGATCCCTTTAATCTTGCTTGTAATCGATCCCGATTGGGTATTCTGAAAAAATTGATAGGGATGGTGTTGAACGTAATTGTACACTTTTAACAAGATAGATTGCCGCACATAAGGCTCAGCCCGCCACTCGGCAACATCGGCAGTCCGCCACAACACATCTAACAAAACTTGTGCGCCAATAAAAAGACAGATGGGCCATAACAATGCGCGAAACGTAACCTCACCGCCCGCTGAAAACGCATCCACCACCAATTTCAGGGCGTAATTATTTGCGAAGTCGTAAAAAGCCCCCAAAATAGGCGCCATCAACATAACGACATAATGCCACTTAAACGGCCGAATCACCGACCAGAGAAAGCTATAAATAGAGCGATAGTGCATGGTATTAACCAATATAGCCAAAGAAGGTATATGAGTCTGAATTCTAAGCTTCCTGCCTTATGCTGTCAAGACAAAATCCAAAGTAAAACCTTGACAAAAATAAGCATTTTCGTCATGATTCCCGGACTTGAGCATCTCAAGTGAATTTAAACTGATTTGGAGATCTAACTTTGGCTAATACAGCACAAGCGAAAAAACGAGCACGGCAAAACGACAAGGCACGTGCACAAAACGCGAGTCAGCGTTCGACCATGCGTACTTACCTAAAGCGCGTTATTAAAGCGATTGCCGAAGGCAAAAGCGAACTGGCTTTAACTGAATACCGTTTAATGTCTTCGATGGTTGATAAAATGGTCAATAAAGGCTTAATCCACAAAAATAAAGCAGCGAGACATAAAAGTCGGCTCAGTGGACATATTAAGGCGTTGGCAGCTTAATCACCTTACTCGCGATTAGTTACTCGTTCTCGTACGTGTCGCCCTCTCCCTCTGGGAGAGGTGATTCAATAGCTTTTTTTCCCATGACTTCTAATCTTTGCATAATGGCATAACAGAGTTCTGCTGTTCCTAAACGTAATAACCCAGATATTCGAAAAACCGGACCTTCCCACTTCAAATCTGAAATAATACGCTGACAATGCGCTTCACGTGCATCTTCAGGCATCTGATCAATTTTATTTAACACCAACCAACGTTCATGTTGTGCGAGTTCTGGACTATATTTTTCAAGTTCTTTCACAATCGCTTTGGCGGATGGAACCGGATCTGATCCATCTAAAGGCATGACATCCACCAGATGTAATAGTAAACGCGTTCGCGCCAAGTGCTTTAAAAAGCGTAAACCCAAACCTGCACCGTCACTTGCGCCTTCTATCACGCCTGGAATATCCGCCATCACAAAACTTTGGTTTGACCCCACAGAAACGACGCCCAAATTGGGATACAGAGTTGTAAAAGGATAATCCGCGACTTTAGGGGTAGCGGCAGAAACGGCCCGAATGAGCGTCGATTTACCTGCGTTGGGTAGCCCTAATAGCCCCACATCTGCCAACAATTTAAGCTCTAATCGTAATCGACGAATATCACCCAAGCGGCCTTTGGTAAACTTCCGTGGCGCCTGGTTAAGGCTACTTTTAAATCGTACATTGCCAAGACCGTGGAAACCACCTTTTGCCACTAAAAATCGTTCATGGGGCTTTAACAGATCGCCCATTTGTTCGTGCGTATCGGCATCCCAAACCACTGTTCCAACAGGGACTTTTAAAACAAGATCTTCACCGTACTTACCCGTGCAATCGCTACCCATACCACCCTGGCCATTTTTGGCTTTATAGTGCTGGTGAAAACGATAATCAATGAGGGTATTAAGATCAGGATCTGCTTCTAGATAAATGCTGCCGCCATCGCCACCATCGCCGCCATTCGGTCCCCCAAAGGGAATAAATTTCTCGCGACGAAAGCTTAAGCAGCCATCGCCACCCTTCCCCGCTTGCACGGTAATTGTGACTTCATCAACAAATTTCATAATTAAAATTTTTCTGGAAGGCTAAAAAATGTTTGCGCAGATTTTTTGTGTACGTTATGCAGCTGCCGTTTCATTTTCCAATGGAATAATGGTGACATAACTTCGTTTTTTCGGGCCCTTTATTTCAAACTTCACAACACCCGCCACGGTTGCAAACAGCGTATCGTCTTTACCACGACTCACATTAAAACCGGGGTGAACCCGCGTGCCGCGCTGACGTATCAAAATATTACCGGCCTTAACAACTTGACCACCAAATTTTTTAACACCCAATCGCTGAGAATGTGAATCTCGACCATTACGTGTACTACCGCCTGCTTTTTTGTGTGCCATCTTATATTCTGCCCCTACATAGATTTTACGCGGCTTGAATGCCGGTAATTTTAACTTCAGTATATGATTGTCGATGCCCCATCGTCTTCATATGGTGCTTACGACGTTTAAATTTGATAATCCGAATTTTATCCCCGCGCCCTTCTTTAACAACTTCTGCATTAACGGTATAGCCAGCAAGGTAAGGTGCACCTACCAGTGTTTTTTCACCATCATAAACCATAAGTATCTTATCAAACTTGACTGTAGAGTCCGTACCAATGGCTATTTTTTCAACCTTAAGAAACTGCCCTGGCTTGACCCGGTATTGCTGACCGCCACTGACGATAACTGCATACATAACGCTGCTACTCCACTCATCACAAAATCTAAAGATCACAAAAGGATCACATAAGGGTTACTATCCTACGTGAAAGGTAATCAACTCGCAAGTCCTTTTTTCTGCTCGGCCCTTCTTTTTTTCTTTTCATTTCCAATTTGCAAGAACCCTTGATACAAAAAGCATTTTAGCTGTATATTCAGACCCTTATAGGGAAAAGCCAACCCATGCAATTAGACCCCATTAAAGCACTCGTTCGGGACGATTTTCAAGCAATCAATGCGTTGATTCTGGATTCTCTGCATTCTAAAGCAAGTATAATAAATGACTTAGGCCACTATATTATCCAAAGTGGCGGCAAACGATTAAGACCTCTGGTTCTGATTTTAATGGCACATGCCTGCGGCTACGCAGGAAAGCACCACATCAATCTGGCCACTGTTGTTGAGTTTATTCATACTGCGACCTTGCTTCACGATGATGTGGTTGATGATGCTGTATTAAGGCGTGGTAGAAAAACGGCGAATAACGTTTGGGGTAACGAAGCCGCTGTGCTTGTGGGTGATTTTCTGTACTCCAAAGCCTTTCAAATGTTAACGGCTATTGAAAACCTCCGTGTGATGAATGTACTCGCCAATGCAACAAATATTATGGCCGAGGGAGAAGCCTTGCAATTACTCGAACGCCGTAATCCGGAAACCACCGAGGGTGGATATCTGAATATTATTCGATCCAAAACAGCAAAATTATTTGAAGCTTCCGCGCAAATAGGCGCGATTTTAGGCAATGCTGACAGCGCATTAGAACTGGCGCTCGCGCAATTCGGCATGCACCTTGGCACAGCTTTTCAGCTGATTGACGATGTTTTAGATTACGAAGCCTCGCCCACCGACACGGGCAAAAAGCTCGGTAATGATTTAGCTGAAGGTAAAGTTACGCTTCCGCTGATCTATCTTTTGCAAAATGGCAACAAAAAGGATACGCGCTTAATACAAGAAGCCATTCGCGAAAATGGGGCGCAGCACTTACCGCTGATCCAAAAAATGATCCGAGAATCCGGCGCATTAGATTACACTCGCAATTTTGCCAAAGTTGAAAGCGAACGCGCAAAAAAGGCCCTCGAAAAATTAAGCCCGTCCGCCTATCGCGATGCGGCCTATGCCTTAACAGACTTCGCCATACACCGTAACCATTAGACATCGAAAATTTAGCTGCCAATTGCCTAACACGCCTCTTTATTGTATCTTAATCTTTCAAGTCGGGGTGTAGCTCAGTGTAGAGGACAAGCAATTTGCAATTTTTTAAGGAGTCATGATGAACTATAAACATATACCCGTTAGTTTTTTTCCAACTAGCGTACTTATTATTGATGATAATCGACGTTTTTTAAAAAATATCTCTCTTCAACTTGATGAAAACTGCGCCTATCTGCTTTTTGATAATCCCCAAAAAGCTATGGAACATTTAGAAAACATTGATGAAACCCATACTCTATTGGATAACTACAGCTCCATTAATTTAGAGCATTATGGAACTGATAATCAATATTCTGTCAATATTGAGTTAGCTTCTATTCATAAGCAAATATACAATCAGAAACGATTTGAAGAAGTTTCTGTGGTCGTTGTTGATTATGCGATGCCTGCTATGAATGGCATTGAATTTTGTGAAAAATTATACAATCGTAGAGTAAAAAAAATAATGCTGACTGCGGAAGCTGATTATCAAATCGCCGTGGAAGCTTTTAATAATGGCATCATTGACAAGTTTATCCTCAAAAGCGATTTTAATTTAAAAAAAACGCTCAATGAGAGCATTTTGGAATTACAGAAAAAGTTTTTTTATGAATTAACCGAGAGCATATCTCATTCGATCGAAAAAGAGCCTGGATATTGCCTAACAGATCCGGAAGTCTCAAGGCTTTTTGAAAAAATATGCGAAGAAAATGCTATAATTGAGCACCATTTGTTAAATTCATCTGGTGATTTACTTTTGTTAGATGCTTACGGCAAACCCAGTTGGTTTATTATTAAAATTAAATCAGAATTAGAAATGTACTATGATATAGCTATAGACACTGAAGCGCCAAAAAATGTATGTGAACAAATAGAAAGAGGCGAAAAAATTCCTTTCTTTCCAACCTTCGAGCGTTTGCACAAAGTGATTGGCAATAATTGGGAAAATCACCTTTATCCTGCAACAGCAATAACAGGTAAAGAAACTTATTACTACGCCTTTTTGCCAGAAATCAGAGAGGAGATCTTGAATGAAGATCTCGTATTTTCATATCAAGATTATTTAGAGAATGTTAGTAAAAAAAATGTTAATTTCCTAAGAAGTGCTGTCGGGTAAATATGGAAAATGCAAGACAAATTCCGTATACTCCCCTTCTTTGGTATCACAGCTAATCTTTCCGCCAAATGTATCTATCACTGTTTTACAGAAAGATAAGCCTAAGCCAGTACCATTTCGGGTTTTGGTGAAGAACTTTTTAAAAAGATTAGCATACACATGCGGACTCATCC